>JAKZRQ010000138.1:0-10312 GCA_047518105.1 Pseudomonadales bacterium | reverse complement strand
GGCCGTGCAGACCCACGGCGGCTTCGGCTACGCCAAGGAGTACCACGTCGAGCGGTATTGGCGGGAGGCGCGGTTGCAGCGTCTCGCTCCGATCTCCCAGGAGATGGTGCTGAACTACGTCACCGAGCATGTGCTTGGGTTGCCTCGGTCGTATTGAAGGCGTAGCTTGCCATCCGTGGAACAAACGCCACGACAAGTATGAGCATGACCACAGCCAACCGCGCCGGCGATCTGCGCAAGGCGCTTGACGACTAGAATCCTTGAGCATGCCGAATGTTGACACTTGGGTTGCATACGAACAACGGTGGGCAGCGCTCTTGAACGCGCCGTCAGGCGCGCGCTCGGGCAGCGAGACGCACTAGCGTTCTTGAGGAACCGTCATCTTTACACTTGCACCAGGTTCTCGCGACCGGTAGAGCATGCGTGGCATTCTCGAACGCGCCTTTCAGGGCGCGCCGGGCGTTCTTGAGGAACCGTCATCCTTACACTTGCCACTTGCACTAGGTTCTCGCGACCCGTAGAGAATGCGGAGCATTCTCGAACGCGCCCTTCAGGCGCGCCGGATATGCAGGTCGCGCAATTGTTGCTCGTCCACTGGACTGGGTGCCGAGGTCATCAGACAGGTCGCCGACTGGGTCTTCGGGAACGCGATGACATCGCGAATGTTGTCGGTACCGGCCAGCAACATCATCAGCCGATCGAAGCCGATGGCGATGCCTCCGTGGGGCGGACAACCGAAGCCGAGCGCGTCGAGCAGGAACCCGAACTTGCCCTCCGCCTCCTGGGCGATGCCGAGCACGTCGAATACCGCACGCTGCATCGCCGGGTCGTGGATGCGGATTGAGCCGCCGCCCACCTCGGTGCCGTTCAACACGAAGTCGTAGGCGCGCGCCCGCACTGCATGCGGATTCTGGCGTAGCTCGGTGATCGAGCATGCCGGCTGGGTGAACGGATGATGCGCGGAGGCAAGCGGCTCTCGGTACGGCTCGAACAACGGAAACCCGGTGACCCAGAGGGGTGCCCAGCGATCCTCGACGAGGTCGAGCGCTGTCGCCAACTCGTTGCGGAACGCGCCCATCGCATCATTGACCACCTTGGCGGTGTCGGCACCGAAGAAGACGATATCGCCCGTTTGCGCACCAACGCGGTCGAGCACCGCTTCCACCGTCGCCGGTTCCATGTGCTTGAGGATCGGCGACTGCAAGCCGTCCATGCCCCCGGCCCGGTCATTGACCTTGATATAGGCAAGCCCCCTGGCGCCGTAGCGGGCGACAAACCCAACGTAGTCGTCGAGTTCCCGACGCGACAGCCGCGATGCGGCTGCGGGGCCCCTCAGGGCCACCACGCGCCCCGCAGGATCGTTGGCGGGACCGCTGAAGACCTTGAACGTCGCGTCGCGCATGACGTCGGCGATGTCCACCAGTTCCAGCGAGTTGCGCAGATCCGGGGCGTCGGTACCGAAGCGCCGGATAGCATCCATGTAGCTGATCACCGCAAAGTCCGGAAGTTCAACACCGATGACTTCCTTGAACAGCGATTTCATCAGGCGCTCGCCCAAGTCCATCACGTCGCGTTCCTCGACGAACGACGCCTCGATGTCGATCTGGGTAAACTCCGGCTGGCGGTCGGCCCTTAGGTCCTCGTCCCGGTAGCAGCGCGCGACTTGGTAGTACTTGTCGACCCCCGACATCATCAACAACTGCTTGAACAGTTGCGGCGACTGCGGCAGGGCGAAGAACTCGCCCGGGTGAGTGCGGCTCGGCACCAGATAGTCCCGGGCACCCTCGGGCGTTGTCTTGGTCAGCGTCGGTGTCTCGATGTCCCAGAACCCCTCGCCTTCCAGAAACCGGCGAATGTGGCTAGCGGCCTGGGCGCGCAGCCGAAGACGTTCCTGCATCGCCGGGCGGCGCAGGTCGAGGAAACGATAGCGCAGGCGAACGTCCTCGCCGGCATCCGAGTATTCGTCCAGCACGAAAGCCGGTGTCAGCGACTCGTTGAGCACGTTCAAGCCGTGCCCAAGCACCTCGATCTCGCCGGTCTTCATGTCGGGATTGACGGTGCCCTCGGGTCGCGGTCGAACGCGACCCCGGATGCCCAGAACGAACTCGCTGCGGACGCGATCGGCGACCTCGAAGCTCTCCGGAGTATCCGGGTCGTAGACCACTTGCACGATGCCCGTGCGGTCGCGGACGTCCAGAAAAATGACGCCGCCGTGGTCCCGGCGGCGGTGTACCCAACCGGTCAACTCGACCGTTTCGCCGATATCGGTCGCGGCGACATCGCCGCAGTAGTGGCTGCGCATTGAAGGAATCCGCCTTCCTGAAGTGGTCTGTCCAGCCAAGCTAGCTGGCGTCGGCGGCCTTGGAGCTTCCCGATCCCGAGGGGGTCTGTGCACCGGCCTGCTTGCCGCTCGGCTTGTCCTTGGACGAAGAGCCCGCGACGTTCTTCTCGGAACCCGCCGGCGCCGGCTTGGCCTTGCTCTCGCCTTCGGTCTTGCCGCCCGACTCGCCATTGTCGCGCACATCGGCCGTGTCCGATACGTTCTTCTTGTCGCCGGTCTTGAAGTCCGTTTCGTACCAGCCGGTACCCTTGAACCGGAATACCGGAGCGGAGAGGAGCTTCCTTAGCGCCGGTTGGCCGCACGACGGGCAGTCGCGCAGCGGATCCTCGCTCGCCTTCTGGATCGTCTCCAACCGATGCTCGCACGAGCGGCAGGCGTACTCGTAGATAGGCACCTTGGCGAACTCCGTTTGGCAAATGGACGCGAAGCATAATGAAAACACGGCAAAAGTACATGGCCAAACGTGATTTCGTTGCCACTCCGGGCACTATGAATGCCGCCTGTCACGCTTTCGCCGTGTTTCTTGGCGTTTTTGACCCGTCTTGGTGCGGTTTTCCTTGGCTTTGGATGGTCGATCCGATATAAAGCGCGCGTGTCGGTGCCATCCGGCTTGGTGCGGCACACACGTCCATTAGCAAAAGGAATCGTCAATGGCACGCAAAGCAGCTCCCAAGAAGGCCCCAGCGCCTGCAGCAGCCGCAAAAAGACCGCCCGCCATCCGCAACAAGATGAACAAGACGGCGATCTTGACCCACATCGCGGGCGAAACAGGACTCACCCGAGGTCAGGTCGGGTCGGTACTCCGCGAGCTCGAAACGCTGATGGAACGGCACGTCAAGAAGCGTGGGGCGGGTTCGTTCACGTTGTCGGGATTGTTGAAGATCCGCTCCGTAAAACGTCCCCCTACGAAGAAGCGAATCGGGCGCAATCCGGCCACCGGCGAAGCGGTTGAGATCCCTGCAAAACCGGCGACGACCAAGGTGCGGATTACGCCGCTCAAGCGATTGAAGGAGATGGTGCTCTGACTCGCGGCAGGGGTGCGTTGCCTAGGCGGGCTTGAGGAACCGACATCCCGCAGGCAAGTTAGTATGACAGGCCGTTACTCACGGTCCGTATTTCCTTCGCACCAGGTGGAACATGAGATTCAGTCACCTCCTCATCCCGACGCTTAGGGAGGCACCCGCAGAAGCGGAGATCGCCAGCCACGTGCTGCTGATCCGTGCCGGGTTCATCCGCCGCTTGGCGTCCGGATCCTACAACTGGCTCCCCTTGGGCGTGCGCGTCCTCAGGAACATCGAGAGGATTGTCCGGGAAGAACTCGCCCACGCCGGCGCGCAGGAAATTCTCATGCCGGTGGTACAGCCTGCCGAACTGTGGCGCGAGAGCGGTCGTTGGGACATCATGGGACCGGAACTCCTGCGTCTTACCGATCGGCACGGTCGCGAATACTGCGTCAGCCCCACCCAGGAAGAGGTCGTGACGGATCTCTTCCGTCGGGTCGTCGTCAGCTACAAGCAACTGCCCTGCAACCTCTACCACATCCAGACCAAGTTCCGCGACGAAATCCGTCCCCGGTTCGGCCTGATGCGGGCGCGCGAATTCATCATGAAGGACGGCTACTCCTTCGATCTCGACGAGGACGCCTTCGAGGCGGCCTACGCGGCCATGCACGCCTGCTACTCGGCGATCCTCACCCGCATCGGACTCGACTACCGCGCCGTGGAAGCCGATCCGGGCCTAATGGGCGACGGCGATTCCCACGAGTTCCACGTGCTCGCCGAGAGCGGCGAGGACGCCATCGCCTACAGCCCCGCTAGCGACTACGCGGCGAACGTCGAGAAGGCCGAAGCGACGGCGGTCCCCGACGATGAGGATGTCGCGGAGCTCGTCAAGATGCACACCCCGGGGGCGAAGACCATCCAGGGTGTGGCCCATTTTCTCGGCGTCGACGCCCGCCGCTGCATCAAGACCTTGATCGTCCGCGGAGTGTCGGACGAGAGCCTCGTTGCCTTGGTGTTGCGCGGCGATCACGACCTGAACGAAGCCAAGGCGTCGCACATCGAGGGCGTTGGGCGACCGCTCGAGTTCGCTTGTGAGACCCAAATCGAAGCGGCGCTTGGGGTCGGCATCGGCTCCATTGGTCCGGTGGGTCTTTCGTTGCCCCTGGTGGTGGACGCCACGGCCGCTGCCATGGCGAGTTTCGTCTGTGGCGCGAACGTAGACGACTACCACTATGTCGGCGCCAATTGGCAGCGCGACGTCGGCACCGGAATCCGCCGCGCGGACATTCGCAACGTCGTCGAGGGCGATCAAGCCGCCGACGGCAGCGGCCCGTTGAAGTTTGTGCGCGGCATCGAGGTGGGCCACATCTTCAAGCTGGGCACCAAGTACACCCAAGCCATGAACGTCACCATCCAGGATCCTTCGGGGCGCGACGTCGCCCCGATCATGGGTTGCTACGGCTTCGGCGTATCGAGGATCGTGGCAGCCATCGTCGAACAGCGCCACGACGACTCAGGCATCGTATGGCCCGCGGCGGTAGCACCGTTCGACGTGCACATCGTCGCCTTGAACAACATCAAGTCGACTGCGGTTCGAGACGTCGCCGACAACCTGCACCGCGACCTCGAAGCCGCTGGTTTCGCCGTCCTGTTCGACGATCGGGACGAACGGCCGGGTGTCAAGTTCGCCGATGCCGATCTCATCGGCATCCCCCACCGCGTCACCGTCGGCGAGCGCGGCTTGAAGGACGGCACCGTGGAGTACCGGCGCCGGCATGACACGCAGGTAGAGAAGCTGAAGCCCGCCGCCGTCGTCGGACATCTGACCCATTGAACGCGGTCTCAGTGGATGATCGGCGGCGGACCTTCGCGTTCCGGCGCCGCGTCGGACTCTGATTGGACGGCATAGCGCCGGGTCATGACCTGGCCCGCAAGCACGGCCGGCAACTCGTCCAGAAAGACCTTCATGTGCGCGGTGCGCAGGTGGCCCGCAAGCGCCTCCATGTTCTCCCATTCCTGCAGCAGGATCAGCGTGTTGGGATCCCGCAATCCCACGTAGAACTCGTAGGATATGCAGCCGTCCTCGGCACGGGTGACCTCGGACATCTCGCGCGCCAAGTCCAGCGCCTTGTCGCGGTGGGCTGGCTTGATCGGAATGATGCCGTGAACGATGATCATGGCGGCGATGTTGGCGAATTCGGGTCGTGGTGGCAAGTCACGCGGGCAAGGAGGACTTGTCGTAGGGGAACAGAGCGTGGTGCGCGAACTCCACGAGCTTCGGATCGTCACCCCCAAGGGCCCGCGCCGGCATCGAACTTCGTCACGCGCCAGCCACACACAGGGTGGACCTCATCCAACGGCGAGACAAGCGAACTATTCGACCGGGTGCCGGTGCCGGACGACCCGGAACTTGAACCGTTTGTCAGATTTCAGCTTGGGGATCGGATTGACCTTCAGTCCGTAGTCCGCCGGCACCATCTCCAACTCCAGGTGATGGGCGATCATCAGCAGGTTGACCACCATTTGCAGTTCCGTCCAGCGCGACCCCAAGCAGGTGTGGGTGCCTAAGCCGAACGGTGCGTAGACGTGCGCCTGCTTGTGTTCTTCCCGAGGCGGGGCATACCGGTCGATGTCGAAGTTGTCTGCGTCCCGGAAGTGCTCCTCTACCCCGCATTTCTCACCAGGGGCCGTGATGATCGCGGAGGATTTTGGCCCTGTGTGTACACGGGGCCAAAAGACCCGCGAGGGCGCGGCCAGCGCAGTCCGCCATCGGCACATCGGCACGATCATCGACATCGCGGTCAAACCAGTGAAACCCAAGAGCTTTTTGACGCCGACAAGCGGCCTGGTGAGAAATGCGGGCTAGGCATCGAATCCGACAAGACCACGCAGCCGTGACCGCCCAAGGCCCCGTGCCGCACGGTTCTCAACACCGCTGTGGTCACGGATGCGCCGCCAGCACCGCGTCCCACACCACCTCCGAGGCGACCACGCCAAGCGCCGTGACCGACCACTGAGCCAAGTCGACTTCGCCGGTGGAAACCATCCACAACGCATCGCCGTCGGTACTGGTGTGGAACGGCTGGATTGCGCGTGCCATGGAGCTGTGCACCTGGCGACCAAGCTGGGTTAGGTCGTGGCCCCGGACGGCCTGGTTGGTGACTACCACGGTTAGCGTGGTATTGCCTGGTTGCGGACCCCGCACGGCGTCCACCCGTCGCTCGATTTCCTCCGGAAACGTCGAACGTTCACCGGTACCGGGATTCCAATGGCCGCGAACCACGTTGCCCTGTCGGTCGAACACCGCACCGACGGCGTTCAGGACCACGCAGGCGAAGACCTTGATCTCGCCGATCTCCCGGTAGGCCGCCCCCTGCCCCGCCGGCTCGCCGCGGTCGAAACCAATTCCCTTGCCCACCGTTGCCGACATCCCCGCGCCCCTGGCACCGAGAGGAAACCGGTTCGGTCGGGCACTCTCGAATGCCGCGCGGCCAAGACGCTTGTCCGGGTAGATGCTGTTCCCGCGCGGACCGAAGTCGTAGACGATGCCGCCGCTCACGAGGGGAATGGATTCCCAGTGCGCGTTGTAGCCGCCTTTCGCCAAGAGCCCCGCTGCGACGCCACTGGCCGCTTCGAGACCAAGCAGGGACCCGCCGGCGAGGCTGATGGCGTGGACGTAGCCGTAGTCGCCAATCACCCCGGGCGAGCCGCCGCGAACATCCAAGGCGACGTTCGCCCCATTTGGAAAATCCAATACGGTCACGCCGGTAGGACCGTCCGGGTACTCGGCGATGCCGACCCGGAAACGCGGAAAGTCGTAGGCGAGGACACGCTCTCCGGGATCGGTGCGGATGGAAAGATCTGGATCGTCGTTCGTCTTCACGGATGTCTGGGCCTGAATGTTCGCGGCAACGACCATTGCCAAACCGGCAAGTGTGATGTCGAGGTCGCGGCAATCACCATTGCCAAACCGGCAAGTGCGAGGTCGAGGCGGCTCAAGGTGGTCTCTCCGACGCTTGCCCCCTCACCGGCCGGTCAAGGGCCCGGGCGTGGACGACGGCCAGCCGCAGGCGTTGCTCGGCCCGGCGCGTCGCCGACGCCTCGACATCGAGGCGCGCCCCGGAGGGCGAAGGTCTCGGTTGCATCGTGGAAAAGTACCACAGCGGTACATCGTGGCGGCGTACTACGGCGAGCTGGCCCGTCGATTGTGCGACTGACTCAAGCGTCGTTCAGTCAGCCCTTCCGGCCTCGACGCGTTGCGCTGACCGCCAGGATTTGCGCACAAACCGGCAACCCAGACCTCGCTCGATTTCGCGCCACTTGCGCTCTTCTTCCGGCGTGATGAACGTGATCGCCTCGCCACTGCGGCCCATGCGTCCGGTTCGTCCAACGCGATGGGTGAACAGTTGCTGCGAGTCCGGCAGGTCGTAGTTGACGACCTGGTCCACGCCTTCGACATCGAGACCCCGGGCAGCCACGTTGGTCGCCACCAGGATCGGCGCGGCACCCGAACGGAAATCCGCCAGTACGCGCTCGCGCGCGTTCTGCTTGAGATTGCCTTGCAGCGCACCGACGGAATAGCCGAGCGAGTCGAGCTGCCTCGCCAGCTTCCTGACGCCGTGCTTGGTCCTGCCGAAGACGATGATCGGGCCGTCCCGCTCGTCCAACAGCGTCTGAAGCGCCTGCGTCTTTTCACTTTTTGCGAGGGTGTAGATCAAGTGTTCCACGGAAGGTGGTGCCTGCACATCGAGGTCGATCTCAGCCGTTGCGGGCGCGCGCAGATGTTTCTTCGCGGTGTTCGCCACCCATTTCGGCATGGTCGCCGAGAACAGTGCCGTCTGCCGTTCTCCCGGCGTCCGGCCGAGGATCGCCTCGACATCGTGGGCAAAGCCCTTGTCGAGCATCTCGTCGGCTTCGTCCAGGACGAGGAATCGCACCGAACGCAGGTCCAGGTTGCCCTGCCGCAAGTGGTCCAGAGTACGACCCGGCGTGCCGATGACGACTTGAGCGCCCTTCTTGAGCGCCGCAAGTTCAGGCCGCAGCGATCGACCGCCGTACAGCGACGTCACGCGCAACCCTTGGGGCGAAGCCAAGGCGTCGACCACGGAAGCCACCTGAATCGCCAGTTCGCGCGTCGGTACGAGTACCAGCGCCTGGACGCGGCGAAGCGAAGGGTCGCACCGCTGGGCGAGGGGTACGGCGAACGCCAGCGTTTTTCCGGACCCCGTGCGGGCTTGTCCGATCAGATCCCGGCCAGCCAGGAGTTGGGGTATGGACTCGGCCTGTATCGGGGTTGGGGCCGAAATGCCCATGCCGGCAATTGCCGCCTGGGTCGCGGCGTTCAACGCCATGTCGGCGAACACGTCGACCGCGTCCTCGGCTTGGTCCAGGGGCGCTTCAACAGCAGTCGGGGCAACATTCACGGGATCGTTGGCCGCCACTGGCAGGCCGTTGCGGCGGTTTTGGAAACAGGGCGTGCAGTAGACCGGCCGGCCACCGGTTGGACGAAAAGGGACGGTCGTCAACGTGTCGCATTCGGCGCACACGGCTTCGTGGCGGCGAGGGCGGCGAGCGGGACGAACGGCGACGCCCGCCGGGACGCGTCGTGTCGAGAGGGATTGTAAAGGCATACGCGAATAGACTCCTCGGTCTAAAAAAGAGGTAACACAGGTGATCAAGCGCGGGGTGGAGATGCAGGGATGACCGGTCGGTCGGCTGCGGGGAAAACCTTGGCGCGGCAATCAAGCGCGTGTGCGCATCAAGCGCGGGGCACATTATGCCAGAATGCGCCGGCGAATGTGCCGACCCGAGATCAAGCGGATTCCGGATGCCCCTGGCCCAAGGCCGTGGGATCGATGTCCGGTCTTTCCGACGGCAGCGATGGGCGGCCGTTGCGGGGCAAGGAGAACGATATGACCAAGTTCGACTTCTGCAGCAAAGAGTGGATCGCGCTCGCGCGCGAGTACCTGTTGGGGCAGTCCGAGGGCGCTGATCTCGCTGGCGTCGAAGTCGCCTTCAACGAGGTATTCACCCACCCTCCAGCCCATCTCGATCCGGATGGCGCCGGCAAGATCGGCTGGTTCGTCCGAGTTGCCGACGACCGCGTCGAGGTCGGTGCGGGGGTATTGCCAAGCGCCGACCTGCGCGTGTTCTGCGACTATGAAACGGTTCTACCTGCGGCACGCAGACTGTCGACCGACCCGCCCTTGGACGACGCGACGCGGCAAGCTCTCGTCAACTCGGTCACGCGAGAAGGCGATCCATCGGCGATGGAGGGGCTCACCTTGATGGCCGGATTGCACGACGCGATGGCCGTGCGCACTCGATAACTCCGCCTAGCGCGCGCCGTTAGGCGCGCGCTCGGGCAGCGAGACGCACTAGCAACTTGCGCCGCAGAAGTTTCGCGCTAGTGAAACTTCATCGTGCCTATCAAGGCACGCCGCGCCCGTCAGGGCTCGCAGCAGCCTGTCGGACTTGGAGCGGCGCGGCCGCCACAAGGCTCGATCTGGAAGGACGTTGCTGTCATGTCATTCCCAAGAAACCCCGTTTCGATTCACTCTCACTTCAACTTGCACATCACGCCTTCGCCACCGCCGGTGCCGAAAGACCTCTGATAGACGCCCGGGGTAACACAATCGGGTGGTAACAGGCCAGGACAGCGGTCCTCTGGCCGTATGTAGGTCTTGATCATGCCCGGCTCCCACTCTGCAAAATGGGTCCCTTGACGTCCTCGACCGCCGCCGCGCCCCTGCCTGATCAAACACATGCCGCCGCCGTCGATGTGAAACGAAACCGTGTTGCCGCCTTCGGTCCCATTCTCCTTCAACTGCCTTATGGTGGCTTCATCGACGCCGCCCGGTGTGAAATCCATCGATAGGCTCACGTTGCCTTCGTAGATGACTTCAGACCGTTGCCGTTCCACCGTCATCTCATCCGCCACGTACTTGGGCCATCCCCAGCAGTTCCCCTC
>JAKZRQ010000137.1:0-4634 GCA_047518105.1 Pseudomonadales bacterium | reverse complement strand
CGGGCCCGTGCGCGCACGTGCTCCCTCAACCGTAGTCCCCGCTATGCTTTCGGTCGCGAGCACGCGCACGTGCCCGTTGTGTACAACGGGGCCAAAATCCTCCGCGATCATCACGGCCCCTGGTGAGAAATGCGGGCTAGGCCTGGCTCTGGTCCGAGACGCCGCTCGGTCTGCTCGATCTCCTGGCAGCCGCCCTGTTCGTCGTTCTGCTCGTGGGCGAGACCATTGCCGATCGGCAAATGTGGGTCTTCCAACAGGACAAGAAGCGGCGGATCGCAGCCAGCGAGACGGTGGGCCAGCCATTCATCGTCTCCGGGCTATACCGATACTGCCGCCATCCCAACTACTTCTGCGAGATGGGGATGTGGTGGGTCTTCTACCTGTTCGCGGTCTCGGCCTCGGGCCAGTGGCTCCATTGGACGGGTCTTGGATTCGTCGGGCTAACCGCGCTGTTCATCGCGTCGACGCGCTTCGGCGAGTCGATTTCGGCATCCAGGTACCCCGGCTATCGCGCCTACCAGGCAAGTACGCCGGCGTTGGTGCCTGGACTCGGATTCGGAACCCGGCGGCGAGCTGCGCCATGACTTTGGCCGTCGACGGCTGCCGGCGCCCGCGAAGCCTCGGGCCGCGGTGGTCGGGATGACAGGGGTAGTTTGGGTGTGGGGGGTGCGGATCACGGCGGCGGGCGTCACCTCGGACGGCAAACTGCTGCTTATGCTCGTGGATGGCCGACAACGTGAGAGCCGGGGCTGCCAGGTTGGAGGAACTGGCGGCATTGATGGTCGGTGTAGGGGCGGAAGAAGCCCTGAACCTCGACGGCGGTGGCTCGTCAAGTCTCGTGGTGAACGGCAAGCTGCTGAACAACCCCACCGGGCGGGGGAGGGAACGCGAGGTCATGACGGCTGTGGGGGTGTCCTGCGACTAACTGGAGTAAAGGACACGGAGAATCCGCGCCGGTGTCAGATCGGGTAGCCTGCAGTGAACACAGACCCACTGGGAATGACGTAGAGGTGTCCACAGGACAAGAGCAGTTACTTGGAGGCGTGTGGCCATTGACTGATGTCAAAAGTCCCGCCTACGATGCCGCGTCTCACTTGCGGATGTCCGCTGGGTTCGGAGTCGCCTGCTATTGGAATCTCGGGGAAAGCAGTTCCTGCGCGTTGCGGTTGGGCAAGTGAGGTCCCGGCTCGCTGCCGGATCAGAGGGGGCGTTCAAGCTCACGTTCGCGACGTTGCTGATAGTGGCCGCACTGGGGTTCACTTACACGGGATCCAATGACAACTTCCCCCCGTTCGAGTTGCGTGGCGTCCTCCTGCGCGTATTGGCCTTCAGCGGCGTACTGCTTGTTGTGGCTCTCGCACTTCCATGGGGCAGGGGCCTCTCGAACGCGGCGTTGGCGTTGGCGACCCTGGCAGGCGTGTTCACGGCATACGTGGTCCACACCGAGCTGTTCCATCCCTCGAACCGAGTCTGGATGATCATGGTGCTGGCCGCGTCGTTGTTCACCCTCTTCTCGGCGTTCCGGGTCATCGAGGAGTTCCGCTGGGGCGGGATCGCGCTCACGGTTGCTGCAGCCCTGGCTGTCGCCGCCGCCGCGTGGCCGGAAGTCGGACCGGAGCTGCAAGCAGGCATGAGCACACCCGGTGGCCTGCTTTATGTGGGCAATCCCGCGATGTGGGCGGTGCTGGCACTGGCGTGCACCGGCTCCGCGCTGGCGCTGTACGTGTTTTCCAGGGTTGTGCACCCATCTTATTGGGGAGGACTCGCCATGCTGGCTGCGGCGTCGTTCCTCGCGATGTTGATCCTCGCGCTTGGATTCGAGTTCGGCGAGGGCGGCAGCGGCTACTACAGCGATGGATGGGAAGACCATCCAAACGTGCGGTCGGTAGCATTCAGCGAGACGCCCAACATCTATTTCGTGGGCTTCGACTCAATCACCCCTGAGGCCGTCATGAGCAAGTACATGGGAATCGAGACCACCGACTTCCACCGGCTGATGGAAAGGGAGATGCGGCGATTTCGAAACCTGTTCGCCAACGCGGTTCCCACCAATTTCTCGTTCAACGCGTTGATGGCGCTCGACCAGGATATCTACCGCGAAAACAGGGAAAGCCGCCGCCTGCCGAACTATTTCGCGGGCCACGACCTCAGCCCGCTGATCTGGCTCCTGAGGCTGAACGGGTACGAAACCACTTCAATCTACCAAGACACCTACTTCGGTCGCGCGCAGGGACCGCATATAGACAACTACGCCGTCAACAAAAGGAGCGCGCTCTGCCCTCTGTTGGACGAAGGCATAAGGGCGTTGGCATTCTGGGGCTACTGCTGGAGCAGTGGGGCAGAACGCCTCCCTGCTACAGAACGCCTCTCTAGCGGAGACTTCCTGGTTCAGCAACTATCCGGCGTTGACAAGGGAAGTCCCCAGTTCGTGATTGCGCATCTCTGGTTGCCAGGCCACACACCGGGGATGTTCGATTACAAGAACAGGGAAGATCGGGAACGATTTCTGGCGGGTTTCGAGAGAAATTTCAACAAGGCGGCCATCCCTCTGGAACAGATCATCGAACACCTCAGAGCCAATGACCCCGACTCCATCCTGTTCGCCTTTGGCGACCACGGGGCGTGGCTGTCCCGGGGGTTCGATATCGAAGATGATCCGGCGTTCGTCCTGCAAGACCGGTTCGGAATCCTAGGCGGAGTGTACCCACGCGATAGGTGCGCCCCGGAGTTGGACGAGGCGGAACGCAAGGGCTACATGACGTCTCTGGACGTGGTGCATGCGATAATCGAATGTCTGTCGGACGGGCAGAGTCCTCTCATTGAGCCGAGGCGCGACAGGTTCTGGATTCCCTCGGTTGTTGATGACTCCATTCCTGAAGACCACTCGTACGACTACAAGGAGTTCCTGTATGAGTAGACCCCTGCTGGTGATGTTGGTCTTGGCCTCAGTTGGCGCGGCCTCCGCGTGGCCGCTGGCTGCCTTTGCGTACAAGGGCGCCGAATTCACGTCTGCCGCGGCCGGGGACGTCGAGGTCTTGCTGGCCTACATCGACCCCGGGGTGGCGGGCTTCGTCATCGTCGCGGTGCTGGGGTTCATCTCCTCCATTGGATACATGACGCGGTCATACGTCGGGCGTGCGAAGCGGTGGCTGTTCGGACGCAGCGAGGCCGGCGCGGATGGCAACGCCGACGGCGAGGCCGGCGCGGATGGCAATGCCGAGGGCGAGGCCGGCGCGGATGGCAATGCCGACGACGAGGGCGCGAATTGCTGAGCGCGGACGGCGGGTCTTTCAAAGACCCGTCCGGGCGGGTCTACCTGGTCGGGGACGGGGCCGGCGGACGGCGCGTGGTCCGCGGACTGACAGCCCCGGCGGCAGCCACGGTCGAGAGGCTGCTGGCAGAGCCTTTCTTCAGGCGGCTGCTCGCGGACGGCGATGTGGTGAATACGCGCTTTCTGTGTCCCGATGACCTCATCGCCGCTGACGTTATGGACAGGGGCTGGGCGACAGCCGTGGAGCACGAAGCGGTCGACTTCCTGACTTGGCCCTATGAGTGGCCCTTCTCGATGCTTAAGGACGCGGCACTCCTGCAACTGCACTTGTTGGAAACGTGCGTCCGAAGCGGATGGATGCTCAAGGACGCCACCCCGTTCAACATTCAATGGGTGGGTACCAGACCGGTCTTCATCGACATTCCCTCATTCGTTCCGCGGGAGGACGGCGAATATTGGCAGGGCTACCGACAGTTCTGCTCCATGTTTCTGATTCCGCTAATGCTCATGGCGCATCTGGGGATACCGTATCAGCCGCTGCTGCGCTCGAGCCTGGAGGGCATCCCACCGGAAGAGGCGGCGAGGTACTTCTATTGGCTGCGGCGGTTCAAGAGGGGCGTGCCCTCTCACGTTTGGTTTCCGGCAAAGGTCGAGGGATGGATGCGGAGTCGAGGCGGGGCGAGACGATCATCTGGTTCGAGGCGCAGGCAGCCCAAGACAGCGCTCCTGGCCTTGCTGGACGACCTAGGCCGGCTCGTGACAGGGTTGTCCTATCGTCAGGCGACCTCGTCGGACTGGTCGCGCTACTCGGAGACGCACTCGTATCAAGAGGGTGATTTCGAGCGGAAGATGGCGTTCGTAGAGAAGCATACCTCGGTTTGCCGTCCGCGCGTTCTATGGGACCTCGGCGCGAATACAGGGACGTTCTCCCGCATCGCGGCGCGGCACTCGGAGATTGTAGTCGCGGTGGACGGCGACCATGAAGCAGTGGACGTTCTCTACCGCGAGGCGCGCGAAGGAAATGAGAAAAATATCATTCCGCTGGTCATGGACTTGGCAAACCCTTCGCCCGGCCAGGGCTGGGCGGGCCGAGAGCGCGCCCCGTTCGTCGAGAGGCGAAGTCCTGATATGGCACTCTGCCTCGCGCTCATCCACCATCTGCGAGTCTCGGCGAACATACCGGTCTCTCTTTTCGTCGAGTGGCTACGGAGCTTGAACGCCACGGTCATCGTCGAATTCATCGGTCGCGACGACGAGATGTTCGGCAAGCTGGCCGAGAACAAACGCGAGGACTATGCGGACTACACTTCAGAGAACTTCCAGTCGGAGGTAGAGAGGCATTTCGTTATCGAGGAAAGGATGG
>JAKZRQ010000136.1:0-5897 GCA_047518105.1 Pseudomonadales bacterium | reverse complement strand
GCTGTGGGGACGGCTGTCTCAGCATCGCGGTACGTCGCGCGGCAGCGGCAACCATCGGGGTTCGATTTTCCGCTTGCTCCTCGGCATCGCGCTGGCTCGCCGCGAGGGCATCGGTTTGCCGCCCTCGTGGGGCGTCGGCGGAGACCCCGGGACTGCAGCGAGGCGGCTGGGACTTGACCGGGCCGATGTGAAGTCGACGGAGGCCGACCTCGAGGCCCTCGTCAGCCGCTACATCGGGGACATGCCTTTCCTTTGGCTGGGCGTGGAAGACGAGCCGAGCCCCGCAAGCCAGCGCGGCCTGATCGAGCGCAACGCAATCGCGCTTCTCAGGCCGGAAGCCGCAGCACGCTGTGGGGACGGTTGTCGCTGCATCGCGGCACGTCGCGAGGCACCGGCAACCGTCGGGGTTCGATCTTCCGCTTGCTCGGTGGCATCGCGTTGGCGCGCCAGAACGACACCGTCCCGCCGCCCTCGTGGGGCGTCGGCTCAGACCCCGGCGCGGCGGCTAGGCCAGGCGGCTGGGATTCGACCGCGCCAGCGTCAGTTCGGCCGAGGCCGACCTCGAAGCGCAGGTCAGCCGCTAGATCGGCGCCATGCCGTTCCTGTGGCTGGATGTGGGCGACGAACCGGGCCCGGCAGCGAGCGGGGACTGATTGAACGCAACGCGATCGCCCTTCTGAGCGGCTACAACCAACGGGTACTGGATCCGCCATCGGTCAGCTGACTCGGGCGTCTCAGCGACCGGGAGCGCGTGCGCCGACGGGAAGCCGAGCCGGATATGACATCGCGGACGGTACCTAGAAGTGATGGCGAACATCTCGGTGCAATACCCGCTGAACTCATCTCACACCACATTGCCAACACCATATACAATCCCCTCCCATGGTCTTGTGGTGCCAAGAACGTGAGGGCAATTTGCATGGAGCAAGGCGTGAATGAAAGTCATGACTGGCTTGGCACGTCCCCAGGGGATGTTGCCAGGAGCTTGCTTGACTTTACGAAATCCTCGGATCTACTGTCGAAGGATCGAGCCCTAGTGAAGAGATACGCGCAGAAGTGGATTGGCGTGTGCTCTGGCGAAGTGAAAGCTGCTGAAGATGACCTGGATTCGCTGCTCGAGGCGTTGGATAGGCAAGGCGTGCCCCGCGCGAACACAGTTGTCCGCTTCATCGAGAGAGAGCAGAGGACCCTGATTCTGTAGACATGCTGCACGGAAGATTCGGCGAGTCTTCGGGTCGGCCGTACGTCTCGGCGAGGGTCTTCATCCCCAGGCTTGGACTGGCTGGCAACGTGTCTTTCATATTCGACACGGGGGCAGACAGTTCCGTTCTGATGCCTGCGGACGCCTCCACATTAGGTGTCGACTACGACTTGCTGTCTAACCCCTTCCAGTCGTTTGGGATCGGAGGGTCAGCGCCGACCTATAAAGAACGCGCGCGCCTTGCGTTTGCCGACGACAACGGGCGTACCCTCTATGGCTACGACATCCAGCTGCTCATCCTCCATCCGACAGCAGATGCGATGCCGGTGCCGTCCCTGTTGGGCAGGAACATCATCGACCGTTGGCGCGTGATATATGACAAATCCGTTTCCGAACTGGTTGCCGACGTTGTTTCGTCTGACACCGAGTTTCCCGTTTAGTCCGGCAGACAACACACGGCCCTCCGTAACCTGCGTTGGACACTGCTGTGTGCGCCACTATCTCGAAGCGCGGCAGGCACACGCAAGTAGCGTCCTTAGTTGACGACAAGCTCGTCTTGGCAAATTCTTCGAAGATCATGGTCGAACGGGATTCCTGCAGGCTCCAAGTCTAACCTGGCGATGCGACCATCCTCCGCAACCTGTCCTCCGCTGGCAAGACCCTGCGGGTTGGTTCGACCCCAAGCTGGCGTCCGTCCGTTGCCTTCCGGGTTAGAAGAACGCAAACAGCCGCATCTCGACGCTGTGTCGCGGTGCCGCCGCGGGATCCGCATCCGGCAACTCGAACGCCGTGTGCAGCGTGTACCGCGCCCGCCCGTCGGTCGCCGAGTCGTATACCTTGAAGAACAACGCCTCGCTCGGCGCCATGTAGGGGTAGTAGAAAAACCTGTGCGCCGGGTTGTAGAGCGCCCGCCAGGTTTCGCCGATCCGCCCCGGCGCGTTGCGGGGTACCGGGACGAAGTCCTCTTCCGCCACGGTGCGCGCGTCGGCGACGGTGATCGGGTCGGCCTCGATGGGATGGCCGATCGGACGCCACGCCTGCACGATGGCGAACCGTCGGCCGAGCAGCGCTTCGGCCTCGTCGGGCAGCAGATCCCGCATCCGCTTTCTCGCCGACCAATGCGTGTAGTCGTTGTGAACGCCTCTCGCCGGCGGCTTGAGCCCCTTCGCCTGTCGCACCTCCGCGTTGCCGTGCCGCACCGTGTGATCGAAGATGTGGATGCGCGCCGCGCCGGTGCATTGCTTGGCGAGTTTCGCCATGGCCGGGTAGTAGAGGCGCTTGACGCAGGCGTCGTCGAGAAAGTCGATGGCCGGCAACCGGTCGCTCATCAACTCGAACCCGTGTACGTCCAATTCCAGCGGCTCGTGCCACTCCCGTGCGTCGAAGACGGTCATCTCATGCTTGGCGGTGCGGCTCCCGATGTTCCGACCCTCGGCCTCGGGGGCAGCGGTCTCGTAGTAGTACTTGTCGCCTTCGTCGGTGGCGTAGGCCAAGGTGGCGCGGATCGGATTCTGGTCGAGTCTTAGGGCGGGTTCGGACATCGCCGTTCTCTGCTTGCCGAAGTCAGGGGAGATTATAGGCAAGTGGCGCTCGGGGTTGGCACTGGGTCGTCAGAGCGCCCAAGGGCAGTGATCGTCATGTTTCATCAGCGAAGACCGGGTCGAGCGACGAAGCGCCGTGCGGCGACGCTCGATGGGAGACGACATGCGCGTTGCGATGTTGAGTTGAACTCGTGGCATGACCGGTGCTGCCGATCATGATCTACCCGGGTGCGACGCGTTGGACAGCGGCGCGCCGCGTGATCGACCTGGTCACGCCGACGTCGTCGATCGTCGCCGAGGCCGAGATGTCGTCGCGGACCAACGACTTGTTCGCCGGGGACGGGTACCTCACGCTTGACACGCTGCGAGTGGCGGCGGACGATCTTCGGCAGGACAATGCCGCCGCTTTGCTGGCGGAGCTTTGCAATCCGACGCTGCAACGCATCCCGGCGCAGGTGGCGGCGTTGCGGGCGCGGATCGATGCACCGGCACTCAGGGAACTCCTGGAGATCGTGCTGCTTTGAGCGCAACAAACGGCACAACGGCTGATCGGCTTGGACTTGGAGATTCACGACATGGCGGAAGTGGACAGGCTGCACGAGTCCGGCGAGCTGGAGGACTACTTCGCGGCGCGCCGTCGGGCCTATCAGGGAACGGTACCGTGCCGAGGGTATGGCGCAGGGCATCGAACGAGGCATCGAACGAGGCATCGAACGAGGCCTCTGTGCAGAACGGGACTTGCTGTGCCGGCAAGCGGATCGCAAGTTCGACGCCCGCAAGGCGGCGCGGATTGCAGGCCTCCTGGCCGACATTGGCGATGCCGAAGGTCTGGCGCGGGCGGGCGACTTGATCATCGACTGCGCCACGGGCGAGGAACTGATCGAACGTCTTGCGAACGGGCTGCAGCGCGGCTCCTGACGACAGACGCGACTGCCGATCTGCAGCAAGATCCCCCATTCCAGTTGACTCCCTGTGAGGTGATGACATAGCCAGTTCCCGTCACCGCAACAGAACAACGTTTTTGCAGCGCTGGGAGTCGGAACGCGTCTATTGGCCGCGTTTCGCCGTTGCTTGTTGCTGTGGACCTGCTATGCGGGGCCTGTAGCCGACTGCCCAGACAGGGGTCAAGGAATTTGTTTGTTCCAGCGGGGCCTGAGGGCGCGGAGCAGCCGCGTCTCCAGGAGATTCGGTTGGCGCTCTTCGCGGACCCACACCTCTATGCGCCGACGGGCTCGTGCCGCGTTGAGGATTTCGTGGTTTATGCGACAGTTCGTGGGCTGCCCACCGGCGAAGCAGTTGGCCGGCGAAATCGCCCCGTACCCCTGCGTTTCCCAACGCTGCGCGAGGTTGTCCGCTTTGCCCACGTAAGTTGGCACGCCGTTGATCGTAAGCGCAAGCGGCGTTGCGCGCCCGGTTGATCGAGGCGACTGCACTAGAGGAAAGCGCCCTTGGCCCGCAGGGCGGCGGCAAGCGCCGTGCGGGCTTCGAGCGCAGTCAAGGCGGCGCGGGGATGTCCCCCCACCTGAAATCGCCGCGCTTCAGGCACTCCGGGTCGACGCCGCCGAGGGCGTCGGCCCCTGCGGAATCCCCCCGCGTAGCCAGCGCGGCCGCCAGGTCGCAGCGCGCACGCGCGTTCCCCGCGTCCGCCCGCAGCGCGGCTCGCAGGCCTTCAAGGCGTTTGTCGTCACCCAGGAACCCCTGCGCGTGGACGCGGTGGTGCTCCGACGACCACGCGCCGCCGTGGTGCTCCAAGACCGCCCGCAGGCGGCGCACGGCGGCGGTCTCTGTCGCCTCCGGCCGGCATTCCCCGGGGAGTATTGTCAACCTGCCACCGAGACTTGCTCCCTTGCTCGCGGCGCACGCCGTGTGCCGCAGGATGTCGGTGGCGTGGTCTACCACCTTCAGCACGTAGCCCGGCAAAGGCAGCCCGTCGGCGGAGGCTTGCCCCGCCAGCTTCTCGACGCCCGACAGGCAAACGTCCTCCAGACCGAGGTAGCCGTACAAGGTGGGATGGCAGGCCAGCCCCAGGCTGGCACGGGCGCCCTCCGCGCCGTAGTCGAGCGCGTCGAGCCCGAGGTCCCGGCGTAACCGGGCCTGAAGGGCCTCTGCGGCGGCCAGGTCGCCTTCGCGCACCGCAGTCGCATAGATGCTGCGGCCGGCCCGCAGCGGGCCTTTCCAGACCGAGGCGTGCAAGAGGTCCTCCGCAGGGGGGTCGTCGGGTTCGGCGTCTTTCAAGACCGCCTGCCACCAGACCGCGCGGGCCTTTCCGGCCTCGTACATCGCTTCCCGGTACGCGGCGAGCGAGCCGGGATCGATATCGGAGACTCTCCCGGAAAGGCCCGCCGCTTCGGGAGGGAATCCTTCCACCAAGAAGAGGAGCCGCTCGAGAACGAGATAGTTGTCCGGCTCGATCTCCGCAGCCCGTTTCAGCAGGGCGACGGACGACTCCCCGCCGGGCTGGCTGGCGGCCGGGGGCACGCAATGCGAAAGGAAGTACAGGGCATAGGCGTAGTCCGGATGGTCCGCCGAGATGGCGGCGAGCCCCGCGCAGTCGTCCGCCTCGCGCCCCGCGCGGCGGGCCAGCACGCTCCGCGACTTGAGGAGCGCGAGCCGCTCCGCACGTATCGGCCGCTCCACGGCGGCGAGACGGTCGGCGAGCCGGGCGCAGGACTCCGCGGAATAGGTCACCCACGAATTGCAGTGGACAAGGTATTCGGACATCGGCCCGGTAGGGACGGGATCGCCCCACGAAACGGTGGTGCAGAGCAGCCCCGCCGCCGCCAGCCAGCCCTTAGTCTTGAACATCGTCGTCTTCATGGCGTCTCCATGGTGTATGTGGCAAAGGCGTGGGCGTGCATGTTCCCGCTACCACCCCCGGCGCGCCACCAGAGACGATTCGATTCGCCTTCGCGCAGGAGCGGTCGGACACCCCGAGGTAGCCGTCAACCCCATCGTTGTTGTCGGCGGAAAGGTCCGCTCCGGAGAAATCCATGCTGCCGTTATTGTAGAGGATTGCCAGCTGCTCATCGATGGGGTCGCCGTGGCACAGAGTACCCCGGTCGGCTTCGGTGAAGTACGGATGCGTGTGAATCGACGCCAGGTCGCAGCCGCCGCCCGACCGGGAAGAGCCCGACCAGCAGGACAGCCCATACGGC
>JAKZRQ010000135.1:0-15550 GCA_047518105.1 Pseudomonadales bacterium | reverse complement strand
TCCCAAGGGTTGACGACATCGATGTCCAGACCGGCAAAATCCCTGACGTTGCGAGTCGCTACCGTCAGTTCGCGGCTCTTGGCCGTGCCTGCGATCAGCGCATCGCCCAGTTCCAGTTTGCGCCCACGACCGCGTGCCTGTGCACGAAACCGGGCGGCCCATACGGCCGCCCCGGCATCGAGGTCCAGGAAGAAATGGACCCCGAGAATTGGACAGTGCGGTAAGTGAAATCTTGCACGGTTTTCAGGCTGCCAAATTGCGGTTAGCCTGATCGAAGTACACCGCCTCCGGGGTGCGTCGGTCCAGTGCGCTGTGACGGCGCCTGGTGTTGTAAAAAGCGAAGTAGCGGGCCAGACCGGTCCGCAACTCGGTTGGCGTTTCGTAGGCACGCAGGTACACGTCCTCGTACTTGACGCTGCGCCACAAACGCTCGATGAACACGTTGTCCACCCACCGGCCCTTGCCATCCATGCTGATCGCAATGGGGTGGTTCTTGAGCACGTCGGTGAACGCTTCAGAGGTGAACTGGGACCCTTGGACGCTCTCATGTTTGTCAAGTAGAGCACGGGGTGGTGAGCGCTTTGTAGATTTCGCGGGCCACGTAGCGCTTCAGGCAGCGTATCACTTCGCGTTTGGACAGGCCTTGCCGGGTGCGGCGCTCGACATAGGCTCGGGTTCGCTCGTCGATGCGCATCCGGCAGATGACGACCAAGTGCAAGGCGGAGTTAGCTTGGCGGTTGCCGCCGCGATTGAGGCGGTGGCGCTGAGTCTTCCCGCTCTACGCGGGGATGGGGCAAGCCCCGCACATCAGGGCCGCCGACCCCGCCTCGTTGAGATTCATCGTGTCTGTCTCTCCTCCCATGACTTCTCACCTCCAGCCCCCTACATTAATTTCAAGAGGCGCCGATGTCTCGGTCATGTTGGCAGAGAGGGATGCGCCAAATCCGCTCATCCGGCTTGATCGCTTGCTGAAGCGTTCCGATAGCTCCGGTCAGGTACCCACTGCCCGTGACCCACCTGGCTAACGCCCGCAGGCGACTGCCGTAGGCACCTAGAGCTTGTAACGGAAGCACGTCGGCCAATGCAGTCGATGTTCGCATCGGGTATTTTGTGGTTGCTTTAAGCAATCACACGGACGCGAATATGAGCAAAGACGACAACGTCATCCCCTTCCACAAGAACCACGGATTCATCGGTGAGTGGTCGAACGTAATCGAGAGCACGTATGACCTGCTCAGAATCCTGCAATACTGCGCTTCGAACGAGATGAACTACACGCCGGAGGCCAAGGAAAAATCAAGGAACTCATTGACTGGATACGTTCCGCAGCCAACGTGGAGGGGAAACTCACTTGCGCCAGCAACTTTCCCTGAGTCTGGCAAGAGATACGATCCCCTGTTTTTCCGGGTCGTTCTCTTGCTCGGCACCACGGCCCGTTGCACATACACCCCGTCAGTGCAGTACACGCTAGCTCCCGGTCACCCCGGACGGGCACATCGTGCGACCTTTGACTTGAGTTGAATTCGGATATATCACAGGGACCGCCATGGCTTCACAATTCACCGCACCCATCCTGATCCCGTCCGGCGCGCCATCGCAACCGCTGCAGCGCCTCCCGCTTTCCGGGCGCGATGCTTCCGCGGAATACGACGAGGCATGGCTTCAGCAATTGCTGTTCAGGCATCCAGGGGCGCTGCCCATCGACGAGATCGACCGCGCTTATTCCGGTGCAGTGCCCATTTGTACCGAACTTTACACACCGGCCGGGTACATCGATGCGCTGTATGCCACGCCGCAAGGCAAGCTCGTCGTTCTCGAAGCCAAGCTCTGGCACGGCCCCGAAGCCCGCCGAACGGTCATCGGCCAGATACTGGACTACGCCAAGGAACTCGGCCGATGGACCTACGAGGACCTGCAACGGGCGGTCACGCGGCGCACCGGGCGCCACGGCAACGCGCTGTTCGACATCGTCAACGATGCCGTCGGCGGACTTAATGAACCAGCATTCATTGATGAAGTCGCACGCAGCCTGCGCCAGGATCGCGACGGGATCGAGAATGACCTCGACGTGCCGGTCGAATGGAACTCCGAGGACGGTAAGCATCGCGTGGAAGCCTGGACGGAATTTCCCGACATCCGCGATCCGCAATGCCGCGAGGCGATCCTGGACTTTCTCGCCGACCGCGCCAACCGCTTCGTCAACGCATTCCGGACCCGCATACAACGCATCGCCGAGGAACACTGATGCCGCGCCGGTGCCGCAGAGCCTGATCGTGCCCATCGTGCTGGGTGCGGCGGACCGCACGATGCGGGCCGCCGACCGGTTGAAGCAACAGGGTTTTCTGGTGGGCGCGATCCGGCCGCCAACGGTACCCGAAGGAACCGCCCGGCTGCGCTGCACGTTCTCCGCCTGCCATCGCAAGGACGACGTAGACCGCCTGGCCGCGGCAGTCGCTGAAGTCGTCAACACCGAATGACGAAGTTCTTCATCACCGCATCGGGTACAGAGATCGGCAAGACGTTCGTCACCTCGGCCCTGATCCACCAACTGCGCCAGCGCAACCTCAACGTCCACGCACTGAAGCCTGTGGCCACGGGCCTGAATCCCGACGCGTTGGCCGACAGCGACAGCGGCATCCTCCTGGAGGCGCTGGGACTGCCCGCGAATACCGCCGGAGTCGCCTCGATCACGCCCTGGCAATTTGAGGAACCTCTGTCCCCCGACATGGCGGCCGCGCGGGAGAACAGGTCAATCCCCTTCGATGAACTGGTCGCCTTCTGCGACGCCGATCACGGCGCCGACGTCACCCTCATCGAAGGGATCGGTGGGGTGATGGTGCCCCTGGACGGGCACCACACCGTGCTCGACTGGATTGCGGCCCTTGAGGCGCCAACGATCCTCGTGACCGGAAGCTACCTCGGCGCACTGAGCCATACGCTCACCGCGGCGGGCATGCTCCGCGCCCGGAACGTGGAGGTTGCCGGCATTGTCGTCAACACGTCGGAGACGCAGCCGGTGGCGCTGGAGGAGACGGCGGCGGTCATCAGCCGCTTCAGCGGTACGGTGCCTATCCAAAGCCTCGAGCGGCTCCACGCGCCTGACCAGGCTCCCAACCTGCTACCGCTGCTCGCGCCCTACCTCTAACGCGCATTTCCGGCGATCTGCGTCGGCGGGGGCACGTGCGCGCGCACCGATGAAACTACGTTATGCGACAGGTGAATCGACGGGCTTCTCGATCTTGTCCGGCACTCAGCACCCTACACCCGCGGTGATTCTTAAGGCACTGAAATCAGGAAGGATTTTATTCCCCGATCAACGTTGTTGATTGCGGACTTATCTTTGAATCAACACCCTGCCAACACCGCGTCGCGGGCGAGGAACGATCCGCTGCCGGACACTTCGGGTACGTGCGCATCCCTCTCTGCCAACATCACTGAGACACGAGCAACCTTTGGAATTACTGTAGGGCGGTGGAGGTGAAGACCGATGACCGCGGAGAGAGACTCGATGACATTGAAAGAGATTTCGTATTCGGCCCTGGGGGTCGAGGAGCGTAGCGACGAGGCCCCCAGGGCCGGCCGCGCAAGACCGAGGCCGGACCCGGAGGTCGTGGCCAAGCCGAAGCGGCGCCAGTTCACCGCGCAGTATCGGCTGCGGATCCTGGAGGAGGCGGAGCGCTGCACACAGCCCGGCGAGGTGGGCCGCCTGCTTCGCCGCGAGGGGTTGCACAGCTCGCGACTGACGGCTTGGCGCAAGGCCCGGCGCAAGGGCTCACTGCGGGAGTTGGCCTCGAAGAAGCGCGGCGCGCCGATGACGAGCAAGTGCACCGCACAACTGCTCGCCGATCTCGGCGTGACCCGCTCACTGAGCCGCCCCAGGTGTCCGATGACAACCCGTTCTCCGAGGCGCAGTTCAAGACCCTGAAGTATCACCCCGGCTTCCCGGGGCGCTTCCACGACATCACCGCCGCCATCGCCTTCTGCCGATCGTTCTTCCCGTGGTACAACACCGAGCATCGCCATGGCGGGATCGCGATGCTCACCCCGGACGATGTCCATCATCATCGAGCCCGGAGCGTGCTGGACCAGCGCGGGCGAACCCTTCAAGCCGGCTGGACCCGTCATCCCGAACGCTTCGTTCGCGGGATCCCACAACCCGATCCCCTTCCCCAAGCCGTCTGGATCAACCCACCCGTGACATCCACAACAGGAGACACTGCTCAGTAAATCGCAATCGGCAGTGTCTCAAAGTCGTTGACAGGTTCCGGACCGGCATAGGAGTATCGGAACTGCCAGAACTGTATGGACATCCACAACGAAACACATCGTTGACAACATGGATACTCATCTTTGTATGGGATTAGACTATGGCAAGGTCCGTGCCGAGTTGGAACGCCTACGGGATGTCCAACGGCGGCGAACCGAAGCACATTGCGCCTGTTAGGGCTCGGGGACGCTTCGGACTTCCGCGAGGGAACGTAGCTGGACGCCTGGCGGAAGCGTCAGCTGCCGACTTCGGCGAAGTTCGGAAGCTGTGCTTTCACCCATCGTCGACTAGGTGCCGGGGTTCGACGGCATTGCAGCAGACACACCTGCCCCCGCTTCCTTCGCCCGCTCAACTCCGATCGGCGAGGCTCGGGCGGAGAGCCCCGGAGACGGCGTGAGCAATCCCACACGTTGGTTAGGATCCCTACTGGGCAAATCCCTCAGGATTGTTGTCATCGTCAATACTTGCTCCCAGTAGTGCATCTAGGATAGGTGAGTCCTTTTCGCGCATTTGCGCCAATCTAATCGGGCTGTTCCCGCTGTCATCGAGATCGTCGATGCTTGCACCAATGGCAAGCAATGTTTCTATGGTTTGCGGATTAACCGCAAACTGAGCCGCAAGGTGGAGCGGTGACTGCCCGGCGTAGTCGACCTGATTCGGGTCAGCACCTGCCTGCGCCAAGGCCGCTACGCATTCAGACGTATCGTATATGGCCGCCCGATGCATCGGCGTCCTTCCAGCGGCATCTTTGGCGCCGACATTGGCACCTGCGTCTACCAGTGCATTGATAGTGTCTACATCTTGGGCGGGGCCGGCGGCGTGGTGAAGTGGTGAAGTCCCTTCGTCGTCCATTGTATTGGGATCAGCCCCTGCATCGACAAGCGCGGTCACTATCTCGAGTGCGTCATTGTGGCGAACTGCATACGATAGTGGCGTCTCCCCGCTGTTCGTCCGTGCATCTGGATCGGATCCGGCACCCACGAGCGCTGCGATCAGATGCGGCTTCGAGGTTCGAGCCGCGAACGCGTGGAGGGGCGTATCACCGTATACATTCCGCGCGTTAACATCTGCCCCCATCGCCAACAGTTTCTCGGCAATCCGAGGATCGTCGTTCGACGCTGCCGAATGCAGAGCAAGATGATCCCTTGCCCCAGCCTCCAACAACACTTCGATGATTGCTGGATCGGAGCTCATTGCGGCAGCGGCGGTAAGGGGGCTTATCCCTTTCTCTATGGCATTAGGATCGGCACCACCCTCAAGGCACTCGACCACGAGATCATAAGTAAGTTCTTCTGACGAGAAGAAACTGTCTACGCGACCGCCCGTGGACGTTACGGTGATGGGCACCCAGTCGGTACAACGAGGTCTTTCGGGTGGATTCTTGGCCAGTTCAGCATGGGCAACGCCACACACTAGCAGCGCGCACTGCATGACAAACACGATTGAACACTTGGTCCCCATCTTTAACATCCTTTGATCTATTTAAGGGCAGCCCAACTGAGTAGCTCACTCAGGTACCACCAAACACAATACTGCCAGCAGCTTGTTCCGATCATGTCTTCGCACGCATCGAAGGCTTCCTGCGGATCTCCCGCGTTGGCAGAAAGTGACGCTGCGACCAGCAGTGGGGCGAACGACCTTACCGTTCGCATATTGACGAGTCGCCATTGCGATTACGGGAGGATGGGCTCGACGCACCGCCATGTCAACCAAGAGCCTTGTCACTTCCTGGGGCAAGGACGTGGAAGGTGCACGAGCTGGACAGGCACGATGGCTGCTGAAGCGCTGAAGTACTGAGGGGGAACGTGCGAGCGGCGTGCCGGGTCGGCCCTGGGGCGCTCGGGAACGCGTTACGGATCGAACGCTGGCGGCACATCGACGGTTTCCCGCCACCAAAGCGGCCGGACGATGAAGTCCTCGGCACCGAAACGACCGATGAAATACGTCAACTTGACGTCGGCATCGGGTAGGAAGCTCCGGTTGAACGTCTCGTTGGACGAGACGCCGATCAGCCAACGGCCTGCCCCGGACTCCCCGTGCGCGCGTTCGCTCGGCCCGAATCCGTCCAGCGTATCGCTACTGCCAAAGCCCACCACGTTGCCGCTTGAATCGAACTCGATCGCAAAGATCGCGTGGTCGAGCGAGAGCCCGTGGTGGGTCGCCAAGAGCCTTCGTCCATCGACCCGAATCACCGGACCCTTCGCTTCGAAGACGATTTGCTCCCCGGGATTCATGCGCATGGCCGGCAGCGTATGGGCCACCGTCGGGAACGCCTCCGGGCCGAGGGCGAACCAGGGGCTGTCGAAGCGCAGCAGCGATGCGCCGAAGTTGTGGCGCAGCCATTGTTCGAAGCCGAGAAGGTCGAGCAGCGTCGGCATCACGTCGAAGTGCGTGCCCGCCTTGTGGACACCTCGCGGCTCGATGCCGGGCCCCCAAGCGGCGAACCGGAGCCGGCGTTCGTCGGCGTTGGCTCCAAGGGTGCGCGCGAAATCGTTTCGGTGGGCAAGATGATCCGAGAACAACGCAACCACGGCGTCGGGAAAACGTGTTCGTACGCGTTCAATGAAGTCGGCGACGAGACGATCGGAGCAGCGCACGGCGAACTCCATCCGGCCCTGCGCACCAGGCCTCTTGCCGCAACTCGCCGACGGCAGGCCGGACGGGTGGTGCGTGTCCAGGGTCAGCACGGTCAACGCGAAGGGCTTGGGGTCGTCGGTCCATTCGTCGAGCAACTCGTCCGCGAAGGCGAACAGCCTGTCGTCGCGGACGCCCCAGCCCGAGGCGTCGCCCGGGTCGGACAAACGCGACGCCAAGGACGCCCGGCCGTGGCGTTCCTGGAACCCGTGGGCGCCCAAGAAGGCGCCTTTGCCGGCAAATGCCAGTGGCGCGCCGCCGAGGAAGACCGTTCGATACCCGTGCGCCAGGAGCACGTCGCCGAGACACAGTTCCCCGGACAACGGCACATCGACATTGGGCAGCAGGCTGTTGATGTTCGCCCACGCCGCCGGGGATCGGAGCGGCTGCGCGCACAGCGCCGCGACCATGCCGTCGATCGTGGAGCCGGTGTGTTCCACCTGACGCATGTCGTCGAACCGGACCCCCTGCATGGCCAGGGCACTCAGACGCGGCGTCAAGTCGTTGCCGAAGATCTCCCGCCGGCTGTACGTCGCTTCCATGGACTCGGCGAAGATCAGCACGAGGTCCCGCGGCTGGGCAAGCGCGGACGCGACGATGGCTGGGGGCGGGGTCTTCGGCACAATGGTCGCCCCGCGCTCTTCGTCCAACCGCGAATAGCCATGGACCAGGAAGGATGCCAGCGGAGCGTAGGCGAACACGCCGATCAACGCCGCGATCGCGATGCGGCCTGTTCCCCGGTGCCTGTCCATCCAAAGCGCCCGGGGGAGAGACAACGGGTAGAGGCAGAGCACCAACCAATAGACCCAACTGCCGAAGAACAGCGGCGCGAACGCCTGTCTCGCGATGGCGAACGTCTCACCGTCCAGATGGTAGAAGAACTGTGTGTTGAACCCGGTGCCCTGAACGTAGAGCGAAGCCGCCAACAGGAAGTTCGCGAGCGAGCTGGCGCCGTTGAGCAGCAGTGCCACGAGGCGCCGCCAAGCGCTTGCGCTCCACAGCCACCATACCAGCGTTGCGATGGCAACGCCGGAAACCAGCCAGTAGGCGTAGGCGGCGTTGAACGACACGGCAACGCCGATGGGAGCGAGATAGAGGGCGTAGTAGCCCAGAGCGCGTGCGCGCGATGCCAACCGCCGGTGGCGCGGGGCGACGTTGTCGGGATGGGCCAAGGTAGACTGCCCGATCGGGGCCGTTTGTCGGCAGCGTTTGGCTGACCTAGCCGGCCTTTTCGCCGGCCTGTTCCGCCGCCGGAGAGCCTGTTTCGACATACCGCGCCAGACGTTCCAGTTGGCCTAGCTGGACGCGGTCCACGGGTTCCGCCCAAGCGCCGGCGCCTCGTCCGCTAACCGCGTAGCGGTAGCTCAGCCGAGTGCCCGCCTCGGTGGCCGTGAACGCGAACGTCATGCTGCCGGCGACCCCGAGGGCTTGCAACGGACCCAGGCCGCCGCTTAGGCGCAGCGTCTTGCCGGGACGCCAGAAGTCCACCTGCAGGTGTACGACAAAGCCGGCGTCGGGAAGGGATTCGCATAGACAACGTTCATCAAGCGTGAGACCCAGCGCGTCGCCCGAATGGGTGTGCGCCGAATCCCACCAGCCGCCAATCTCCTCCGTGAGCGCTTCGAAGACGCGCGCCGGGGGTGCACCGATGTCGATCTCGTGTTGGGAAACGAAGCCGAGTTCGTCCACCTCCTCGACCTCGCCCTGCGCAGAAAGCGCGAGGCACGCCAAAAACGCCAGCATTTTTCGCATCTTGCGCCCTTCGCTACCGGTTCGACGCACCGATTGTGGCACGGATGAAATACACGCTCAGGTCTTGGCCGCAAGCTGCCGCTGCAGTTTGCGAATCGACTTGCCGAGGGCCGCGACCTCGGCTTTCAACGCCTCGTCGTCCATCTCCTCGCCGTCGTCGCCGAAGTGCTCTTCCCGCGTCTTCAGCACCACGGCCGCGCGGTCGACGTTCGAGTTGAAGATCGCCACGGCTTCGAAGTTCTCCTTGCCGGGATTGCACATGGCGTGGAACTGACCGGCGGGCACCACCGCCACCGACCCGGCGCAGAGGTCGAACGTCTCGTTCTCGATCTGAATCCGGCCCTCTCCGCGTTGCACCACGACGACTTCCTCGACGAGCGTGTGACTGTGCCCGGCGTCTTCTTCTCCGGGCGCCATGCAGATCGGCGCCACCCCCAGTTCCTCAAGCGTGGCCGAACGAACCGCTCGTGCGGCGGCGAAGTCGGCGACATCGAGTACGGTGCCCATGGCTGCTCCAAATTGGGACCCCAAGAGCCGGCAACCTTAGCACGCGCGCCAACGCCTGCAGCTTCGCCTGCACGGCGAAGCGCAACGCCCCCCGTCGCTCCCACGACCGATGCGAGGAAGTGCCGTCCACCACGTCACGGCTACTCGATCGCCTGGTAGATCAACGCCCGCACCTTGCCGAAGTCGTCCAGCCCGGGCGCGGGGAGAACCTGTGTCATGTAGACCACCGTCAGCTTCTCCAAGGGATCCACCCAGAACGACGTGTGGTAGGCACCGCCCCACATGAACTCGCCGACCGAACCGAGCTCGCCTCGCGCACCGGGGTCCAACGCGATCCCGAATCCCAGGCCGAAGCCGCGTCCGGCGAACCCGGCCGGGATGGCGCTCAGATGGTTGGTGGTCATCAGTTCCACGGACTTGCGGCCGAGGATCGGTCCGCCGCCGCGCCGGATGGCCTCGAGGAAGCGGGTGTAGTCCGCAGTGGTGGAGAGTAGACCCGCACCGCTCGAGAAACTGCGCCGCGGCCCGACCACGTAGTGGCCCTGGCCGTGGAACGGCGTGCCGTCGTCCGCAAGCTCCAGGGTGCCGTCCCGGGTTCGCGAGTACACCTTGGCGAGACGATCGGCCTTGGGCGGCGGCAGGTAGAACGACGTGTCCTTCATGCCAAGCAGCACGAACATCTCGGCCTCGAGGAATCGGTCGAGGGTCCGCCCGCTCACCACTTCGACCAGCGCGCCGAGGATGTCCGTGTTGTAGCCGTACACGAATCCTTCGCCCGGCTGCGCGTCCATGGGCATCTGCGCGATGCGGCGGACGGTCTCGCGAATGGGTTCGTCCCGGTGGCCGAAATACCAGTGCTGGAGTCCGGCTGCCTGCCATTGATCGGCTGCGGCGCCGTAGCCGTAGCCGATACCGGCGCTGTGCGTGAGCAGATCGCGAATCGTGATCGGTCGCACGGCGTCGACCACTTCGTAGCCGCCGTCGTCCTGGGCCACTGCCACGGTCGTTGCGGCGTATTCGGGCAAGAAATCTCCCACGGGCTGGGTAGTGAGCAGCGCCCCGCGTTCCTGCAGCATCATGACGGCGGCGCTGACCACGGCCTTGGACATCGAGGCGATGCGGAAGATCGTGTCCGGTTCCATGGGCGCGTCGGCTTCGCGGTCCCGAAACCCGGCGGCGCGGTGGTAGACCGTGCGGCCGGCGTGCGTCACCTGCAGGACTGCTCCCGGGAGCTTGCCCTGCTCCACGTAGTTGTCGAGGAAGTCGTCCATGCGGGCGAGACGTTCTGTGGACACGCCCGCAAGGGCCGGTAGGGCGAGAACGAGTGCGGCGAGGAGTGAGATGCGACGTGGTGCGTTTCGAGTGCCTGGCATGGTTCCGGTCCGAAGGAGACGAGATCGACATGAAACCGCAGCGGCGCAGGGAATGCGATAGCTGACGGCCTACGCGCGGCCCTCTGCGATCCCGAGAACACCGGGAACGCGAGAATGGCCGATCGCCGACCGCTGCCGGCAAGAAGCGTCTCCAACAACCCATCGTTGCACAACACATGTAGCAGTCGCCGGGCAGACTTGGCTGGCACTCCAGCATTCGCGACGAACTGGGTGCTGCTGAAAATCGGGTATTGGAAAGTCCAGTCCAGGGCGTGGATGGCGTAGCGGGATCTGGTCAAGTCCGGCACCCGCGTCTTCATGAACAATTCGGTGCATTCCGAGCCATTGGACTACCGAGTTCGACAGCACCGGCAGCGATGCGAACTCCCAAGTCTTGCCGCTGTCGCATGGCTCCCTACCGCGCGAAACCACCCCCAGACAGCACACGCTGTTTGACACAATGAGCAATCTACATCATTCTGTTCGTTGTGCTGCAGTGTGCAGCAGGCTGGCCTCACTACATGGAAGTCACGATGGCCACAAGACCACGCATCTCAGTCGGTCTTCCAGATCAGGAACACGGCGCTTTCGGCTCTAGCCGAGAACCACCGCATATCCTTCGCTTGGATCTGTCGGCAAGTCGTTGCTGAGTTTCCGGAGATACCAAGGCCACCAATTACAGCTTCCCCTGATGCCCCCTACGAGGCCGCGAAGAAGTGACTGATCGGCACTGGACAGCCATTGACCTATTCTGCGGCGCTGGTGGTCTCTCCGAGGGGTTCCGTCAAGCTGGTTTTCACATCCTTGCAGGCAACGACATTGACCCATTCGCGGTGGAGACCTTCGCGGCGACCCACTCTGAGGCAAAGGTTCTGGACTGCCCCATCCAAGACGTTTCTGCCCGTGACTTGCTAGATGTCGCCGATCTCAAGAAGGGGGAGTTGGACTGTCTCATCGGCGGTCCCCCATGTCAGGGGTTCAGCGTCTACAACCACCAACGGGGAATGCATGACAAGCGTAGCGGACTGTTTCGCGAATACCTGCGTATCGTCGACGGGCTCCTACCCAAATGGGTTGTCATGGAGAATGTGACCGGCATTACGTCGGCCGGCAACGGGCAAGCCGTCGAGAGTATCCTCTCCGGCCTTGCAAACCTTGGCTATACCGTCGAAACGAGGATTCTTCGCGCGGAGGACCATGGTGTACCTCAAGAGCGCCGCCGCATCTTTTTCCTCGGCAACCGGGTCGGCTTACCGAACCGCTGGCCAGCGCCCACCCATGGCCCCGGCCTCAAACCTTTTGTCACCGTATGGGACGCCATCGAGGATCTTCCGCCGCTCACGAACGGCGAGGTTCCGGATCAACCCGTGCACTATCCCACGGTCCCCAAGTCCAAGTACCAGTTGTACCTTCGCGCCAACGCCACGCAGGTTGCCAACCACGTTGCCCCCCGACTTGCACCAATCAACCTCAAGCGCATGGAGTACATACCTGAAGGAGGGAGTTGGCGCGACGTTCCCGTTGATCTGTTGCCCGCAGGTATGAGACGGGCCCGCCGCTGTGACCACACCAAGCGCTACGGTCGGCTCCGCAAGGATGGGCTCTCCTCGACGATTCTCACGAAGTGCGACCTACATTGGGGAGCTTACATCCACCCGGAGCAGGATCGCGTTCTAACCGTGCGCGAGGCCGCCCGACTGCAATCCTTCCCAGATTGGTCCCAGTTCGCGGGACCGCGCACAGAGCAGTACGTTCAAGTCGGAAACGCCGTTCCCCCGCTCTTGGCGAAGCAGGTAGGACAAGCCCTTGTCGAGGTGGCATCCGAAAGCCGGCCCGGTATGAAGCGCCCGCGCATGACCATGCCGTCGCTCCCCGGACGTCTTGAGACTACTCCTCGAGAGCAGCGTTGATCGCCGCCTCATACACATTCTGATCCGGAAGATTCATCGGCGACGTGAAAGCGAGAGCGACTTGATCCACCGTCGTCGTGAACTGCCCGGAAAGTACCATGTTCCGATGCATACCCGAAGGCGGCCTCGGGCCCAACTCGTAGCTTCGGAACGTGATCGTTCCGGTGCTCGGATGATAGGTGTGTAGGTTCCCTCCGAGCCGATCACGAATTCGATCGTAGACCTGTTTAGGGCACACAAAGTAGAGGCCCTTCGTACACTTGGTCTCCCGCCGAAGCACATGCCCTTTATAGATGAGCTGCGGCAAGATGCGCTTGTTGACGTTCTCCCAATTGATCCCCGCATTGCTGTAGCCGGGGGTCCGATTCTGCTGATCGGTGTACGCGTGCCTAGCAAAGAACGACTGCACTTGGTCACTGTAGTTGCCGGTCGTATCGACCGTCTGCACCTCGACCGCAATCAGCTCGACGAGGTCGCTGCCGCTATCCAGCTTCGCCAGAATCCAGTCGACATTAGTCGACATAGTACTTGCGGCTTTCCGCCCCGGTCACATCTCGAGGACGCGGCAAGGGCAGTTCCTGCCCGCAATAGCGCCCAAGACCGCGACCTCACGACCGGTCATCGAGCCGGTCGCGACCCGCGCCGCCACGTCCACGGGTCGCACGAGTACCGCTCCCTGTCCGAAGACCTCCGCTGATATCTCTGCCAGGATCTTGAAATTCGTCTGATACATCCGATTAGGGCAGCAGATGACTGGGCTGGTTGGGACAACTGCCGCACCGAACACGCCCCATGTCTGGGCTTGATACAGTTTCTGTTCACGAACGGACACCGCTTCCCCGCCACATTTCGTGCGGCAGCGGGATCAAGAGGCGCGTATCCAAAAAATTCAGTTACTTGCAAAGCCATGGAAAAGGTCCTCTCGGTGGAAGCAGGACAGGACGCAAGTTGGGCCCATCTAGTCCAGATTTGTACTGCACCACCGCGCGTTTGATTCGACCACCCGCGCAAAGGCTGTTCTTGACGAACACGGCGGCGTTCATGCGTCTTGGTATCGGTGAAGTCGTAGTGTCGACGTTCCCTGTAGCATCCGCCACCTCGGCGTCACCGCGAACGTGCGGACATGGCCGAACTCCTTGCGCCGCTTGGTCCACGTGTCGCCGCCGTCCTCGCTGAGATAGAGGTAGCCCAAGATACTGGCCGCGGTCAGGGGTTTCGGGTGCGCCCCCAGCCACCCGCAGGCCGTTGCCAACGGTGCCGATGAAGGTCGGATGGTCGTTCGTCGTGCTGGTCCCTTCCCTCCGGGTGTTCCCCGCAGCGCCAAGGATCCAAGCGTACCTCGCCGCATCCCCTCGCGACGTCTCGCTCATGGGCGACCTGCGGGCATACGGCGCTGCTTCCTTCGTCCAAGCGCGTATCAGGGAGGCCGCGGGCCGGCCAGGGCCACCTTGGCGTAGTCCTCGTAGGCGCTGTCGGCAACCATCGCATGCTGCGCCGACACCACCAAATCCCGATAGACCCGTTGCAGAGCTTCAACGTCGTGGATGGCGCCGGCGCCCGCATACCGAAATGCTCGGCCGCCGATGGCAAGGCTCTGTTCGGTGGCATGAGCGCACACGGCCTTGAGCTTCTCCGCTGCCGGATCGATGGCGTCCGGCTGGTGCTCGGCGCACTCCCAAAGCTCCCCCGCACAGGCGCGCACACCCGCGAGCAAGGTCGCCCACTGCGCTTCGAGCTTGCCGAGTTCAACCTGGAACGACTGCTTGCTGACAACGGTTGCCGGGTCCAGGAGACGTCGCTTGGTCGCGCTCAAGCGAATCGTCTCGTCGAGCGCCCCACGAGCGCCGCCAAGGGAAACGGACGCGTGTTCGATGGGAATGCGCAAGCCGGCCTTGGCGTTGAAGAACGAACCGCGTCGTGGCGGCCCGTGGATCGCCCGCCGCGCGGGAACCTGCACGTCGGCTACGGCGTAGCTGCAACTGCCGGTGCCGCACAACCCGGCCACGTGCCAGTCGTCCAGGATTTCCACTTCCCCGACCGGGATGACCAGGGAGATGCCCTGCGGCTTCTCCTCTCGGGTGAGGCAGTTGGCGACGATCCAATCGGCGTGTCGAATGCCGCTGCCGAAGCCCCATTTGCCCGTCACGCCGAAGCCGTCGGCGATGCGTTCCGCCCGTCCCGACGGTTTCAGGGAACCCACGGCCACCGGGAGGCGGTCGCCGCCGAACACTTCCGCGAGCCCCTCGTCCGGCAATCCGGCAGCCATCGTCCCTGTGACCGTGTTGCCGATCATCAGTGTCCAGCACGCCGACATGTCGGCGCGGGCGACTTGCACCAGAGCATCCACCTAGGTCACGAGGTCGGCGTCGAACCCGCCCACCTCCTCGGGCACCCACAAACCGAACAGCCCTGCCCGATGGAGCGCCTCCAAGGCTTCCGGACACAAGGTGCGCAGACGTTCGGACTCGGCTGCGGTGCGATCGAGCGTCGGCGTCGTCCGGACAACGCGTGCGAGGATCTCTCGGGATTGTGGACCGCCCAATATCTGCTCCTTGCCGCCGGGCATGACGATTCAACCACGCTCGCCACAGCGGGGAAACCCGGCTACGGCGATCAGCTTCACGGCGGTGGCGCCGCGCACCTGAAGGACGGGGCCGGCGGGGACCGCCCCGACGGGACAGGCGCCGACAGCTCCTTCCTGCGCAGGGAAGGGTCGACTCCCGGTCTGCAACGGCGCCACGGGTCACGCCAACCACGACGCCGAGTCGGTTCGTCGCGATGGCGATGCCGGTCGCGTCAACCTGCGGCGACTTGACGAAGCCGATCAGGCGTCATCGGCAGATCGCGCACCCGCAGTCCGGTGGCCCGGAAGACCGCGTTGGCGAGTGCGCCCGAGGTCGGGCCGACGGTGGCTTCACCGGCGCCGACCGGGTCGAGTTCCGGGTGGTCCAGGAGCACGGTCTCGATCTCGGGCACCTCGCTGAAGCGCAGAATGGGATAGCTCGACCAGTCCCGGTTGGCCACCGCCCCTTGGGCATCGAACGCCACCGCTTCCTTACAGGCACCACGAGAGCGCCTGCACCGCGCCGCCTTCGAGTTGATTGCGC
>JAKZRQ010000134.1:0-61784 GCA_047518105.1 Pseudomonadales bacterium | reverse complement strand
CCCGCATTTCTCACCAGGCCGCTTCTCGGCGTCAAAAGAGCTCATGGTTTCAAGAAGTTGACCGCGATGCCAACGATCATGCCGGTTGCAGACTGCGCTGGCCGTGCCCTCGCGGGTCTTTTGGCCCCGTGTGTACACGGGCCGTGCGCGCACATGCTCCCTCAACCGTAGGCCCCGCTATGCTCTCGGTCGCGAGCACGCGCACGTGCCCGTTGTGTACAACGGGGCCAAAATCCTCCGCGATCATCACGGCCCCTGGTGAGAAATGCGGGCTATTGCCTTGCCGCCATCGTGGGACCGTATCGGATGAAGAAATGGTGGCCAGGGGCAGAATCGAACTGCCGACACGTGGATTTTCAGTCCACTGCTCTACCGACTGAGCTACCTGGCCGAAGGGCGGCGTATTTAATCGGGTAGCCGGCAACGCGTCAACATGAACAACCGTGCCGAACGTGCTATTGGGGGTTTGCTTTTCGGGCCACCAGGCGCGCGAGTGAGGCGATGGCGCCGTCGGGGTCTTCGAACAGGCCTTCCTCCAAGCGTTCCATGGCGAGTCCGCAAGCCAGTTGCGCCAGTTCTCCCTTGCCAACGCGGAAGGCCGGATTCTTGGGACCAACAACCTCCCGACGAGTCCGCAGATGCTGTTCGACCACGAGCAAGCCGCCCGGGCGCAGCGCTGGCACCAGCGACGCGACAAGCGCGGGATTCAGGTAGCGGATGTTGACGATCAGGTCGTAGTCGGTCGAGGCGTCGAAGCCGTCGTCCAAATCCCACTCGACCCACCGGATTGGGAGATCGGCCGCAGCGGCGCGGCCCTGCGCGAGCGCCACGGGCGAGATGTCCACGGCGTCCACTAGAAAGCCCCTGCGCGCGAGGAACACGGCGTTGCGCCCTCGGCCGCAGGCCAGATCCAAGGCCTTGCCGATCCTCGGCAGGCTGCCGGTTTTCGCCAAGCTGCCGCCGGCCGGCAGAAGGTCGGCGCATTGCTCGAGCAACGCGCTCGGATGATGTCGCGATTCGTAGGCGCCTTGCCGATAGCGCGCGTCCCATTTGTCTCGATCGGCCTGGCTCACGCCTCCTCGTCCTGCCGTGCATCGTCGGCTGGCGCTTGGCGGGCATCGTCGATCGGCAGCCGCCGGACGATCCTCCAAGCGAGCCACATTCCGCCGAGGCCCAGCGCAAGCCCGAAACAGAAGACGACGACAGCACCGATGGTGCCGAGATCGATTGCCGGGTCGCCGATGTTCTCCATGCATGCCACGACGTGAACGCGTGTGCGCCCATGAAACGCGAACCGGCCTCCCAATGCCAGCGCAGCGTCACTCCATTGAACCGCATCGCGGTATGCTTTGGCTTTCCAAGCAGGTGGCAGCAGGCGGCACAATGAAACTCTACGACTACACCATGGCACCCAATCCACGGCGCGTGCGCATGTACCTCGCCGAGAAGGGCATCGAAGTCGAATCCGCTCAAGTGGATCTTCCGTCCGGCGAGAACCTTGGCGAAACCTTCCGCGCCATCAATCCGCGCAGCCTGGTGCCGACGCTGGTGCTCGACGACGGTACCGTGATCGACGAAACGGTGGCGATCTGCCGCTACTTCGAGGAACTGAATCCCGAACCGCCGCTGATGGGTACGGACGCCCAGTCCAAGGCGGTCGTCGAGTCGGTCCAGAGACACATGGAATGGGACGGCCTGCTGTCCGTGGCCGATGCATTCCGCAATGGCAACCCGATGTTCGCCGACCGGGGCATTTCGGGCAGCGAGGGGGTGCCTGCCATCCCCGCCCTCGTCGACCGCGGGCGGGCGGCGACGGAGCGTTTCTTCGCGGCCTTGAACGAAACCTTGGGGCAGTCGGAGTACGTTGCAGGCGAGGCGTTCTCCATTGCCGACATCACCGCGTTTTGCGTGGTCGATTTCGCCAAGTGGATACAGATCCGGGCGGACGACGAGCACCCGCACCTCAAGCGCTGGTATGCGCAGGTGTCGGCCCGGCCCAGTTCAAGCGCCTGAGTTCGCGCAGAAGACCCCTCAAGACGGCGGCACATACCCGGCCGGCTGCTCGTAGTCTTCGTCGGCGAGGAACCGGTGCATTTGTTCGGTTAGGTACTGCCGCGCTTTGGCATCCACCATGGACAGATGGTGCTCGTTGATGAGCATGGTCTGGAGGTGCTGCCATTCGCCCCAGGCCTTGGCCGAGACGTTGGCGAAGATCTCCTCGCCGACGGGACCCGGCAGCGGCGGCGCGGCGAGCGCGGGAAGCTCCTGGCGGTATTTCTTGCAGAACACGTTGCGGCTCACGAAGACAGCTCCGTCGGCTTGGTGGCAGCGAGCAGTCTAACGGCAACCGCGGACAAGCCAAAGCCGTGCTCGTCGGGCAGAATCCAGGCGCCGCCCCCGTCGCGCACGTCGAGCGGCCTGGCCCGGAGGCGAACGTAGACCGGCTCGACGTCGAGGTCGAAGTGGCTGAAGGCGTGGCGGAAGCCGGGCGACGCGCCAGCGTGTTCGATCAGGTCGCGGTCGATGCCCGCGTTGTCCAGGAAGGCGCGCACGGTCACCGCGGCGTCGCGTTCTGGCGGCGACCATAGACCGCCCCAGATTCCCGTCGGCGGGCGTTGTTCGACGAAGCAGGCGCCATCCGGGTCGGTCAGAACGAAGAAACGCCGTCGTTCGAGACGTCGCGACCGTCGCTTCGCCGGCGTGGGATACCGTTCCACGTCCCGGGCCGCGTAGGCCTCGCAGCCACTGCGAACCGGGCAGGTCCGGCACTGGGGTTGGCGGCGACGGCAGACCGTGGCGCCGACGTCCATGATGGCTTGGGTATAGTCCGCCGCGCGATCCGCCGGCGTGTGCCGTTGTGCCAACCGCCAAAGCGTCTGCTGCGTCGCTGCCGACGAAACGGGACCCGCGATCCGATGTCGCCTTGCCAGCACGCGCTTGACGTTGCCGTCGAGGATCGGTGCCCGTTTGCCGAAGGCCTGGGCGACGATGGCGGCCGCGGTGGATCGGCCGATGCCGGGGAGGTCGCGGAGCGCGTCCTCGAACGCCGGAACAACGCCGCCGTGTTCGCGCACGACAAGGCGTGCGGCGCGGTGCAGATTGCGCGCCCGGGCGTAGTAGCCGAGTCCGCTCCACAGATGCAGCACTTGATCGAGATCGGCCGCAGCCAATGCTTCGACATCGGGGAAGCGCGCGACGAAGCGTTCGAAGTAGGGCACCACTGCGGCGACCCGGGTCTGTTGGAGCATGATCTCCGAGACCCACACCCGGTAGGGCGAACGCGGTTGCTGCCAAGGCAAGTCCTTGCGACCGTACGCATCCCACCAGGCCAATAGACGCGTCGCGAACTCGTCTGCCATCGCGGGCGATTGTTCGCGTTCGGCCATCGTTCGGTTAGACTTCCACCATCGTTTTCGGTGTTGTTCCTCAACAAACGAGTATGGACGGAGAAATCGGTGCCTGGGAACCCCCGACCAGGTTGGGCGACGACCACGCCCGCGTTCTGGACCGCCTTGCCGCCGGCGTCGCGACGGGAAGCGATGTGCTCGAGGCGGACGATGACGGCAAAGCGCGCCTGCGGGAAATCATCAACGCGGAGGCGGCGGAACGCGAGCGCTTCTTCTCGGACCGCGCTTCCAGACGCCTGGTCGCCTGGCTGCGGGTGCTGACCCTGGCGGATGAGACCATCCCGGGCTGCGATGCGGGGGCCAAGTCGCCGGTCATCGCCCTCGCCCGGTTGCTGCGCGGGCGCGGCGACTATCCGGCGAACTTGACGCCGTGGATCAAGTCGGTGAGCGGCAACCGTTTCCTGCCCTACGGCAGCCTCGCGGACAGACTGAAGGGCTGAAGCCCGCGTCCCAAATGTCTACAGGTATACTGCGGCTTTGCTGCGCCGACGAAAGCCAAGCATGACCGACCGCACGGCTAGGAAGAGCCGCAAGACCCTGGAGACGAGCATCGATGTGGCCGTGAACCTGGACGGCACGGGGGATGCCCAGGTCGCCACGGGATTGCCCTTCTTCGAGCACATGCTGGACCAGGTGGCCCGCCACGGCCGGATCGACCTCAGCGTGGACGCGAAAGGGGATCTGGACGTCGACGCCCATCACACCGTCGAGGACGTCGGCATTGTCCTCGGGCAGGCGGTGGCCGCCGCGGTGGGCGACAAGCGGGGCATCTTCCGCTACGGCCACGCCTACGTGCCGTTGGACGAGGCGCTATCGCGCGTGGTCGTGGACTTTTCGGGCCGCCCCGGGCTCGAATACCGCGTCGACTTCAGCCGGGCCCGGGTAGGGGATTTCGACGTCGATCTGCTGCACGAGTTCTTCCAGGGGTTCGTCAACCACGCCCAGGTGACGGTTCATGTGGACAACCTGAAGGGCTCGAACGCCCACCATCAAGCCGAGACGATCTTCAAAGCGTTCGGTCGGGCGTTGCGCATGGCCCTCGAACGGGATCCGCGCACGCCGGACACGCCTTCGACCAAGGGTTCGCTGTAAGCCCACGGAGCGAGGGCGTGCTGCTGATTCCGGCCATCGACCTCAAGAACGGGCAATGCGTGCAGTTGCGCCAGGGCGTCATGGCGTCGGCGACGACCTATTCCGACGATCCGCCGGGCATGGCCAAACGCTGGGTGGATGCGGGTGCGCGCCGGCTGCACGTGGTCGATCTGGACGGCGCGTTCGCCGGGCGGCCGATCAACCGGAACCTGGTGGGCGAGATCGTCGACGCCGCCGGCGGCATTCCGGTCCAGATCGGCGGAGGCATTCGCAGCCTCGATGCCGCAGGAAGCTATCTCGACTGCGGTGCCAGCCAGGTGATTGCGGCCACCCGGGCCGTTGAAGACCCGGACTTCCTCCACGCCCTCGCCGAGGCGTTCCCCGGTCGGGTGATACTCGGCCTCGATGCCCGCGACGGACAGATCGCCACCCGCGGATGGGCGATGGAGAGCGAGGTGTGCGCGGTGGACTTCGCCGCAGGACTTGGCGGTCTCGGCTTGTTCGCCATCGTCCATACCGACATCGGCCGCGACGGCATGCTGACGGGCGTGAATGCGGGTGCCACCCGTCGGTTGGCGGAGGTGACCCCGGCGCCAATCATCGCGTCCGGCGGCGTCCGGAACCTCGAGGATCTGCGCGCGCTCGGCGACCTCGGTCTCGGCCCCGACAAGCTCTTGGGCGTGATCAGCGGCTCCGCGCTGTACGAGGGAACGCTGGACTTCCCGGACGGCCAGCGCCTTCTGGACGGTGACTAATTTTTTTGCCGCGAGGCACTCTAAACCGTCGGCTTGGGCCAGCAGAGCCGCTTTCGACCGCCGGCGGCGATTCCTGCCTAGTCCTTGAGCGCTCCGAACGTCGACTCTTGGGTTGCATTTCGAACGAGGCTGGGAGAATGCGCGCCCTACCGGGCGCGTTTAAGAACGCGTAGGCATTCCCAAACGCGCCGTCAGGCGCGCCGATGCACATGCAGCGCGCCTAGATTCCTTGAGCGCGCCGAATGTTGACACTTGAGTTGCATTTCGAACGAAGCCGGGAGAATGCGCGCCCTACCGGGCGCGTTAAAGAATGCGCAAGCATTCTCGATCGACTCGCACCGCGAGACGCCGCCGCCACATGCGGCGCGCTAGCGCTTCGGCCATACGAACCGCCGCGCGGCAACAAAGTTCACGACCATACCGGCAACGACGCCGACGGGGAGCGCCAGGAACCACGGCACCCCGAGTCCGTAGACGTGGACGGAGACCGCCCAGTTGACGGTGGCTCCGACCACTTGGCAGGCGACGTAGAGCACCCAGCCGGATGCCAGCGCGCTCGTGCCGCTGCGGCGCGCATCGGCGAACGTGAAACGGTTGTTCAGGGCGTAGTTTTGCGTCATCGCGACGAGTACCGGCAGCGGCCGCGCCCACGCGAAGGGAACACCCGCCACCGTGACGAGGAGCCCGGTGAGCACGGTGTCGGTGGCCAAGCCCATGAGACCAACGCTCGCGAACCCCAGCCAGCGTCGCCGAATTCGCCCGCGCAACACGCAGTATTCCAACGAGATCAACAGTTCCCAGAGCACACGAGGAGACATCTTGCTGGCGCCAGCGGCCCTTGCCTTGAACGTCAACGGCGCCTCCGCCACGGCCAATCGCCCCTGCGAGGCGGCCAGGAAGTCCAGCAGGAACTTGTAGCCCCCGGTCTCGAAGCGGGGCGCGACCCGGGTCCACGCCTCCCGCCTGAGCGCGAAGCACCCCGTCAAGGGGTCGCGCACACGGTGGTGTCGGGCTGCGAGCCGCGCGATCCACGACAACGCGCGCGAACCCCAGGACCGGTACCACGGCCAGTCGTCCGCCACCGATGCCCCGGGCACTGCGCGCGACCCCACGGCCAGGTCGGCCTCCGACCGCACCGCATCGAAGAGGGCGGCGACGACATCGGGTTCGTGCTGGCCGTCGCCATCGAGCACCGCGATTCGAGCTTCGGTCGAGTTCGTCAAACCGGTGCGTATCGATTCCGCCAGACCGGCCGGGCAGCGGACGACGCGCAAGTCGAGTCCTTCTCTGCGGGCAGCTTCCACGGCCTCGGATACGGTAGCGTCGGCGGAGTCGCTATCCAGCAGGTAGACCCGCCGGCTGCGTGCATGGGGCGCCAGCTCGGCCAGGAACGGCCCGATCACCCCTTCCTCGTTGAGCACCGGTACGAGAATGGCTTCGTCGACGGGTTGGCTTCGCCCGCCTTGGCCGGAGGGTTCGAAGACCTCGGATTGGGCGTTCATGCGCCGAGCCTCAACGCGGCACACTAGTCGATGCGCGCGGTCGCGGTCGCAGAGTCCGAGAGCGCGTCCAGCGCCGCAGCCAAGAGACGCTTGTCGTAGTCTTCCCGTCCTTCCCGCTCGACGCGCGCCAACCGGATGTCCGGCTCTATGCCGCCCGCCTGGATCGACCGCCCGGAGGGCGTGAGGTAGCGAGCCGTGGTGAGCTTTATGGCTCGGCCATCGAAGCGCATCACCGACTGCACGGAACCCTTTCCAAAGCTCTCGGAACCGAGCACGGTAGCGCGGTCGCGGTCCTGCAGGGCACCCGCGACGACCTCCGAGGCCGATGCGGAACGACCGTTGATGAGCACGGCGAGCGGAGCGCCGCCGACGAGGTCATCGGCATCCGCATACAGGTCCTGGCGGTTGTCGGGCAGTCGGCCTTCGGTAGAGACGATCAAGCCGCCGGACAGGAACGCATCGGCGACGTCGACGGCCGCCTCCAGGAGGCCTCCCGGATTGTTGCGCAGATCCAGAACCAGGCCGCCGAGCGGGCCGTCGCGTTGCAGGTCGGCGACCATCATGGCGAGATCGTCCCCGGTGGTTCTGTCGAACTGGGCGATTCGCACATAGCCGTGAGTCGGCGACAGCATCCTGCCCGTGACGCTCGCGATCAGATCGCGGGTGACATCGAAGTCCAACGTCTCGCCCAAGGTCACGCGGCGAACGCGCAGGTGGACGACCGTGCCGACCTTGCCACGGACCCCGCCGATGGCTTCGGTCAGCGTACGTCCCTTCAGCGATTCGTGATCCACCTCGACGATCCGGTCGCCTGCGGCGATTCCGGCGCGCGCAGCGGGCGTGCCGTCGAGCGGACTCAACACCGTGACGAAGCCGTCCACCATGCCGACTTCGATGCCGATGCCGCCGAACCGGCCGCGGGTGTCCTCCTCGAGTGCCAGCAAGGCGTCCACATCGAGAAATGTCGAGTGATCGTCGAGCCCCTGGACCATGCCGCGGATGGCGTTGTCCACCAGGCTTCTATCCGGCACTTCCTCGACATAGTGCTCGTGGATTTCGCGCGCGATGGACACCAGCATGCGCTCCTGTCGCGTTTCGTTGCTGTAGTAGGTGGTACTCCAGAACACACCGATGCCAATGCACACGCCGCCCACCATGCTGGCGACGACCCCCAACAGTGTGAACGTGCGCAGGACCATGCGGCGATGATAATCAATCCGGACCCCAAACTGACGCGAATGCTCGTACACTCGGCAGGTCGATCGGGGCACCGCTCTCGGGATTCTCGAATGCTCGCATACTCGCCACCGCTGGATGATATGGCGTTCGTGCTGTTCGACCTGCTCGAAGCAGACGCGGTGTGGGCACGCATGCCTGCTTTCGCGGACCTCGACAAGGCGCTTGCGCTCGCCGTGCTGGCCGAGGGCGGCAAACTTGCGGCGGACGTGCTGGCGCCGCTCTACCAGGCGGGCGACGCGGAAGGCGCGCATTGGCGCGACGGTCGGGTAACGGCCCCGGCGGGCTTCAAGGACGCGTTCCGGGCGCTGGCCGACGGCGGATGGTTCGGAATATCCGGCAATCCGGCCTACGCGGGACAGGGTTTGCCCAAGATGCTCGCGGTGCCGCTCGAGGAGATGTTCTGGAGCGCCAACCCGGGCCTCTACCTGTACGGTGCCCTGACCGTCGGCGCCGCCGTCTGCATCGACACGCACGGCGACGAGGTGATGAAGCGCACCTACCTGCCGCGGCTATACAGCGGCGAGTGGACCGCAGCCATGGCGTTGACCGAGGCCCACGCGGGTACCGACCTCGGGATGATCCGCACTCGGGCCGTACCGGCTGTCGACGGCGTCTACAAGGTCACCGGCACCAAGATATTCATTACCAGCGGCGAACACGACCTTGCGGACAACATCGTTCACCTGGTGCTGGCAAAGCTGCCCGACTCGCCTGCGGGCAGCCGCGGCATATCCCTGTTGCTGGTGCCGAAGTTCCTGCCCGACACAAGCCGCAATGGCTTCGCGAGCGCTTCCATCGAGCACAAAATGGGCATCCGCGGCAGCGCGACCTCGGTCATCGACTACGACGGCGCCACCGGCTATCTCATCGGTGCACCGAACCGGGGGCTCGCCAACATGTTCACGATGATGAACCATGCCCGCCTGGCGGTGGGCATCCAAGGCCTGGGGCTCGCCGAACTGGCCCTTCAGAACGCCACGGCCTATGCGCGGGATCGTCTCCAGGGACGCGCCGCCACGGGGCCGAACAACCCGTCCGCCGACGCCGACTCGATCCTCGTCCACCCCGATGTCCGCCGGATGCTGTTGACTCAGCGGGCCTTCGCGGAAGGCAGCCGGGCATTCGCTGCCTACGTCGCCTTGATGCTCGACCGCGCCAAGCACGGCCCGGAAGCGGATGATCGGGAGGCCGCGCGGCGAATCGTGGAGTTGCTCACCCCGCTGGCCAAGGCCTTCGTTACGGATCGCGCCATGGAAGGGGCGCTGATGGCGCAGCAGGTGTTTGGCGGCCACGGCTACATTGTCGAGCATGGCGTCGAACAGATCGTCCGCGACGCCCGCATCGCGCAGATCTACGAGGGTACCAACGGCGTCCAGGCGCTGGATTTCACGGTCCGCAAGGTCCTCCGCGACGGCGGCGAAACGCTAGGTCGGGTGCTTGAAGAAATGAGCGGCTCGGACGTGCCTGCGGAGTTCTCGGCGCCCTTGGCAGACGCGTTCGACGCCATCGCCGAAGCGATCCGGCAACTGCTGGCGGGTGCCGCGCAAGACCCGGACATGCCCGGAGCCGTTTCGGTGGACTTCCTCGAATTGACCGGACTCGGCATCTACGCGTGGCTCTGGGCGCGGATGGCTCTCGTCGACGGCGCGGGCGGGCCCCGCCGTTCGAAGACCGAGGTGGCCCGGTTCTTCTACGCCAAGCTGCTACCGAGGACGTTCACCCTGAGACGTAGCATCGCTGCGGGCGCGACCAGCGTCATGGCATTGCCCGAGGAGTTCTTCTGAGCGCCCCGGTGCCGGCCCGGCACGTCCGAAAGACGAGACCGCCTCGTGGACGCGGAACGTCCGCGACCTATCGAAGGCGTTTCTGGAGGCGTTCGTAGATGCCGCCGAAGGCGCCGTTGCTCATGATCACAACATGGGTGCAACGCTCGGTGCCGCCGTCCAGTGCCACGATCTGCGTGGTCAACCGGCCGACGTCGCTCTCGACGGTGGCGGGCACCAAGCTCGCCCGGGCGATTTCGGCGACGTTCCATTGGATGTTGTCGCCCCGGAACCAGACGGACTCGTCGGCGGCGGCGCAGCAATTCGTCAGTTCCTCGCGCAGTGTGCCGAGGGACATCGTGTGCGTGCTCGGTTCCACGACTGCCACGATGCGTTGGTTGCCAACCCGTGCCCGCAAGCTTTCCAAGGTGGCCCTGATGGCCGTGGGGTGGTGGGCGAAGTCGTCGTAGACCTTGAGCCCCGGCCGATCGACGATCAATTCCATGCGCCGCTTGCAGTTCTTGAAGGAGTTCAACGCGGCCACGCTGTCCGTGGGCCGTACCCCGGCGTGCCGTGCCGCCGCCACTGCCGCCAAGGCGTTGTCGACATTGTGCCGACCGATGAGCGCCCAGTTCACCGATCCCACGTTCCGGGCGTTCAACGTCACGCCGAATCGACTGCCGTCGGATGCGACGTTCGTGGAACGCCACTGATCGCTCGTCAGTTCGGAATCGACCACTGCGCGCCGCCAAGCGGCGGAACCGAATCTGACGACGGGTGTCCAGCAACCCTGTCGGAGGACATCGTCGACATGGCGGTCGTTGCCGGGCGCGACGATCAACCCGTTGGACGGCACCGCGCGCACCAGGTGATGGAACTGGAACTGGATTTCGGCGAGGTCGTCGAAGATGTCGGCGTGTTCGAACTCCAAGTTGTTCAGGATCAGCGTCTTGGGCCGGTAGTGGAGGAACTTCGACCGGCGGTCGAAGTAGGAAGTGTCGTACTCGTCCGCTTCCACGACGAAGCAGTGACCCGCCCCTAGCCGGGCGGATGCATCGAAATTGCCCGGCGCGCCGCCGATTAGAAATCCAGGGGCGAGGCCGGCTTGATCGAGAATGTGCGCGACCATGCTTGCGGTCGTGGTCTTGCCGTGGGTGCCGGCAACGGCGATCGTCCAGCGGCCCCGCAGCACCTCGGTGCCCAACCACTCGGCGCCGGAAAGGTACGGCAGGTCGTTGTCCAGGACGTATTCGACCGCATCGTGACCGCGGGGCAGCCCGGCGTTGCCGATGACCGCCAGGTCCGGTTTGGGGCGCAGTTGGGCAGGGTCGAAGCCTTCGAACACCCGGATGGCGGATGCGGCAAGCTGATCGCTCATGGGGGGATAGAACGCCCTGTCGAAGCCGCTGACCTGGTGACCCTGTTGTTTCGCGAGCAGCGCGAGGCTGCCCATCAGGGTGCCGCCAATGCCGAGGAAGTAGAGGCGCACGGGATCGGCTACCCGGAACCAACGTCGGCATTGATCGCGCCGCCGAGCACTCCGGCCGCGACGACGTAGCCAATGGCCACTATGACCAGGGACAGGAGAATGCCCGTCCAAAGCCGCGTGGCCAACGCGCGATGCAGGATGAAGCCCACCACGACGACACCCCAGAGGGTCAATACCCAACCCACGCCTTGCTCGACCGCCCCGCTGGTGGTGGCGAGGATCAGCGAACCCACCGCGCCGATCAGCACCTTGGTGCCCAACACCGCGCCAAGGGTCGCGGGGAACCGCGCTTCTTGATCGCGCAGGTAGAGGGCGAACCAGGCGATGGATGCGGTGACCGCGAGGCCGATCAATGCCCAGTTGAACCCCAGCCAGGACGACACCTCGGGCCACACCACGCGGAACACGATGACGCTGATCGCCAGCTCGGCCGCAATCAACGTGCTCAGGAACCAGGTTTGTGTCGGAACCGCTTCGGGACCATCGCGCAGCAGGCAGATGTTCCAAAACAGGCGCAGGAACGCGGTCATGGGTTGATTTTGGCACAATCCCTCGTGGACGTGGTTGCCCATAGGCGTAATTCGTTAAATTACCTTTTCGGGCGGCGGTCCGTTTGCGCCACTCCCTGACGGGTTGGCGACGCAATCCGGGCCGCCGACTTCGCCGCGTTGCGGCTGTCTCAACAATGGGCAGAAGCCCGGGAGTACCGTCGATGCACGGGTCGATGACAAAGAGGAACGCGTTCTATGCCCAATCGGGGGGCGTTACCGCGGTAATCAACGCCTCCGCCTGCGGCGTGATCGAGGCGGCGCGCGGGAACCGGGACCGGATTGGCACCGTGTTCGCCGGCAGGAACGGCATCCTCGGCGCGTTGCGGGAGGAGTTGATCGACACCGGCCGGGAATCCGATGCCGTGATCGCGCGTTTGCGGTCCACGCCCGGCGGGGCATTCGGCTCCTGCCGCTACAAACTCGCTTCCTTGGATGCCGACGGTGGGGAGCGGGAGTACCGGCGCCTCATCGACGTGTTCAAGGCGCACGATGTCGGCTACTTCTTCTACAATGGGGGTGGCGACTCTCAGGACACCGCACACAAGGTCTCGCTCCTCGGCGATCGCCTAGGCTATCCGGTGACCTGCATCGGCATTCCCAAGACCGTGGACAACGACCTGCCGATCACGGATACGTGCCCTGGCTTCGGTTCCGTGGCGAAATACGTGGCGGTGTCCGTTCGCGAAGCCGCTCTGGATGTCGCGTCGATGTGCGAAACCTCCACCAAGGTATTCATCCTGGAAGTCATGGGCCGTCACGCCGGTTGGATCGCGGCGTCGGGCGGACTCGCCAAGCGCCACCGCGACGATGCGCCGCACGTCATCGTCTTTCCCGAAGTCGCGTTCGACGAAGGGCGCTTCCTCGCCAGAACCGACATCGCCGTGCGCCGTTTCGGCTACTGCGTGATCGTGGTCTCGGAGGGGGCCCGCTATGCGGACGGTCGCTTTCTCGCCGATGCCGGCGGGAGAGACGCCTTCGGTCATGCCCAACTCGGCGGCGTCGCGCCCATGTTGGCGGGACTGGTGCGGGACCGGCTCGGCTACAAGTACCACTACGCGGTGGCCGACTACCTGCAACGCGCCGCGCGCCACATCGCCTCGGCCACCGACGTGGAACAGGCCTATGCCGTTGGCCGTCATGCCGTGGAACTCGCGCTGTCGGGGAAGAACGCCGTCATGGCGACGATCGTGCGGACGGCGGACGAACCCTACGGCTGGGAACTCGGCGATGCCCCGCTCCAACGGGTCGCCAATATCGAGCGCAAGATGCCGAAGGCGTTCATCAGCCGCGACGGCTTCGGCATCACCAAGGCGGCGCATCGCTACCTGGCGCCGCTGGTCGCCGGCGAGGACTACCCGCCGTTCACCGACGGCTTGCCCGACTACGCCGTGCTGGCCAATCCAACTGTTGCGAAGAAGCTCGATCCGTTCGACATGTAGGGGGACGCGCGCGCCCTGGCGGGCGCGTTTGAAGAATGCTTGCGTCTTCTCCCGGCTTGGTTCGAATGCCGCCCAAGTGGCGACGCCGTCGTGCTTGGGTGATCTGGCGGGGCCGGACGGGTCGCCCGCCGATCAGCCTCCGAGTGCCGCAAGCAGCAGCAGCGCCACGATATTGATGATCTTGATCATCGGGTTCACCGCCGGTCCAGCCGTGTCCTTGTAGGGGTCGCCAACGGTGTCGCCGGTGATGGCGGCCATGTGCGCGTTCGAGCCCTTGCCGCCGTGGTGGCCGTCTTCGATGTACTTCTTGGCATTGTCCCAGGCACCGCCGCCGGCCGTCATCGAAATCGCCACGAACAAGCCGGTCACGATGGTGCCGAGCAGCATGGCGCCGACGGTGGTAAGCGCCTTGGCCTGGTCGATGAGCAACTCGACGACGAAGTACACGACGATGGGCGCGAGCACCGGCAGGAGCGAGGGCACGATCATTTCCCGAATGGCGGAACGGGTCAGGAGATCGACCGCGCGGCTGTAGTCCGGGCGACCCGTGCCTTCCATGATGCCGGGAATCTCCCTGAACTGCCGACGCACCTCCTCCACCACTTCGCCGCCCGCGCGGCCGACGGCTTGCATGCCAAGCGCGCCGAAAAGATACGGCAGCATGCCGCCGATCAGCAGGCCGATGACCACGTAGGGGCTCGACAGGGTGAAGTCGAAGGTCAACTCGGGAAAGTAGTGATCGAGATCCTGGGTATAGGCCGAGAACAGCACCAGTGCCGCCAACCCGGCAGAGCCGATCGCGTAGCCCTTGGTAACCGCCTTGGTGGTGTTCCCCACGGCATCGAGGGCGTCCGTGGTCTTGCGCACATGCTCGTCGAGGTCGGCCATCTCGGCGATTCCGCCGGCATTGTCGGTTACCGGACCGTACGCGTCGAGCGCGATGACCATGCCAGCCAGTGCCAGCATGGTGGTGGCAGCGATGCTGATGCCGTAGATGCCGGCGAGTTGGAATGCGACCCCGATGCCGACGGCGACGACGATGGCCGGGACCGCCGTTGCCTCCATCGACACGGCGAGGCCCTGGATGACGTTGGTGGCGTGGCCGGTTTCCGAGGATTTCGCCACCGAGCGCACCGGTCGGTAAGCCGTCGAGGTGTAGTACTCGGTGACCCAGACGATGAGGCCGGTGACCGTCAAGCCGACGATGGCGCACCAGAAGTAGTCCATGAATTGGTCGCCGAACAGGTACTTGGTGACGCCGAAAACAAGCGCGGCGGAGATCAAGGCGGTAACGACAAGGCCCTTGTAGAGCGCGCCCATGATGTTGGTGCCACTGCCCAGGCGGACGAAGAATGTGCCGACGATGGATGCGAGGATGCAGACGCCGCCGATGGCAAGCGGTGCTTCCATGGCGGCGACGAGATTGTCGGCGCCGGAGAACGAGATCGTGGCGAGCAGCATGGTTGCCACCAAGGTCACGGCGTAGGTCTCGAACAGGTCGGCCGCCATGCCTGCGCAGTCGCCCACGTTGTCGCCCACGTTGTCCGCGATGACGGCCGCGTTGCGCGGATCGTCCTCGGGAATGCCGGCCTCGATCTTGCCGACCAGATCGGCGCCGATATCGGCGCCTTTGGTGAAGATGCCGCCGCCGAGGCGCGCGAAAATGGAGATTAGCGAGCCGCCGAACGACAGCGCCACCAAGGCCTCGATCAGCATCCGTTGTTCGACGCCGACGGCACCGAGAACCCCGTAGTAGCCGGCAACGCCGAGGAGGCCCAGACCGACGACGAGCATTCCGGTGACCGCACCGGAGCGGAAGGCGATCGCCAATGCCGGCTTCAGACCGGTCTGGGCGGCTTGGGTGGTACGCACGTTGGCACGCACCGATACGTACATGCCGATGTAACCCGCCGCTCCCGACAGCACGGCGCCAACGACGAACCCGATCGCCACCCAGTGGCCCAGCGTCAGCCAAAGCACGATGGCGACCACCACGCCCACGATGCCAATCGTGCTGTACTGCCTGTTGAGGTAGGCTGCGGCGCCCTCCTGGATGGCACCGGCGATTTCCTGCATGCGTGGGCTGCCGGCGTCGGCAGCCAGCACCGAGCGGCCGGCGAGGATTCCGTAGACGAGCGCGAGCAGACCGCACGCTAGCGTAACCGTAAGGACATTCATGAACTATCGACCCGTGGCAAGTTGGCAAGTACGGTCGGCAAGCCGGAACCGCTTTGTGCGGATGCCGAAGGCCATCGCCGCCGCCCCTCGTAAGGCGGAGAACCCAAAGCGGCGGGACTCTACCTTAGACGGCGTTTGGTGACAATGATCGGATGCAAGCAAGGTCCCACGGCTCTCGGTCGCGGGTTCGCACGGCGGATTCTCCGATGCGACTGCCGCGCTGGCTTGCCGGTCGGCAATGATCGTCGTCCGCAGTCTCGTCCGCATCCTCGATTCAGTGCTTCGCCTGATGCCATAGCCTCAAAGGATGTGATGCCATGCCACCATTATGGCGTGCCTATGGCGTGCCTATGCCGTGCCGCCGTTGTCGGTCAAGTGCCGGAAGTCCTTTGGCCGGCACGCCACTCCGAGGCCGGCCGGTGTCGCCAGCAGCAACCGAGCTTCTCCGGCCTAGCGACGCCGATCCCACACGGAACAAACGCCGCCGGTCGCGAGTGGTCGCTAGAAGTGCAGGGCGGCGCGGATCGCGATGTGCGTATAGACCCCGCCAAGGCGCTCCTCGACACCACCTGACAACTCGATGTCGATCTGGTCCGGGCCTGCGGCGAAGCGGTAGCGCGTCCCAAGTGCAGCGGCGCGCCCGGTGGGCCCCGCATCCAGTTCCACGAACGGCGTCGCAACCCCGGCGTGCGTTCTGAAACCGTAGCCGATGTCCCAGCCCATGGTCCACACCTGGCGTGCCAGCGCTTGCCTGGAGGGGGTGTCCCACGGCATCGCATTGCCCCATAGGGGGTTCGATCGGCGCGCATCGGCACCGAATCGCGACTCCACCTTCAGGGAAAAGCCGGTGAGGTCGGTTCTCGGCGGCACCATCGCGGACAGGGCAATGCCGAACTCCCGCCGCACTTGGGCCGAATGCACGGCCAGCGCCCGCCCCTCGGCGGTGATCTCGAGTCGACGAACCGGGTGCTCGTAGCGCAGCCCGCCGGCCACCTCGAGCCCGCCTCCCGTTTCGCCGTCGCCGCCGTCGTGGCGCGCCATGACACTTAGGAACGGCCGCGCGCTCCCGGCCGACCGGATCGCCTCGATGCCTACGCGCACCCGCGTTGCGGTTACCGAGCGCTTGTGCAGCGGCCCCGCGTGGTCGCCGGTCTCCAAACGCACCATGCCGACGTCCTGCACCACGGACCAGGCAACGCCTTCGGTGGACGCGCGACCAAGTGGCCAGCGACCGCCGAGCGACGCCATCCGCATCGCGAGATCGGTTTCCTGACCGCGTTCGGAATCGCAGCGGCGAAGCGCCACGTCGCCGCGCCCGGCCCCCAAGAACGCCCACATCTTGCCGCGGCCGATCGGCCAACTCGCATAGGGGTGCACGCCTACAAGGTCGGTCTCCAGCAGGCCTTTGCCCAATGAGGTGCCGCACGCCGCCGAACTGCGCTCGAAGCGGTAGTCGACCTGTGCGGCAAAGAGCGATGCGGCGATGCCGACCACGGCCTTGCCGAACGACCTGTCGATGCCGAGATGCAAGGTGCCCAGCGTGCCGTCGCGTTGGTTGTCGCCGTCGCGACTTTCGAAGCGGCGCCAGTCGCCGCGGACCCAATACGCGGTGGACGATGGGGCATCGGCGGCGGCAACCGATAGCGAGAAGGGGGGCAGGCGTCGAAGCTGCTGCCGGCCCTGGTCCGGTGCGAGACCGGAACCCGTGTCGAAATCCGTTGTCGGCTCGTCGAATGGGTTCGACCGTGCCGCGGCGAGGTGCGCGTACCGATGCCCGGGGCCGAGGTCCTGCGCCGCCGGACGGGATGCCCGTCGCGAACCGCGTAGACGCTCGGCCACCGCATCCCCGATGCTCGCGAGAAGGCTGCGCGCCACCGCCGCCAGGGCTGCTTCCGCAGCCGCCAGTTCCGCTTCGTCCTTCACCACGGTGACACCGAAGACTTGGCTCGCCTCGCCGAGCGCGTTGCCCGCGGTGACGGTCACCGTGGCTACGCCCTCGTTTCTCGGCGCTACGGCAAGGGTCGTGCCATCGAGTGTCACACTCGCCGTGTTCGGGTCGGACACCATTGCGCTGTAGCGCAGCGAACTGCCGTCGAAATAAGTCGCCAAGTCTACCGAGCGCGGTTCGCCGCCCACGCATAGCGCCATCTGCGGTAGCGTTCTCAAGGCCGTTGGCGGCGCCACCACGGTTACGGTGAATGTCTGCGTCGCCTCGCCGGCGCCGTTGGCGGCGGTGACGGTCACCTCGGCTGCACCGACCGCGTTGCCGTGCACGGTCAGCACCGCACCGTCCACCGACACCCCAACGGCCTCGTTGGCCGCCTGTGCCGAATAGCTGGTCGGTACGCCCACGAAGTGCGGCGTCAGGTTCAGATCCCGTGTGGTGCCCAGCGCAATGACCATGTCGTCGATTGGCCGTGCGGTCTCTGGCGGCGTCTCGTCGTCGTCCTGGATGGTTCCCATGCCGACGCCATCGGCCACCGCAGCGCCCGCCGCGTTCGACAGTGTCATCTGCAGGGTTTCGTCGGGTTCCGGCAGCGTGTCGCCGAGTACCCGGACAACAATCGCCTTCGACGCCTCGCCCGGCGCGAAGGTGAGCGTTCCCGCCGTCGCAACATAGTCTTGTGTGGCCGTGGCTGTGCCATCCGACGTGGCGTAGTCGACGGTTGCCGGGCGGTCGCTCGCGCCCGTCATGGCGATCACGAACGCGAGTTTGCCGACGTCCTCCGAAGCCGTGGCGTCCGCTACCGCCAACGTCGGTTCGCCGTCGTCGTTGGTGATGGTTCCGGTAGCGTCGGCATCGGCCGCGGTCGGGAGAGTGGCGCCGTCGGGACTGGCCAGCGTCAGGAACAAGGTCTCGTCCGCCTCGTGCACCTCATCGTCGAGCAGCGGAACGGCGATCGTCTTCGAGCTCTCGCCTGGAACGAAGGTGAGCGTGCCTGAGATCGCTTCGTAGTCGGCGGCCGCCAAAGCGGTGTCGTCCGACGTGGCGTAGTCGACGGTGGCCGGGCTGTCGCTTTCGCCCGTCATCACAATCTCGAAGGTCAGCTCGCCGGCGTCCTCCGAGGCCGTTGCGTCCCGTGCCGTCAGCCTCGGTACCGGGTCGTCGTCGGTGATCGTTCCTGTACCGACGCCGTGGGCGAGATTGGCGCCGAAAGGGCTCGACAGCTCTAGCTGGAATGTCTCGGTCGCTTCGTGAACGGCGTCGTCGAGCAAGGGGACGATGATCGTCTGCGACCTCTCGCCGGGGTCGAATGTCAGTGTTCCGGTGGTCGCCTCGTAGTCCTCCTGGGCATTTGCAGTGCCGTTCGCCGTCGCGTATTCGACGGTCACCGGCATCGCGCTTTGTCCGGCGAGCGAGATCTCGAAGACAATCTCGCCGAGGCTCTCGACAGCCGACTGATCGCCGACCGACAACGTCGCCGCTTCGTCGTCGTCGGTGATCGTCCCGGTCGCCTCGTCGTCGGCGACGATTGCGCCGACCGGATTGGCCAGGGTTACGCGAAACGTCTCGTCCATCTCGTGGAGCGCATCATCGAGCAAGGGGACGATGATGGTCCTTGTGGTCTCGCCGGGAAGGAAGGCCAGTGTCCCCGCCGCCGCGGAGTAGTCCTGCCCGGCAAGCGCCGTGGCGTCGGCCGTGGCGTAGTCGACGGCCACCCTTGTCGCGGCGACCTCGCGGAGCGTGACCTCGAATGCCATCGTGCCGGCGTTCTCGGAGGCTGACATGTCCGCGACGGCGAGCACCGGGGGTTCGTCGTCGTCGGTGATCGTTCCGGTACCGGCGTCCTTGTCGACAACGGCGTTGACGGGACTCGCGAGCGTCATGCGAAAGGTCTCGTCCGCCTCGTACCGCGAATCGTCGAGCAACGTAACGGTGACCGTCTTCGAAATCTCGCCGGAGGCGAAGGTCAGCGAGCCCGACGCGGCCAGGTAGTCCGCGCCTGCCGCTGCCGTGGCGTCTTCAGTCGCGTAGGCGATGGTGACGTTGTCGCCGGTCGCTCCGTCCATGGTGATCGGAAAGCTGATTCTGCCCGCACTCTCCACCGCCATGGCGTCGCCCACCGCCAGCACGGGCGCGCTGTCGTCGTCGGCGATTGTGCCGGTGCCCCCTACCTTGGCGATCACCGCATCGACGGCGTTCGACAGCGTTAGGCGCAAGGTCTCGTCCGCCTCGTGCAGGTCGTCGTCGTGCAGCTCGACGACGACCGTCTTCGAGGTCTCTCCGGGCAGGAAGGTGAGCGTTCCCGCAGTGGCCCGATAGTCGCTGTCCGCTGTTGCCGAGCCGTCCATCGTGGCGTAGTCGACGGTCGCCGTCGCCGGACTGGCCACGCTCAGCGACACGACGAAGCGCAGCATGCCGTCGGACTCGGCCGCGGAGACATCGCCAATCCAGAACGCCGCCGAGTCGTTCTCCACGACCGTCACCGTCACCGAATCGCCGGTTGTCCCGTCGTAGTCGGCGCCTTTTGCCGCGTGGGCCAGACGCACCGGTGCATCCGCCAGGAGGTCGTCATCCTCCGCTGCCGACACCGTGATGCGGCGCGGTGTTTGCCAGTCGATGGCTGTGAAGGTCACCGCCGCTGGCGCTGCCGACACGTCCGTGCTTCCCGGGACCGTCACTGCGACGGTCACCTCTCCCGACGGTTCGCTGGCGAGGCCGATCGTGTAGCTGGACTGGGCGCCTTCCACCACGGCCAGCGCCGTCGGCTGAACGAGCACCGCGCGCTGGTCATTGTCCAGCACCGCAGCCGTAGCGCTCGAGGGAGTTCCGATCCGGTAGCCGGAACCTGCCACCAGCGTCGCCGTTACCTCACCGTCCGGTTCGTCCCGGGCGTCGTCTTCGGTCGGCGCAACCAGGCGCGCCGTCTTGCTGCCCGCGACGAACGCGATGGTCCTGGTTGTCGGGCCCGATGCCAGGAAGCCGCCAATCCCGGTCAGCCGCACCCGGACTCCGGTGGCGGGTGCCGCGATGCCCGCGACGGTGACCTCGAACGTCGCAGGTGCGCCTTCCACCACCGATGCCGTCAGGGCGCGGACGGAGACGGCGGGTAGATCGTCGTCGCGAATCGTCCCCTGCGCGGTCGATCTCCCCAAGGTCGCGCCGTTCGCCGCGGTCAAGGTCATGGAAAAGGTCTCGTCCGCCTCGTCCACGTCGTCGTCGAGCAGCGCCACCTCGATGGTGCGCCTGGTATCGCCGGGCTCGAACGTCAGGTTTCCGGAGACCGGCGTGTAGTCCGAACCGGCCGAAGCCGAGCCCGGCGAGGTTCGGTAGGAAACTGTCGCTTGTGCTCCGCTCGTCTCGGTGAGGCGTACCGTGAACGCGAGCGGGCCTCCGCCTTCGAGGGCGGAGGCCGGGTCGACGACGATATCGGGTGGGTCGTCGTCGTCGCGTATCGTTCCCGTTGCGGGCTTGTCGGGCGCGTCGGCGTTCGCCGCGTTGGAAAACGCGAGGGTCAACGTCTCTTCTTCTTCGTAGATGCTGTCGTCCAGCACCTCCACGAGAACCGTTGCCGAAGTCGTTCCCGCCGGGAAGGTCAGCGTGCCCGACGCCGCCTCGTAGTCTTCGCCTGCGATTGCAGTGGTGTCCGATGTTGCGAAGTCTGCCGTCACCGCCAGCGGGCTCGACGGCGAGAGGGTGACGCGAAAGGCCAGAGCGGCCCCATCCTCTACCGCCGCCGCGTCGGCTACCGTCAGCGACACGGTGTCGTCGTCGATGATCGTTCCCACCGCTTCGCGGGAGGAAGGGTCCAGGGTCGCGTCTTCCGCGCGGAGCAGGGTTAGCGCAACGTCCTCGCGTCCTTCCACAATGTCGTCGTTGATCGTCGAAACCGTGATCGTGTGCGACTGCTCGCCCGGTGAGAAAGTCAGTGTGCCCGCCGCCGGAAGATAGTCGTCGCCTTCCGTTGCAGTCCCGTCCGAGGTGGCGTATTCCACCAGCGCCGGCAACTCGCTCTCCCCCTCCAGTTTCACCTCGAACAGGAGTTGGTCGCCCTCGTTGGCCGAGGCATGGACGGCCTGGATCACGGGCGGTTTGTCGTCGTCGATGATGGTCCCGGTTCCGCTGACTTGCAAACGATGGTAGGAGATACCGCCGATGGAGGTGTAGAGGAGAGCCAAGTCGAACTTCTCGTCGTCCTCGTACAGCGAATCGTCGATCAACCGCACGTTGACTGTCTTCGACTTCTCGCCGGGCGCGAAGGTCAACACGCCGACAGTTACCTCGTAGTCCCAGAAGTACGTAGCTGTCCCGGCCTCCGTTTGGTATACCACCTCTGTGGGCAAGACCACTTCCACGCCGAGCGACACCTCAAACGCCAAAGGGGGCCCGTCTTCCGGACCGGACGCGTCTGCCACGGCGAACGTCAAGACCTCATGGTCGACCAAGCGCAACGTGGTCCCGTTCACCGCCAAGCCGGGTACCGTGCCGGCCAGAACCACCGTTTCGCTTACTTGGAGGACCTCGTCGTCCACCGGCGTCAGCGTGAACCTCGCCGACCCCGAACGCTCGTTTGCAGGTACGGTGATCGTGAAGTCCGAAACCGGCTCGAAGGCCACCGCGATGTTGGCACCGCTACCCGATACGGAAACCGTTATCGTCGTTTGTGTGTCGAGGACATTGCCGTCCGCCGTGGCCGTGACCTCGACCGAGGTCGCTCCCTCATCCTCCGAGATGATCGAGGGACTTGCCGAGAGGTCGAAAAAGGTCGTTTCACGGTCGTTGTCGAGGATCGTCTCTATGCTGTGATCGTAAGTCAGGCTGTATTGCGGAGGCGCCACGAAGTTGGTGACTCGCACTCCGAACGTCTCGGTCTCCTCGGCAACGTTGTCGTCCAGGAGCGTGATTTCTTCTATTTGGCTTCCGACCTCGCCATCCTCGATGACCAGCATACTCTGCCGGTGGATGTAGTCCCCAGGGGAGGTGGCCGTGATCTCGAAGGTCGCGTAGTCCGCCGTGATCCGTCCCTTGGCCGGTTGGCCATTGCTGGTCGTCAGCCGGATACCGATGGTTCCGGCGTGCTCCGGGGTCTCCGGACGGCACAACACCTTGGCGTCCGGCGGTGCCTCATCCCAACAAGGAGCGCGTGCAATGGCCGAATCCGAGGCACCGACCGCAGTCGACACGATCAGGACAATCTGGTCGTTTCCGGCATTTGCGGTTGCCAAGGAAGGCGACAACAGGGCAAACAGACCTGCCCAGACGGCGGATTTTCCGGGGCCAATACCCTGGAGAGCGTATGGGAGCATTCGTTTGCGCTCCTTCTGCACTTGTCGACGACCACCGGTAGGAACAAGCGGATCGTTACTCGTTGCTCGACTTTGAAACCGCTGCCGATCAATGGCGCCTCGACTCGGCGCGCAACGCCGGAACAACACCTTCCATAGTCAACATCGAGGCTATCAAATTTGTTCTTGAATTGCCCGCACTGTCCAGCGGGAAGTGAGGGTGAAGCGAAGGGCCGATTCCAACGCGAAGTGAGGGTGAAACGGGTGTCCGGCGCATCATTCGGCGATGATCGTGGACATCCAGACGCGGCGGCTACGCACAATCGGGCAGCTTCGGGCCTTCGTCGAGGGCAACGAAGCTGTGGACTTCCAACCTCGGCACCGGGACGAGACCTACGGGTTCGTCCCGGAGACGCTGGAGCGCTTCGGCTACCGCAGGCTCGGCAAGCGGGACAAGGGCGCGGTGCTCAAGTTCCTCGCGGCCGCGACGGGCGTCTCGCGCCAGCAGATGGAGTGCCTGGTGCGGCAGTGGCGCGAGACGGGCGCGGTGCGGGACCGGCGCGGCGGCGGCCGCGTGCTGGCCGTTCGCGCGCAAGTACGCGGCGGTGGACATCCGGCTGCCGGCGGAGGTCGACGAAGCCTACGGACAGATGTCCGGGCTGGGCCACCCGCGAAGTCCTGCGGCGCCAGTTCGAGGTGTACCGAACGCTTCACGGTTCGGGCGATTCCACCCTCACTTTCTCATTGGACAGCGGGCTGCCACGGCCCTGGCCCGCATTTCTCACCAGGGGCCGTGATGATCGCGGAGGATTTTGGCCCCGTTGTACACAACGGGCACGTGCGCGTGCTCGCGACCGAGAGCATAGCGGGGCCTACGGTTGAGGGAGCATGTGCGCGCACGGGCCCGTGTGTACACGGGGCCACAAGACCCGCGAGGGCACGGCCAGCGCAGTCTGCAACCGGCACGATCGTTGGCATCGCGGTCAACTTCTTGAAACCATGAGCTCTTTTGACGCCGAGAAGCGGCCTGGTGAGAAATGCGGGCTAGGGCACTCAGGGCACTCAGGCTCCGGCGCCCCGGGCGCGTGAGTGCCGTCGCGTTTCCCATTCCGACCTGATAGAGTGCCGCGCCTTCGATCCGAGGCCCAGGGCGCCATGACCGGGCAACCGCACCACATCTTCCGCGACGTCGCGTCCCGTTCGACGGCGTGGGGTCGTGTGTGGTTCCAAGTGCACTGCCGCATCCGAGGCGCTGGCAGCGGGTAGTTTCGCGACACCACATCGTTCGAAAAAGAGCCCCGAAGCCCCCGAGCCTTCGGGGTTCTTCTTTTTGCATAGGACAAAAATCGATGTCGACGCCGACTCGGCGACAACTTGAGCGGAACATCCGGCGAACGCTGGCGCTGTCGTTCTTCCAGGTGTTCATGGTGCTGATGCCCGTCATCGTGCTCTTCTTCGAGAGCCGGGGGCTGAGCCTGTCCGATGTCCTGCTGTTGCAGACCGTGTTCGGATGCCTCGTGCTCGTCTTCGAGGTGCCGTCGGGCTACCTCGCGGACCTGCTTGGACGCAAGAGCACGCTGATCGTCGGCACGTTCTTCGCCGCCGTGGGACACAGCGTGCTGCTGTTCGCCGAAGGGTTCTGGCAACTCGCGATTTTCGAAGCCTTTCTCGCCCTCGGCTTCAGCCTGATCTCCGGGGCGGATCTGGCGCTGCTCTACGACACCGAACTTGCGCTACGCGATGCGACGGACCGCAGGCGCAAAGCCGTCGGTCGGCTTTTTTTCGTGCGCAATCTCTCCGAAGCGCTCGCAGCGGCGGCTTGCAGCGTCGTCCTGTTGTGGTCGATGGATGTCGCCGTCTACGCGCAGGTGGCGTCCGCCTGGATCGCCTTCGGGCTGACGTTCGCTCTGGTCGAGCCGGTGCGCGAGCGGATGCAACACGGCAGCCACTCGCAGAACCTGTGGCGAGCGCTCAGCCACATGGTCGCGAACGGACCGCTCCTGCGCCTGACGTTTCTCGCGCTGTCGGTCTGGCCGTTGACGACGTTTCTCGCGGTCTGGCTGCTGCAGAAGCACTGGCAGGATCAAGGCATCGACATCCTCTACTTCGGCTATCTGTGGTGCGGGCTGACGCTCGTTTCCGCAGCGGCGGGGAAGTACGCGCTGGACCTGGAGAACCGCTTCGGCAGCACCGCGATGCTGCTTGTCATCGGGTCCGCTCCGATCATCGGCTATCTCGGTCTCGGCACGCTCGGGGCGGTGGGCGGCGTACTGGTCAGCGCGCTGTTCTTCGCCTGCAGGGGCTTCGGAATCGTCGTCCTGCGCCAGGCGTTGAACAAGCGCGTGCCGAGTACGTTTCGGGCCACGGCGAACTCCTTCGCAAGCATGGGTTTTCGCGTCGCGGTCGCGTTGGCGGCACCGGCCGTCGGCGCGGTTCTGGACTTGTGGAACTTGCGGGTCGCGTTCCTGGCGCTGGCGGCGACGAGCCTGGTCATCTGCGTCGGTCTGCTGCTCCCGCTGATCGTCGCGGCCAAGGGCGTTCGCGGTCCCGGCGCGGTCCGGGATGTCGTCCGGGGATAGGCGCCCCTCCGTTGGGAGCACGGCTACGCGGCAGTCTCGTCAGATTCCCACGACCAGCGCGTAGGCAGTGAGCACAAAGACGGAGATGAAGGCGGTCTCCCCGAACATCAGGATGATCGGTGGCCAACCGAGCTGCGCGACCTCACGCAGCAGCGTCTTTACGCCGACGGCGGCAATCGCCACGATTAGGCACCACCGGGAGAGCGCATTCCCTGCGTCAACCACCACCTCGGGAATCAGACCGAAACTATTGACGACCGCCAGCGCAACGAATGCGACCAGGAAAGCGGGGATGGTCCCCTTGCCGTAGGCGGCGGCCGCAAGGCGTTGCCGAAACACGAACATCACCACCAGGACCACAGGCACCAGCATGGCCACCCGGAGCAGTTTGACGATCGTGGCGAGGTCTCCCGTTTCATCGGATATGGAATAGCCAGCACCCACCACCTGAGCCACATCGTGAATCGTGCCGCCCAGAAAGACGCCGGCCGCCACGTCGCCGAGACCGAGCGCGCCCGCAATGGCGGGATAGACGACCATCGCCAGGGTGCTGAGCGTGGTGACGCCAACGATGGCGAACACCAGCTCCCGGTCCGCGTTGTCCCGTTTCGGCAGGACGGAGGAGATGGCGATGGCTGCCGAGACGCCGCATATCGCAACCGAGCCGCCGGTCAGGACTCCGAATTCCGTTCCCAGACGCAACCTGCGGGCGAACAGGGCCCCAAACACGACCGTCAGGATGACGACCAACGCGATGAGCAGCGCAGCCGACCAACCCAGATCGATCAGATGTCCCGCAGTAATGCGCACGCCCAGCAACGCGACCCCGATGCGCAGCACCGTCTTCGCGCAGAACTCGATGCCGGGCCTGCAGCGCTCGTCTTCGCTCAGAAAATTCACCGCGATGCCGAGCAGCAGAGCGAGCAGCATCACGGGGGCGCCGTAGTGTTCGGCCAAGGCGTAGGCCGCAAGCGCGAGCAGGAGCGAAACGGTTGCACCGGGATACAAGTCGGCAGCGCGTTGCCAAGGAGTGCGTGGATCCGTGGTCTCTAGCCCGCATTTCTCACCAGGCCGCTTCTCGGCGTCAAAAGAGCTCATGGTTTCAAGAAGTTGACCGCGATGCCAATGATCGTGCCGGTTGCAGACTGCGCTGGCCGTGCCCTCGCGGGTCTTTTGGCCCCGTGCGCGCACATGCTCCCTCAACCGTAGGCCCCGCTATGCTCTCGGTCGCGAGCACGCGAACAGGGCCAAAATCCTCCGCGATCATCACGGCCCCTGGTGAGAAATGCGGGCTAGCGCGTGCTGCATATGGCAGCGGCGCCTCGCGGTGCGAGTGCGCGCCCGACGGGCGCGTTTGGGAATGCTTACGCATTCTCCCGGCCTCGTTCGCAATGCAACCCATGCGTCAACGTTCGGAGCGCTCGAGGACTCCAGCCGAGCTAGCCCCGCAGGGTCACGCGCCGGACGGGAGGTCTACCGCGTCCAGACCGAGACTGATGGCTTTCGTCAACTGGCGTAGGTCGTCCTCGTTGGTCACGAACGGCGGCATCAGGTAGACCAGATCGTTGAACGGCCGAATCCAGACGCCGGCATCCACGAACACCTCCTGCATCGCTGCAACGGGTACCGGCGCCTTGGTTTGAACCACGCCGATGGCACCGAGCACGCGGACGTCCAGCACGACGGGGTGACCGGCGTATTGCGCCAACTCTTCGGTTAGCTGGGCTTCGATGGCGATGACCCGTGCTCGCCAGTCGATCTCCTCCAACAGTTCGATGCTGCGCTTGGCCACCGCGCAGGCCAACGGATTCGCCATGAAGGTGGGGCCGTGCATCAGTACGCCACCGTCCTCCGAGAGCCCGTGGGCGATCCGGGTGGACGTCAGGGTCGCGGCCAGGCTCATGTAGCCCCCGGTCAACGCCTTGCCGAGACAGAGGATGTCCGGCTCGATCCCGGCGTGCTCGCAGGCGAACAGCCTACCGGTGCGACCGAACCCGGTGGCGATTTCGTCGAGGATCAAGAGCACGTCGAACCGTTCGCAAAGTGCTTTGACGTGGTTGAGGTATTCGGGGGCGTAGAACCACATGCCGCCGGCGCCCTGCACCACGGGCTCCAGGATGACCGCGGCCAGTTCCGGGTGGTGGTTGGCAAGTAGATCCTCGATGCCGGCCACGTCGTCTGGATGCAGCGGCTCGCCGGGGCGAGCGCGGGGCCGGTCGGCGAACAGGTGTTGGGGCAGCACCGGCCTGAACCGTTCGTGCATGCCCGTTGTCGGGTCGCAGACACTCATCGCGCCGAAGGTGTCGCCGTGGTAGCCGCCGCGGATGGTCGCCAGCCGGTGTTTTCCCGGGCGTCCCACCGCTCCCCAGTATTGGATCGCCATCTTGATGGCGACTTCGACGGCGACGGAGCCGGAGTCGCAGAAGAAGACATGCTGGAGACCAGGTGGGGTCAGGTCGACGAGTGTCCGCGCGAGTTCGATGGCGGGTCCGTGGGTCAGACCCCCGAACATGACGTGGGCGGCGTCGTCGAGTTGGGCGCGCACGGCGGCGTTCAGGGCAGGGTGGTTGTAGCCGTGAATGGCGCACCACCAGGACGACATGCCGTCGATCAGTTCCCGCCCGTCGGCGAGACGGATGCGTACGCCCTCGGCGGACGCCACGGCGTAGACAGGCAGCGGGTCGACCATGGACGTGTAGGGATGCCAGATGTGGTCGCGGTCGAATTGAAGCGGGTCGTTCATGCCAGGAGCGGGTCGATATCGAGATGCGGAACAGCGCTCCGGCGCGTCGCGTCGACGCCGAGATGCGGAACGACACCCAGGCACGGCGCCGTCAGTTTTTCCCGGAGCGTCGCGACGTTGTCGTGGAACGCCGCCATCTCCGGCGTCGGGCAGTTGGCGACCCAGCCGGCGAGTTCGCTGCCCGATGCGGCGATGGCGTCGGCGGTGAGGAGCGCGTGGTTCAGGCAACCGAGCTTCATGCCGACCACCAGGACGGGGCGGGCGCCGAGGTCGACGCAGACGTCCGCCAAGGTTTCGGTGGCGTTGAGCGGTACCAGCCAACCGCCGGCACCCTCGATGAGGGCGAAGTCGATGTCGCCGGCGAGCGCCTTGCGGCAATGCCGGGCGAGGGCCGAAGCGCTGAGCCCGATGCCTGCTTGCCGTGCCGCGATATGCGGCGCGATCGGGGGCTCCAGGGCGATGGGATTGACGGTGCCGTAGTCGAGGTCGGTGCCGCTGGCCGCGATCAACTCGAGGGCGTCGTCGTTGATGAGCTCGCCGTTGACGCGCGCGCAACCCGCGGCGACGGGTTTGAGCGCGGCGCAGTGCAAGCCACGTTCCCGCGCCAGTTCCAGGAGTGCCGCGGCGACGAATGTCTTGCCGACGTCCGTGTCCGTGCCGGTGACGAAGAAGGGTGCGCGCAACATCAGCCGTCGCGATCCGCCGTCGCGGGCGGCCCGCAAACCGCCAAGGCACCCAACGCGTCAAGCAGGCGGTCCACGTCTGCCGGTTGGTGGGCGGCGGTCAGCGTCACCCGTAGTCTGGATGTACCCTCGGGCACCGTCGGCGGGCGAATGGCGCCGATCAGCAACCCCTGCCGCTCCAGCGTGCGGCTCATCGCCAGCGCACGGGCCGGGTCGCCGACAACAAGCGGCTGGATGGGCGATGTCGAAGGCATCAGCGCGAGCCCCAATGCACGGGCACCGGCGCGGAAACGGACGATCAACGCGGCGAGGTGATCGCGCCGCCAGGCCTCGACGGTCGCGATTTCGAGGCTCTTGAGTGTCGCCACGGCCAGCGCGCTGGGCATCGCCGTGGTGAAGATGTAGTTGCGCGAGCGCTGGATCAGCGTCTCGATGAGGGGCTCGTCACCGGCGACGAATGCGCCCGAGGTTCCGAAAGCCTTGCCCAGCGTGCCGACCAGCACAGGCACGTCCGAGGTGGAGTAGCGCGCCGGATCCACCAGGCCGACGCCGTTTGCACCGTGCACGCCCATGCCGTGGGCGTCGTCGATCATCGTCCAGGCGCCATGCCGGTTCGCTGCGGCGACGAGTTCATCCAGCGGACAGGGGTCGCCGTCCATGCTGAATGTTCCGTCGCTGACGATGAGCTTGCGCGTCGGCTCGCGGTCGACCTGCGCGAGTTTGCGCCCCAGGTCCGCGACGTCGCGGTGTTCGAACCACGAGAACCCCGCGCGACTGATCCAGCCGCCATCGAGCAGCGAAGCGTGATTCAACCGGTCCTCGAATACGAAGTCGCCGACGCTCAACAGGGCGTTGACGACGCCGACGTTGGCGGCATAGCCGCTGCCGTGGAGGAGCGCTCTGGGTCGGCCGGCGAACGCCGCCAATGCCTCTTCCAACTCCTCGTGGGCGGACGTGTGTCCGCACACCAGGTGCGAGGCGCCGGTGCCGGTACCCCACCTGGCGATGCCCCGCTCGAAGGCCTCGGCCAGGCGCGGATCGCCCGCCAGACCCAGGTAGTCGTTGCTGCAGAAGTTGACCAGCCGGCGACTGTCGACCACGACCTCGCGCCCCTGGGGGCTCTCAAGCGTGCGCCGGGTGCGGTACATGTCGCGGCTCCGGAGGTCGTCGAGACGGCGTTCGAGGTCGTCGAATCCGTGTGGGTGGCGCGTGGCCAATCGTGTTCCCTGCTGGCTCGGTGGCGTGAGTCGGAGAATAACGCGGCGGGCCGGTCAGCGGACAAACCGACCCTACGGGGCCGAACGCGCTCCCGTTGCGGTGATGTAGGCCACGAGCCGCCAGATATCGTCGTCCCCTTCGGGCAGATTGCCCTTGAAGCCGATCATCGTGGTGCCGGGCACGCCCTTGGCGATGGTGTCGAAGATCTCCTGGTCTGCGCCGCCGTGCAGCCACTGGTCGTCGAACAGGTAGGGGGCGTCGCGATTGGTTGCCGTCGTGGTGTGGCAGTAGCCGGCGCAGGTGCCGATGAACACCGACTTGGCACGCTTCAGGGCATCCGGATCGGACCGGTAGGCGTCTGCCGGAGACTTCGGACCGCAGCCGGCGACGGTGATGGACAGGGCGATCAGGGCGACGGCTCGCACTACAGGCCCTTGCGCGAGCGTCAACGCCATCGCCGCCAAGAGGGATCGGGCCGCTCTTGGCGACGCGGCTTCGTAGTCGGGCATGGCGCCGGGTCGTCGAAGCGCTATTCCGGGAGCTCCGGGAGCGAGAACACGAACAGGTGGCCGCCCTCGGGGACGGCGACGGAACCCGCCGCGAAGCCGGCGATGGTGATGTCGTTGCCCGAACCGATGGCGACATAGCTCTTGCCGCCCGCCTGGTAGGCGACGGGCTGGCTGCGTACGCCCCCGCCCATGCGGAACTTCCACAGCAGTTCGCCGCTCGCCGCGTCGAGTGCCAGGGCGAACCCGTCCCGGTTGCCGGTGAAGACCACGCCACCCGCCGTGGACAGGGCGCCGGCCATCATCGGTTCCGGGTCCTTGTAGCGCCAACGCACCTCGCCGGTGTGGATGTCGACGGCGGAGAGGTGGCCGTAGTCGGTGCCGTTCAGGACATCCACCGTGATCGGCAGACCGCCCATGAACGGCTGGCCCTCGACAAAGGCGACGATCCCCTTGTGGAAGTACTGGCAGGACTCGATGACCGGGATATAGGCAAGGCCGAGATCCGGGTTCAAGGCACCCGTCCAGGCGCCGTTCATGCCGCCGAGATTGCCGGGGCAGACGCGGAAGTCGGGTTCCTCGGTCGGATTGGCCCTTGGGTCGACGACGGGTCGGCCCGTTTCGTCGATGGTCGCCCAGTTCAGTTGCTCGATGTATTGGGAAGCGCCCAGGAAAGCGCCGGTGGCCCGGTCCAGGGTGTAGAAATAGCCGTTGCGGTTGGCTTGCACGATGGCCTTGACCATCTCGCCGTCGTGATCGACGTCGGTCAGGAAGATGTGGGTATTGCCATCGTAGTCCCAGACGTCGTGGGGCGTGAACTGGAAGTGCCAGAGACGTTCGCCGGTGTCGGGGTTCACGGCCAACAGGCTGTTGGAGAACAGGTTGTCGCCGGCGCGCAGGTCGCCGTTCCAGTCGGGCGAGGGGTTTCCGGTTGTCCAGTACAGGATGTCGGTCTCGGGATCGTAGGCGCCGCTGGTCCAGGCAGGCCCGCCGCCGGTCTTGTAGGAATCGCCGGCCCAGGTCTCGATGCCGGGCTCGCCCTCGGCGGGAATGGTGTAGTGCCGCCAGCGCAACTCGCCGGTGGCCACGTCGTAGGCGTCGAAGAAGCCCCGCACCCCGAACTCGCCGCCGGCCACGCCGATGATGGCCATGTCCTTGACGATCAGCGGCATGGAGGTGGCGCTGAATCCGTCGGCGTAGTCGGCGAGCGCCAACTGCCACTTGATTTCGCCGGTCAGGCGGTGGAAGGCGATCAGCTTGGCATCCAACGTCGCCATCAGCACGAGATCGCCGGCGATGGCCGCACCCCGGTTCACTTTGCCGCAGCACAGGCGCAGGTCGTCCGGCTGCTGGTGGTCGTAGCGCCAGTGAATCTCGCCGGTCGCCGCATCCAGGGCGAAAATCCGGTTGTACGAGGTGGTCACGTACATGATGCCGTCGTACACGGTGGGTGATACCTCGAACTGTTCGCTGGTCCCCGTTGGGAAGGCCCAGGCCACCTGCAGTCTGGCGGCGTTTTCGGGGGTGATGTCGTCCACGGGCGAGTGGCGGTGGTTCGCGTAGTCCCCGCCGTAGAGCAGCCACTGCTCGGTATTCGATGGCGAGTTCAGCAGGTGCTCGGCGGTCACCGGGCCATTGCCGTTGCCAATCTCCTCCTGATTGGTCCAATGGTGGATGACCGGTGCGGGCACTGCCTCCACGGCCGTCGTCGCGACGGATGCTTGTGTCGAGGAGGAATCGTCCTGGGGCGACGATGTCTGCTCGCAGCCGACAAGGCCGCAGGCCACGAGTGCCGTGGCGACCGAATAGCGCATGACCGTTTTCCCGATGTGGTGTCCGGGCCGCATTATCGCCGATCCTACGGGCCGGCGTGGGGTCCCCCAGGGGCTCGTTCGAGGCCAAAGGCGTTGGCAATCAACTCGTAGGATTTCAGCCGATCCTCGAACGACGGCGTGATGGTCAGGAGGACCGCTTCGTCGGCACCGGACTCGGCCGCAAGCGCTTCAATGTCGGCCTTGACGTCCTCGGCCGTGCCGATGATCTGCCGCGACCGGCGAGCGCGCATGGCTTCGAGTTCCTCGTCCGTGAACGGCCAGGCTGCGGCTTCCTCCAGCGTGGGCGCGGGACCGCGTTGGCCCCGGTCGCGTCGAATGCGCTGGATTTCGCGCATGCGGCGAAACAGATCCGCGCGTTCGGCATCTTCGACGGCGATGGCGAAGACGCCAATGGACGCATAGGGCTTTGCCAAGTGCTCGGGAACGAACCGTTCGCGGTAGTGGCGCAGCGCCTCGACGGCTGGCTGCGGCGCGATGAAGTGGGCGTGGGAGTAGGCAAGGCCGAAACGCGCGGCGTAGGCGGCGGAGTCGAAGCTGGAGCCGAGCATCCAGACTTCCGGGACCGTCGCGGTCTTTGGCGTGGCCTTGAGATCCCGGAACGCTTCGGTGATTGGCGTCTGGCCGGAGACGAACGCGACGAGGTCCTTGACCTTGGCCGGGTAGTACTCGATCCCGAGGGGGTTGCCGTAGGCCAGCGCCGCCGCGGTCAGCCCGTCGCTTCCGGGTGCGCGACCGACACCTAAGTCGATCCGGCCCGGGTAGAGCAGTTCCAGCATCCGGAAGTTCTCCGCCACCTTGAACGGCGAATAGTGCGACAGCATGACGCCACCGGAACCGACCCGAATACGTTCGGTCTCTGCCGCCAGGCGGGTGATGAGGATCTCCGGCGACGAACTCGCCAGGGTGTCGGAGGCGTGGTGCTCGGCAACCCAGTAGCGGTGGTAGCCGAGCTCGTCGCAGCGTTTGGCGAGCGCCATGGTGTTCGCCACGGCGGCGGTCGCATCTTCGCCGCGGCCGATGGGAGATTGGTCGAGAACGCCGAGTCGGAGGATCAAGATCGGTGCAGGCCGCTGATGTGGATGGTCAAGTCTACGCGGCACGCACCCGACCGTCTGCGTCGGCCAACGCCTGGCGGTGGGCGAGGAGGTGGTTTGCGCAGTGGCGGGCACTGGGAATGTTCATGGATCGCTTTGCGATGCTACGAGTCGTCGTCCGCGGGCGATGGCCCGTCCACCCGAAGCCGCAAGATGCCGTCGGGAAGCAGCGGAACGCGGATCTGGACACGCACGGGCAATCGTTGTCCCTGCCCCTCGGCAGTCCACACCGACACGCGTCGCGTGCTGCCGTCGCCGTAGCGAAAGCGATAGTCGCAGCGCACGGTGTCGCCCGAATAGTAGCCGGACCTCTCGCGCAGGCCTTGCCGCAACGTCCGTTCGGGTACCAGGTGGTAGGCGTCTTCGCCGTCGTGGACGGTGGTTTCGCCGAGGCAGTGCGGGGCGAGGAACATCACGGACATCAGGTCGGAGCCCGGGGGCAGGGGAAGCTCTTCGGACTCGTCGTCGGTCGCGTGGATCGTGGTCTTGCCGTCGAAGGCGAGCAGCACCGCGCGCGACTCGCGACCCTCGGCTAGCAGCAGGTAGGCGCTGGTCTGGGGAAAGCCATCGACGAAACGACCGGTTGCGGCGAATTTTCCGCGCCATTTGAACAGTCGGTTCATGGTGCCGGAGGTCGTCACCAAGCCTGAGAGTTCATAGTGGTCGCCATCTTGCTGCAGGGACATGACGATCTTGCCGGCCTGCAGCCAGGCGACTTGGGCGTCGTAGTGAATTTGCTCCGCCGCCAGCGGGGCGGAGACCAACAGTGCAAGCGACACCCAACAGTGCGATCCCGACTTCACGACGACTTGAGGCCCAAGTAGATCGACCCGCTGGCATTTCCCGCGATGCCGAACCTCGCCTGCTCGTCCGGGCCGGCCACGTCGTCGGGGCCGATCACGCGCACCTTGAAGCCGACCGAAGCCATGCGTTTCGGAAAGTCCAAGCCATAGGTTCGAAGATGCTCGGGCGGACGGCGGTCCCGCTGGCTCCGCTCAAGTAGAGGCGCATCCCGATGATCCACCGAGACTTGGGCGGTGACGGGCACGTTGAGGATCGCCCATCCTCCCGGCTTCAAGACCCGGAACAACTCGGCCATCGCCTGAATGTCGTCAGCCACGTCCTGCAGAACGTGGCTGCAATAGACGGCATGGAAGGTGGCATCGTCGTGGGGCATCGCCATCACGTCGAAGCGCTCGTCCACATCCGTTCGAAGGAGATCGGCGGTTCGGTAGTCGCTTCCGGCCAGTTGCCGGAGCCTGGGCTGCAGGCAGGCCTCCGGGGCGATGTGCAGGAACGGCGAACCCGGTCGCGGCGCCTCGGCGCCGCACAGGAACAGGAATGCCAGTCGATCGCGTTCCCGAGAAGCGCAATAGGGGCAGATCGCGTTCTCCCGCCGCGCCCGTCGTTTCCCTGCCGGGCGGAACCCGCGAAACGATCTGTCGCATACGGGACAGTGCACGGCATCGCCAGCCCAGACCAGGGGCGACGCCCGCCGTCGCAAGCGGCGGATTCTCGCTTCGAGCCGTTCAAGAACCCGCATCGGTCCGACCCTTGCGCGGGGCCCGTCCCTCGCGGTCCGCTGCCGAGCGCTCGCCGGGCAGGAGGATGCGCGTGCGGTAGTCGAACTTGCGAATTTTCCGCTCGATCTTCAGGCGCGCGAAGGACTTGAGCCAATGGGACACGGGTATGAACTCGCTGTTGCCGATTCCATCGACAATGAGCAGGCGATAACGTTCGGCACTGTCCGCGACTGCGATGATGTTGTGCGGCAGCAGATCGCGGCTGAGAAACAACTCCCGACGCAGCCAGACCTTGAACTCGCGAATCGCCGCTTCGATGGAGTCTGTCATTCCCGCAGGCAGAAGCTCCTCGAGATTCCTGGGGAAGCTGCCGTCCCAGTCCCGGTACAACGCGGTGACGATGCCTAGCCCCAGGTCGGTTTCGACGGTGCCGTAGTAGCGCGCCACGTGTGTCCAGTCGAGTTGGCCCCGGCGCTTGAGGTGCCGGTAGGCCCTATTCTCCTTGCGTTGGTCGTCGAAGCTCCGCAACGGCTTGAAGCGCCGCCAGCCCGCGACCGCGTCGCGTCGCGCACGTGGCGTGCGATCCGCACGCAGGACCTTGACGCAGCGGGTCTCGTCGTCGGGGTGAACGTAACAGCGGCGGGTGCCGCCGATGGCGAAGGGCTCGATGTCGCGGAGAATCAGCATGCCAGGCACCGCAGTCAATCCCGGCATCCGCGGTAGACCCGACGCGTCGAGTGCACCATCCGGTCCACCGTCAGCGCCTGTGCAGCCCAGTCGAATAGGCCGAGCATGCGCGCCCGTGCAGCACTCGGGTCCGCGAGGTTTGCGGCAATGACCTTGTGGAGTTCCTCGAGGCTCGCCAAGTGGCTCGCCGGTAGCAGTTCCTCGGCCCCCGGCACCGGCGTCGACACGACTGGCAAACGCGCCATCAGCGCTTCCGCGAGTGCGTAGCTCAGTCCTTCGCGTTCCGACGCGAAGACCATGAGGTCGGCGGCGCCCATCAACGAGCGGACGTCGGAGCGAAAGCCGGCAAGGGTTACTCGCTTGCCCTTGGCAAGCGTTTCGAGGCGGGCACGTTCGGGACCGTCGCCTGCGATGACGAGGTGGCCCAGGCTGTCGTTCCAGAGCTGAATCAGACGGTCGTAGCCCTTCACCGGAACCAGGCGGCCTGCCGCCAACGTCACCATGGCCTCGGAGTCGATGGCGAATAGTCGTCGCAGTTCTGCCGCGGTGACAGCGTCGGGGGCCGGGTGGACACCGTTGTAGACGACGGTTTTCGCGGGATGGTCGAGCGCGTCGATGACGCCTTTGCTCACGCCGATGACGGCATCGAAGCGCCGGTATGCGACGAGGCTCTTCTTCTGTCCGTGTACCGTACCGACCGTCCTCGCGTTCGGGGCGACTGCCGCGACAAGGGCTGCCGCCTTGCCGGCGTGGGCATGGACGATCTCGGGTGCGACGGAATCGATCAGCCTTCGAAGCCCGCGCCGCAGCCACGGATTGCGACGACCGCCGGTCAGGTCCAAGGGCAGAAACCGCACGTCGGCCGAGAAACGATCCCCGTAGCGCTCGTGGGCGATGACGGCGACGTCGTCGCCGAGCCCGGACAAACCGTTGGCGAGGTCCACGAAGTGGGTCTCCAGGCCCCCCTCCTCATCGCCAGCCATGACCTCGCAGATGTTCATGAACCAACCGGTTTCATCCGATCAATCCAAGAGGCCGCGCTTGCCGGTACGCATACGGATGGAAAAGCCCAAGGGGCCTTCCTTGCCGTTGACCTTGACGCGCTTGAGCTTGAGGGCTTCGGCACGCGGGTCGAGGCTGATGCCGGCGTCGGTCGTTACCGCGAACCGGTAGCCGGCAGCGGTCACGGCGGCGGTGTCGTCGTCGTCGAAGATGCCGAAGGGATAGGCGAAACTCGCCACCTCGACGGCGAAGGTGTCTTCCAAGGTCGTCTTGGCAGCGGCGATCTCGCGTTGCTTGTCGTCGCGGCCGAGGTCGGGCAGCAAGGCGTGGGTCAAGGTGTGGGCGCCGAGTTCCCAGGCGCCGGAGTCGAGCATCGTGCGCACCTCTGCATCGCTTAGCTTCGGTTCGCGCATCAGTTCGCCGGAGTCGTGGTGAGCCTTCTTGGTGGTCGACCAGTCGCGGTCGAAGCGGTCGACGACCAGGAACAAGGTCGCCTTGGCACCGTATTTGAGGAGCAGCGGATGCGCCGCCGCGTAGTTGTCCCGGTAGCCGTCGTCGAAGGTCAGCACCGCGGTTCTCGCCTGGTCGGCCACGGCATCGAGTTCGGACAGGAATGCGAACCGCCAGCCGTTGTCGGCGAGCCACTTCAGTTGCCGCTCGAACTCCGCAGGCGCCACCCTCAACTTGTTGAATCGTCCGCCCTCGAGAGGTTCCCGGATCATGTGGTACATGAGAACACGCGGTTTCCGGTAGTCCACCGGCCCGCGCCACCAAGCGTAGCGCATGGAGAAGAACGCGGCGAAGGCGGCGAAGACGGCGAAGACGGCGAAGACGGCGAAGGGGGCGAAGGCGACGAAGGCGGCGAAGAACAGCGCCGCGCTGGAGATCGCGATGGCGACCGTACCGATCATTGTGTCCCAGGCCTCGTGCCTTGATCGGCCGACGGACTTGCCTGCGCGAGCGTTCCGTACAAGGCAAGGGTCTGGTCGCACATCCCTTCAACATCGAATTCATGGTCGCGTATGGCCTGTCTCGCTGCCGTCGGATCGTCGAGAATCCCCGCAAGTCTCGCCGCCACCGCGCCCCTGTCGCCGGCCGGCGCGCCGCCTGGCGGGTAGACCTGGGCGAGCACCTCGCCGACGCCGCCGTGGTCGTAGCCGACCACCGGGATTCCGAGGGAGAGCGCTTCGAGCACCGTGCGGCCGAACGACTCGGGTTTTTGGGAAAGCGACACCACCGCCGACGAGACCGCCATGATCTCGCGCAGGTCGGAACGGTGACCGGTGAACACGATGTTGGTGCCGCGACGCCGGAGATCATCGGCGTAGCCGCGATGGCGGGGATCGACGCCACCGACGACGAGCCCCACGGCTTCGGGGTGCGAGACCCGCAAGCGTTCCATCACCTGGAGGAAGTCGGCGTGGCCTTTTAGGCGGGTGAGGCGACCGGGCAGGGCAATGAGCCGTTTGCCGTCCAGACCGGGGAAGTCTTGCCGCCAACCGGAAAGCCAATCCGGACTTGGGCGGAAGTCGCGATGGAACCGCCCCGGGTCCACGCCACGGTAGATGCGCGTGACCTTGTTCGGGTCGGTCCGGGGATAGTTGTCGCCGATGTAGCGCCGGGCGGTTTCGGAGACGGCGATCACACGCTCGCCGCGCGTCATGATCGCGCTGTACCGGCTTGCCGAATACAGCCCGTGCACGGTGGTGACAAAACATGGTCGTCGGCCTTCGGGCATGTGTCGCCAGGCCAGCCAGCAGACCCAGGCGGGCATGCGCGAGCGCGCGTGGACAATGGCGGGCGCTTCGGCCGCGAGCCAACCTCTGAACCGTCGCACGCCGAGCAACGCGGCGGGGTGCTTGCGACCGATGTCCCAGGTCACGTGGTGGCTGCCCTCCCGTTCGAGTTGCGCGACGAGACGACCGCCCTTGGACACGACCACGGACGCGTGCCCCCGAGCCACTAGCGCCCGGGCGATTTCCAAGGTTCCCTGTTCGACGCCACCGCTCTCCAAGGCCGGCAGCACCTGGACGACCTTCAATGCTTCCTCACCGCTTTTTTGGCCCCGGCAGTGTAGTGCGGTTGACGCTGCTGATACCATGACCCGCATGGCCACCCGACGCGATTTCATCGCCTTCACCGCGACTGCGAGCATCATCGCGGGCCTCGCATGGCGTCCCCTGGCGCGCACATCCGCGCCTGAACTGCGGCCTGTCCCGGACGGTACGACCGGGGTGCCGCTGCTCAAGCTGCCGCCGGATTTCCGCTACGTCTCCCATGGCTGGCGACGGGATCCCATGGATGACGGCAATCGGGTGCCAGGACTGCACGACGGCATGGGCGCATTCGTCCAGGACGACGGTCGCACGGTGATCCTGGTGCGCAACCACGAAATCACCGAGGCCCCCCTCATCGGCGATGCGGCCGTCTACGACCCGCGCTGCGGCGGAGGGACGACAACGGTTCGCTTCGACCTCGCGCAGGGCGAGTGGCTCGACTCGAGGGTCTCGCTTGCCGGCACCTACAAGAACTGCGCGGGCGGGCCGACGCCTTGGGGAAGCTGGCTGACCTGCGAGGAAGCGTTGGCCGATCCCGCGACCACCGGCGTCGAACGTCCCCACGGATTCGTATTCGAAGTGCCGGCCAACGGAGTTGGCGACCCGAGCCCGCTGACGGGTCTCGGGCGCTTCAAGCACGAAGCCGCCGCCATCGATCCGTCTACGGGAATCGTTTACCTGACCGAAGACGAAACACGTTGCGGCCTCTACCGATTCGTGCCCAACGGTCGCGACCCGGCGGACGGTCGAAGCCTGCGTGGACCTGGGCGCTTGCAGATGCTGGCCATCGAAGGCCGGTCGAACTTCACGGGACGTTGGCCGGCGGGCCTGTCCCTGCCCGTCTCCTGGGTGGACATCGACGATCCGACGCGCTCCGGTGGTCGATCCGTCTTCCGGCAAGGCCACGCCCGGGGCGCGATGCGATTCGAACGCCTGGAGGGCTGCTGGTGGGACGACGGGCACCTCTACTTCGTGTCCACCACCGGCGGTACGGCCGGCAAAGGGCAGATTTGGGAACTCGACGCGTCGGCGGCACGCCTGAGGCTACTTTACGAATCGCCGGGGCGAACGGTTCTCGACAGCCCGGACAACCTGGTGATGATGACCAACGGCACGTTGCTGCTCTGCGAAGACGGCGGCACGCCGAGTCGCCTGTCGATGCTGGCGCCGTCCGGCGCGCTGACGAGCTTCGCGGAGAACAATGTCGTGCTGGAGGGAACCAGGGGATTCAACGGCGACTTCCGCGATTCCGAGTGGTGCGGCGTCTGCCAAGCGGGCGACTGGGTGTTTGCGAATCTGCAAATTCCGGGGATCACCTTGGCGATCACCGGCCCTTGGGACGAGTTCATGAAGCGGGTGTAGCGCTTCGACGTGTGTCTCGCGGGCGTTGCTTGTAGATGTCAGGTTCGTCGGGTAGCCGATAGCGTTTGTACTCCCACTGATACTGGGCGCGGTCGCGGGCGACCACGGTCTCGATGGCGGCGTTGATGGTTCGAGCGCTGACCAACGGGTCTGCATTGCGCACGGCGTCGTCGATGGCTTCGATGCGGATGGAGAATCCGCCCCGTACCCGGGTCGCCGTTCCGACAACGATCTCGATGTCGCTGCGCTGCAGGAGCTTCGAGACCAGGGACATCGTGAGCGCGGGGAGACCGAAGAACGGTACGACCAGGCCGGAATCCGGACTCGGCACCTGGTCGGGCAGAATTGCCACCATGCCTCCGCTCCGGAGGGCCTTCACAAGGTTGCGCAGGCCGGACACGGAGCCGCCGGCCGGTCGGCTGCCCAACCGGTTCCGGGCCACCGACAACGCCTCGTCGACGGCTTGGGAGCGGCGGCGCTGGTAGAGGGGCGTCAACGGTTCGATGGTATTGAGGTGGTAGCCGAGAAACTCCCAGTTGCCGAAGTGGGGAATGAGCACGACGGCACCGCGGCCCGGCGCTCGATCGCGCAACAGCTCCTCGCCTTCGCTGCTCTTCAGGAGCTTGGCCAGACGCGGCAGCGGCCAGGTCCATAGGGCGGCAGCCTCGAACAGGGTCATGGCGGTCTGCTGGAGGCTTTGCCGGACGAGCCGGTGCCGCCACGCCGGATCCTTGTGCGCGTAGACCCGATCAACGTTGACCCTTGTGACGTGCGCGGCGCGTCCGTTGAGACACGACGCCAACGCGCCGCCGCCGGTGCCCATGGCGCGCATGGCGCCAATGCCGAGCCGAGACAGCATCCCGGCCGCCATACGCGCCGAAGCGATGCCGATCCGAACACCGACTTCGGAACGCCGCAAAGGGGTCGTGTCGACGACTGGAGTCCTTGGGCGCTCTGAATGTTGACCCTTGGGTTGCATTTCGAACGAGGCCGGTAGAATGCGTGCCCTACCGGGAAGGTTCAAGAGTGCGCAAGCGTTCTCGATCGCGCTGCACATGCAGCGCCTAGCCGCTTGGCCAGACGCCGATGATCGCGCCCATGACCACCGAGTAGGTGACCCGGTAGCCGGCCTGGATTGCCCACAGCTTCCAACCCGAGCGGCAGAAAGCGGTGTCGGAAGCCATGGACGCGGCGATAAAGCCAACCCCGGTCACCAGCCCCAGCACCGCGCCATCCAGGACTCCGGTCATGCCGAGGCCCCGCATCAGCGCCGCGACCACCACGCAGGTGGCGAGCGCGGCGACCACGCTCACGACGAACGGCGTCGGAGACGGTTCGATTTCGCTTTCGGTCTTGCCGAGGGCGGCAAGCCAGGCCTTGCCGAACACCGGGCCATACCAGAAGAAGCCCAGGACGAACGCGGCGGCGGTGGCAACCAGGATGGCCCACCAGTTCAGTCCAGCGAGGTCGAGCATGTCTACTCCCAAGCGAGTCCGCTAGCCATGACCCGCGCAGTATCGCATGAGAGTGTGAGAGTGGGACACACGGGATTTCGTCTCCACAGTGAGAGTGGACAGTGAGAGTGGGACACACGGGATTTCGTCTCACGTTTGATATTGGCGCATGAGAGTGGGACACACGGGATTTCGTCTCACGTTTGATATCGCTGCAACATTGACTGATTGGGACACACGGGATTTCGGTCTTACTTTTGATATCGCTGCAACATCGTTCGTTCGCGTCGGATGGACCGGCGATGGGTGGGGCATTTTCTTGCGCCGGAATTCGACGTTCTCGCACAAGGGATTGAGTCAAGGTCCTAGCCCGCATTTTTCACCAGGGGCCGTGATGATCGCGGAGGATTTTGGCCCCGTGTACACACGGGGCCAAAAGACCCGCGAGGGCACGGCCAGCGCAGTCTGCACCGGCACGATCGTTCGCATCGCGGTCAACTTCTTGAAACCATGAGCTCTTTTGACGCCGAGAAGCGGCCTGGTGAGAAATGCGGGCTAGGCCGTCGCGAGCGGATTGATGCCTTCTGCTCGCAGCAGCGCGCCCAGCTTGATCAACGGGAGTCCGATGGCGGCGCTGGGGTCCTCGGTGTCGACGCCGTCGAGCAACCATGGCCCGAATCCTTCCAATCGGATGCCCCCCGCGCAATCGAGCGGCTGGTCGAGGTGGACATAGCGCCGGATTTCGTCTTCGCTCGCCTGCCGGAACCGTGTCGACGTGGTGTCGAGGTGGGTCGCAATCCGGTTCGCGGCGGTGTTCAGGACGGCGATCCCGGTGAGGAAGTCAACCCGTCGGCCCACGAACGCGAGCAGTTGCCCGACGGCCGCCTCGACCGTGCCCGGCTTGCCGACGATGCGATCGTCGCTGGTGGCCACCTGATCCGAACCGATGACGACGGCATTCGGCCAGCGCGGCGCAACCGCGCGCGCCTTGGCGATAGACAGCCTTAGAACCAGCTGCCGCGGCGCCTCGCCGGGCCGAGGTGTTTCGTCGATGGCCGGTGCGTCCACCTCGAAGGGCAGGCCGAAACGCTCGAGCAGGTGACGGCGATAGCGCGAACCGGATGCCAAGACGAGTCGCGGTCCGGCCGCGATTGTCCGTGTACGGTCGGTGGCCCGGTTCATGGGATCATTTTGACACTCAGGTGCGGCGACCATATCATCCGCGCCCCGAACTTGTTCACCGGACCGGGAGTGGTCGTCGCATGGGGCAAGGTGCCTGCAGCGATGGATTGCGGACGCCGAGGTTCGCAAGGCCAACAGGCAGCGCTCCACCAATGGCATCGGAACCGTCGTCGCCACGACTGAACGTCGCCAGGCTCGCCCGGACCGGATCCTCGTGGCGAGGCGCGCTCGCAGCAGCAGCGTTCGAGCGACTCGGGCGCAGCCACGATGCCAGCGACGTCCAGGTGTCGCTGGACTTCACGGTTGACGACCAAGGCCGGCCCCGGGTCACCGGGAGATGCCGGCTGACAACGGAGATCTGCTGCGGTCGTTGTGCGGAGGAGGTCGCGGTGGACGTCGACAGCGACATCGACTTTCGCGTTGTGGCCACGGAGGCCGAGGCAGGGGCGCTGACACCGGATATCGATGCGGTGGTGTGCAACGGACCGACGATGAGGATCGCCGAATTGATCGAAGACGACTTGCTGCTGAACATGCCCGAGATCGGCTGCGCAGATCGGGATTCGTGTCCGAACGCGTCCCAGTTCCGCGAGCCCGGCTCGGAGGTCGAGGGAGAAGGAGAGGGGATGTCGCGAGAGAGTCCTTTCGCAGCGATCAAGAGTTTGAAGCCGGGCCGATCGCCCGAATAACGGAAACGGAGGCATAACATGGCCGTACAGAAAAACAAGGTGAGCCGCGCAAGGCGCGACAAGCGGCGATCGCACCACGCCCTGGCAAACCCGACGCTATCCACGGACCCGACCACGGGCGAGACCCATCGGCGCCACCATGTCGCGGACGATGGCTACTATCGCGGCCGCAAGATTGTCGAGGTACGCAACTGACCCTACGCCGGTCGCTGGCCTGACGGACACCGCCCATCCGCGTCGCCGTTGACACCTTGGGCGGAGACGCCCCGTCAACGGTTCTAGTACAAGGGGCCTTGGATGCCTTCGCGTCCGTACGGCCCACGCACGTGGAACTGACTTTCTTCGGCGACGCCAACGTCATCGCGCCGCTGGTCCGGGACTCGCCGCACGAGGTCGTCGATGCGCCCCGGCGGCTCGAAGTGGACGACTCCTTGCGCGCCACCTTGCGCGGGCAGACCGATTCGTCCATGCGCGCTGCCATCGGCGCGTTGGCCTGCGGTGCAGTGGATGCCGTCGTCAGCGCCGGCAGCACGGGTGCCATGGTGGCATTGTCGCGGCACTTGATCGGCATGCTTCCCGGGATACGCCGACCGGCAATCATCAAGACCTTGGGTGCGGCGGACGGCGGCGTGTTCCAAATGCTCGATCTCGGCGCCAACATCGGCTCGGACGCTGCGCAATTGCACCAGTTCGCGCTCATGGGCGCCGCAGCGGCGGTTGGTCGCGGCCATTCTCCCGCCCGCGCGCGCGCCCCCCCAGGAGGGCCAATGCCGAGCGTGGGGTTGCTCAACATCGGTTCGGAGGTTAGCAAGGGTCCCCAATCGGTACGGGCAGCTGCGCGTCTGCTGGAGCAGGACGACCGAATTCGCTACGCCGGATTCGTCGAACCCGACCGGTTGTTCGAGGCAAGCACCGACATCGTCGTTACCGACGGTTTCGCCGGCAACATCGCGCTCAAGGCGGCGGAAGGGGCGGCGCACATGGCGCGCTACCTGCTCGGCCGGGAACTCGCGGACGCCTCCGGGGGGATGGCATTGGCGAAGGCGATGCTGCGCAAGCGGCTGAACCGCGTGCGGGATGCGTACAATCCGCAAGGCTACAACGGCGCGAGCCTATTGGGCTTGGCCGGGGTGGTGGTAAAGAGCCACGGTGGCGCCGACCGCTACGGCTTCGGAAGGGCCGTGGCCCAGGCCATGGACGCATTGGCAACCGGGTCGGTGGATCGGATCGCCGCCGCGACGCGGTAACGGCATGGTTGCAACAGACACAGACCGTATTGGGGGACCAATGAGCTTGGGATTCGTCTTTCCCGGCCAGGGCGCGCAACAGGTCGGCATGATCGCGGACATTGCCGCGCAGGAGCCCCTCGTCGGGGTGCGTTTCGAGGAAGCCTCGGCGGCCGTGGGCTTCGATCTCGGCAAGGTGATTCGCGAGGGTCCGCCCGAACGGCTCAACCAGACCGCGATCACCCAGCCCGCGATGCTGACCGTCTCGGTGGCGCTGCACGACGTCTGGAAGAAGCGTGGGGGCGCTGCTCCCGCCGTAGTCGCCGGCCACAGCCTGGGCGAGTACTCGGCGTTGGTTGTCGCCGGCGTCCTGGAATTCGCCAACGCGACGCGCCTGGTCCATGAGCGGGGTCGGCTGATGCAAGCTGCGGTCCCCTCCGGAGCAGGGGCGATGGCGGCCATCCTGGGGCTTGATGATGCAGTCGTGGAGCGATGTTGCGCCGGCATCGACGGCACCGTGACGCCAGCCAACTACAACTCGCCCGGCCAGGTCGTCGTTGCCGGATCCCGAGCCGCCGTCGATGCGGCCATCGCCGCTTGCCAGGCTGCGGGCGCCCGTCGCGCCGTGGTTCTGGATGTCAGCGTACCCTCCCATTGTTCGCTCATGTCGCCGGCGGCCGAACCGTTGGCGGAACTGCTCGACGCCATCGAACTGTGCGACCCCGCCGTGCCCGTGGTTCAGAACGTCACCGCCGAGGCGGCCAGGGATGCCGCAACCGTTCGAGCCAACCTCGTGCGCCAATTGGTGTCGCCGGTCCGGTGGTCCGAATCCGTACAGGCAATGGCCGCAGCAGGCGTTCGGAACTTCATCGAATGCGGCCCGGGGAACGTGCTCTCCGGGCTGGCGCGGCGCATCGATCGATCACTTGCCATGGCCCCGATCGACAACGTCCACCGCTTGGCCGCGGCGTTGGACGTCCAAGCATGACGGCCGGCGAACGCAGGATCGCCTTGGTTACCGGCGCGAGCCGGGGCATCGGCAAGGGAATCGCCGCGCGGCTTGCGGCCGATGGCCTGTTCGTGGTCGGCACGGCGACGACCAGCGAAGGCGCCGATGCGGTTGCTCGATACCTCGGAACCGACGGCGCCGGCGTTGTGCTCCGAATCGACGACGACGCCGTCGCGATCGGCCTGAAGGACGTAGAGGCGCGATTCGGCACGCCGCTGGTGCTCGTCAACAACGCGGGCGTCACCCGGGACAACCTTCTGATACGCATGACCCCGGCGCAATGGTCGGAAGTCCTGGATACCAACCTAACAGGCGTATACCGCCTCAGCCGGCCGCTGCTCAGGGGCATGATGCGCGCGCGCTGGGGACGGATCGTCAACCTGAGCTCGGTCGTGGCGCGCATGGGCAATGCCGGGCAGGCCAACTACGCGGCCACCAAGGCAGGCGTCGAAGCCTTCACCCGTTCGCTTGCGCAAGAGGTCGGCAGTCGCGGGATCACGGTCAACGCGGTGGCGCCGGGGTTCGTGGATACCGACATGACACGCGAACTTTCCGACGCCCAAAGACAAGGCATGGTCGAGCGTACGGCCCTAGGCCGCATGGGTACGATCGAAGACGTGGCCCATGCGGTATCCTTCCTGGTAAGCGACGCGGCGGGCTACATCACCGGCGAGACGCTGCACGTCAACGGCGGACTGCATTTTGCGTAGCGGATCGATACTAATTTCGCGTCGGCAGTGTTAGCCCCCTACAAAAGCGGTACACTTACGCGCCCACACGGTGGGCGCCCTTGGACGGGTGGCAGTGCCCACGTATTGAACGCATCCGCCGTTACGCGGGCGCTCCACGATTTCGTCCGGATGGGCAGGCATGAGCATACGTGAGTACTTGAAAAGGAGTCTCGAACCATGAGCAGTGTCGACGAGCGAGTCAAACGACTCATCTGCGAGCAGCTGGGGGTCAAGGAGGAGGAGGTGAAGGACGAGTCATCTTTCGTCGACGATCTAGGGGCGGATTCGTTGGATACGGTGGAACTCGTGATGGCGCTGGAGGAGGAGTTCGAGACCGAGATTCCCGACGAGGAAGCCGAGAACATCACCACCGTCAAGGAAGCCATCGACTACATTCTGGCCCATCAGTAAGCCTGTCGGCGCTTGCAACCCGCCCGCGACGGGCACCCGCATCCTATGGCAAGGCGACGAGTTGTGATAACCGGGCTCGGCATGTTGTCGCCCATCGGCAACACCGTCGAGGAAGGCTGGAACAACGCCTTGGCGGGGATGAGCGGCGCGCGCGCAATCACCGACTTCGACACCACCTACCATAGCGTCAAGATTGGCGCGGGCGTCAGGAATCTTGCGGTGGAGAACTACCTCGAACGCAAGGAGGCCCGCCGCCTCGATTCCTTCATCCAGTACGGCCTGATCGCCGGCATCCAGGCCGTGCGCGATGCCCGACTCGAAGGCGCAGTGGACGGGAACCGCGTGGGGGTCGCCATCGGCTCCGGAATCGGCGGCATCAACACCATCGAGGCGACCCATTCGACTTGTCTCGACCGCGGTCCAGGGCGCGTGTCTCCCTTCTTTGTGCCGTCGAGCATCATCAACATGATTTCCGGCAAGCTCTCCATCCAGTTCGGCTTCCGGGGACCGAACATCGCGGTGGTCACGGCCTGTGCCACCGGTACGCACAACATCGGCTTCGGCATGCGCATGATCCAGCACGGCGAAGCCGACGTCATGGTCGCCGGTGGCGCCGAGCAGGCCACATCACCCGTGACGCTGGCTGGATTCGCCTCCATGAAGGCGCTGTCCACGCGCAATGACGATCCCGAGCGCGCGAGCCGGCCGTGGGACCGCGATCGGGACGGCTTCGTCCTCGGCGACGGCGCCGGCGTTCTCGTACTCGAAGAATACGAGCATGCACGGGCGCGCGGCGCACGTATCTATTGCGAAGTCGTGGGCTTCGGAATGAGCGCGGATGCGTTCCACATCACCAGTCCGCCCGACGACGGTCACGGTGCGGTGGCGTCCATGCGCAATGCGATGACGGACGCTGGCATGGAACCCGGGGACATCGACTACATCAATGCCCACGGCACATCGACGCCCCAAGGAGACATTGCGGAGACCCTGTCGATCAAGGCGGTGTTCGGCGATGCTCCCGACGTGGCGATCAGCTCCACCAAATCGATGGTCGGTCATCTCCTTGGCGCTGCAGGTGCCGTTGAGGGTATCTACGCCGTCCTCGCCGTGGCGAGGAACGTCGCGCCGCCGACCATCAACCTCGACAACCCGGATCCCGAATGCGACCTGGACTACGTGCCGCACGAACCGCGGCAGATGCCTATCCACGCGGCATTGTCCAACTCGTTCGGCTTCGGCGGCACCAACGGAACGTTGATTTTCGCGGAAGTGTGAACTCCGCCTCCGGTTTCAACGGAACGTTGCAATTGCCTCTTCGTAGACATCCTCGTTGCTCAAGGAGTCTACCCAAGTGAACCAACGGCTATTGCTGATTCCGGTCGCCGTGATCATGCTCGGCATCGCGTTTCTGGTCGGATTCCACATCTACCTGGACCACTGGTCGGCGCGGGAACTGCCGGTGTTCGAGGAGACCGTGTTTGTCGTCCAGCCGTCGGAGACGTTCACGGATGTGGCCAGCACCCTTCACGAGAAAGGCATCGTCGCGCCTTGGCGGTTTTCGCTGCGCGCGGGCCAGCGCGGCCTGCACGGATCGGTGCAAAGCGGCGAGTACCGCGTGCTTCCAGGGGAGACCGCGGACGGCTTGCTTGACCGGCTGACCGGAGGCGACGTGGTCGTGCACCGCTTCCTGATCGTGGAGGGAAGCACGGCCCGTACCGTGTTCGAGCGCCTAGCGGCCGACGACCGGATCGATTTCGATCTGGCAGGCGTTGCGTTTGAAGACCTCATGGTCCATCTCGGCTTGCCCGCAGACTATCCGGAGGGACAGTTCTTCCCCGATACATACCGGTTCAAGCGCGGGCACGGCGCCTCGGCACTACTTGCCCGGGCCAATCGGAAGATGAATGCGGTTCTGGCCAAGGCCTGGCAGGCACGCGCCCCCGACGCCCCTGTGGCGGATCCCTACGATGCGTTGATCTTGGCCTCGATCGTCGAGAAGGAAACCGCTGTTGCCGCCGATCGGCGACGGATCGCGGGCGTATTCGCCCGGCGTCTCGGCAAACCGATGCGCTTGCAGTCCGATCCGACGGTCATCTACGGTCTCGGCAGCGCCTATGACGGCAACCTGACCAAGGTGCAGTTGGAGACCGACGGCCCGTACAACACCTATCGGCGGTCCGGCCTGCCGCCGACACCCATCGCCTTGCCTGGACGCGCCTCCATCGAAGCGGCCCTGCATCCCGAGGACGGCACGGCCCTCTACTTCGTCTCGCGGGGCGACGGGACAAGCCAGTTCTCCGACACGCTCGACGACCACAACGAAGCCGTGCGAACTTACCAGCGGAGGTGATGCGCGTGTCGCGAGGTCGTTTCATCACCATCGAAGGCGGCGAAGGGGCGGGCAAGAGCACGAACGTCGACTTCGTCCTGGCCACCCTCCGGAGCTGCGGCCACGACGTTGTGGCCACCCGGGAACCGGGCGGGACTCCGCTGGCGGAGGAGATCCGCTCCGTCCTGCTGATGGAGCGGGACGAAGCCGTGGACCCGCTCGCCGAGACGCTCCTGGTCTTCGCCGCCCGCGCCCAGCATTTCGCCAGGGTGATCGAACCCAGCCTCCGCGCCGGCCGCTGGGTGCTGTGCGAACGCTTCACGGACTCGACCTTTGCCTACCAGGTCGGCGGACGCGGCGTCGCCGGGGAGGCGGTCGAACGCCTCGCGGCCATGGTCCACGGCCACTGCTGGCCCGATCTCACGCTCTATCTCGACGCCCCAGTGGACGATGCCATGGCGCGGATCGCCGACCGTGGCCTGGATCGCTTCGAGCGCGAGCGCCGTGCCTTCTTCGAGCGGGTACGTGCCGCCTACCTGCGCCGCGCCAATGAACAATCCCGCATCGTCAGGATCGACGCCAGTAGGGAACTGGCCAAGGTTCAACAGGACATCGCCGTGGCCCTGACGCGCTTCCTGGATTCGACGTGAAGGAGCCCGCCTGGCTCGTCCCGGCGCTGGAGACCATTCGTGGACTCGGCGAGCGCCTTCCCCATGCGCTTATGATCCACGGTCCGGGCGGCTGGGGCGAAGAACGCGTCGCCAATGCCCTCGCGGTAGACCTCATGCGCCTGGCGCCTGGCCGTGAAGCCCGCGACGTCGCCCACCCGGATCTGCGCTGGCTCTCACCCGAAGGCGGCATGATCAAGGTGGACGACATCCGCGCCATCGTCGACTTCCTGGTTCAGACCCCCCTGGTTGCCGGTCGGAAGATCGCGGTGATCGAAGACGCGGACCGAATGAACGTCAACGCGGCCAATGCGCTCCTGAAGTCCTTGGAGGAACCACCCCCGGAGAGCTTCATCGCGTTGTCGACCGGTGCGGCCGAGCGCTTGCCCGCCACGGTCCGCAGCCGCTGCCAGCGCCTCGAAGTGCAGCGCGGCGATGGTAGAACGGTGCACGCTTGGCTCCTCGAAGCCGGCGTTGCCGAAGATCTCATCGAGCCCCTGGCGATGGAGCATGGCGGCGCACCGTTCGCAATTCTCGCCGCGGCCGAGGGGGGTCAGGCACCCCTATGGCCGGTTTTGGCGAAGGTGGCGCGAACACCTGCCGCCGCTGGCGAGGTGGCCCTGGTCAACCGGGAAGAGAAATTGGCGGATGTCGTGGACCGATGGCTGCGCATCGCGCATTGGCTGGTGCGGCAGTGGCCGGTGACGAGCGCCGCGCTGGCGTTGCCCTTCGTCGACGAACTGCTGAGGACCCGGCAAGCGGCGTTGCTCAACACCGGCCTGAACCGTTCGATGCAGCTTCATCGACTGGCGCTCCTCTGGGCGGATCTTTGGCAACGCCTGCCGATGCAACCACCGGCCTCGACCTCGCCTTGACGCCGACTGCGAGCCCGCGTGAATGGGGCCCGGATCACATGGTGTAGCCGGCTTGTCCGCCGGCGGGCGCAAGTCCGGCCAGGGTGGCCTCGATGCGCCCTCGCGCGACGTCGTCATGGTCGTTGAACTGGATGCCGATGCCAGCCTCCTTTCCGCCCTGGGCTTGCTGGGGCGTGATCCAGACGACTTTGCCCGCGACGGGAATGCTGGCGGCATCGTCCGCCAAGCGCAGCAGCACGAACACCTCGTCGCCGAGTACGAAGGATCGCGTCGTCGGAATGAACAGCCCGCCGTTCTGGATGAATGGCATATAGGCCGCTTGCAGGACGCCGGGGTCTTCGAACGCCACCGAGAGCAGCCGTTGCGTACCGGTTTCGCCTTCAATGTCCATGGGATGGGCTTCCCGCCCGGAAACCCCTAGGAGAACACAAGTCTGGCGCAGGGCGTGTGCGACATTGGCTCCACGGACTGGCGGAAATCGACCCGTCGTCGAGGAGGTCGGCGCGGGAACCGCAAATGCCTAGTGGTCGAACACCGTTCGGGTGAGGTTTTCCGCACCGATGTCGGTCACCACCACGTTGTCCTCGATGCGGATGCCGCCACAGGGTCGCAATTCATCCACCCGAGCCCAATTCACGTCCCGGCCGGAATCGTCGTCCGCTAGTCCTTCAAGCAGGGCAGGGATGAAGTAGATCCCCGGTTCCACGGTGAACACGTGGCCGGCTTCGAGCGACCGGGTGAAACGAAGCTTGGGAAACCGTTCCGGCGGTTCGCCTTCATCGCCATCCTCGGTGGTGAACTGGCCGCCGACGTCGTGGGTCTGCAGGCCGATGAGATGGCCGAGTCCATGGGGGAAGAACTTGTCGGTCATTTCCCGGTCGAAAGCGCTCTCGGCACTGCACCGAATCAGATCGAAGCGCACCAGCAACTCGGCCACCTCGCGGTGCATCCAGGTGTGCAACTCGGTGTAGAGAAGACCGGGGCGTACCAGATCGATGGCTCTGCGCTGCTTCTCGTCCAAGGCGGCGATCAGTTCGTCGAATGCATCGCCCGGGTCTGCGCTGTAGGTGCGCGTGATGTCCGAGTGGTAGCCGCCGGAGCGCCCTCCGGCGTCGATCAGGAGGCTCTTCGTCCCTGCCGAGGGCCGGGTCCGGTCGTAGTGCTGGTAGTGAAGAATGCCGGCGTGCTCGTTCAGCGCGATGATGTTCTGGTACGGCAGCTTGCTCTCCTGTTGAGCGCTTGCGGCCAAGTAGGCCATGTGGATGTCGAACTCGCTGCCGCCCCCGTAGAAGGCATCCCTTGCGGCCAAGTGACCGCGCACCCCGGTCTCGGTCGCCTCGCGCATCCGGGCAATTTCGAACGGTGTTTTGGCGGCACGAACGAATTGCAGCCGGCTGACCAGCGTCTTCGGGTTCACCGCCGCCAACGGCAGGTTCAGATCGTAGGACTCCGCAGGCCCGACGAGAGCAACGCGGTTGAACGCCGACAGGTCATGGACGAGAGATTTCATCAGCTCGTCGTTGTCGTGATGCACCTCGATCTCGAACACCGCTTCGGCCCAGTCCGGCAGCGCCGGCGGCTGGTACCAAAAGCTGGCTTCGCGATGGAAGTAGAGCTTGGGCCTGTCGGCCGGCCGCACCAGGAGCACGCTGTGCTCGCAGTTGTCGTCGGGGTAGAAGCGCGCGAAGTGGGGATTCGGGTGGAACGGCGGCGCCTGGTCGTCCTGGAAGTACAGCTGCGCCGCCCCGGCGGGCACCACGGCCGCGCCATGACCGTTGGCGGCGAGGGCGCCTTCCCATTGCTGCTGCATCGCAGCGATGTGCGCGAGATAGGCCTCGTTGTCGAAAGGGGGGCTGGTCATTGAGCAATCCAAGCCGATGGGTTGGGGCGCCATTGTAGGAATTTGGCACGGCGATTGCGTCGTGAATCGGTTTCGCCTTTCTGATATACATAGGCGCTTCGCTCACCAGGAAGGGAGAAACCATGGGGGCATTCGCCTACAAAGCACCGACGACTGTCGACGAAGCACTGGCCACGCTCGCGCACGAGACGTCCGCGGGCAATCGCACGCAGATTCTGGCCGGCGGCACCGATGTCATGGTGCAGATGCGGTCGACCGACAAGGGACCGCGTACGTTCGTTGACGTCAAACACGTGGCGGAGGCCAACGCGTTGCGCATTGGCGCCGACGAAGTGTTCATCGGGGCGGCGATCGCGTCCGCGGTGCTGAACGAGAACGACGAGTTGAAGAGCATCCTGCCGGGCCTCATCGAGGCGGCCGACCTGATCGGCTCCACCCAGATTCAGGGTCGCGCCACCATCGGCGGCAACCTGTGCAACTCGTCCCCCGCCGGCGACACCATTCCGGCTCTCATCGCTTGCGGCGCCGTTTGCGTCGTCGCTTCGCCGGGCGGCAACAGGGAAGTATCCACGGAGGAATTCGTCACCGGGGTCGGCACCAACATTCTCGAGCCCACGGAGTTCCTGGTGGGCCTCAGGATTCCGCGTCCCAAGGGCCGTACCCGGGACGCCTATCTGCGTTTCATTCCACGCACCGAGATGGATATCGCCGTCTGCGGCGCCGGCGTCTCGCTGACGCTGGACGAATCCGGCATCTGCACCGCCGCCAAGGTGTGCATCGGCGCGGTCGCCATCACCGCCCTGATCGTACCCGATGCAGCGGCGGCGCTCGTCGGTACCAAGGTGGACGACGCGGCCTTGGCCGCCGCGGCGGACGCGTCGAGCGCGATGGCGAAACCCATTACCGACAAGCGCGGCACCGTCGAATACCGCAGGAAGGTGGTCGGCGTGCTCACCAAGCGGGCCGCCGCGATCGCCCGCGACCGTGCGCTCGCGCTTTAGCGCACTTGGCGCCTTGGCGCACTCGCGCTTCAGCGGACTCGGCGCCTTGGCGCACTGGCGGCTGTTTTGAGCACGGCTCACAAGGAGATTGGAACGAAGATGAGCAAACAACATGTGTCCACCACGATCAACGGGGACGAGGTGGAATTCCTCTGCGAGCCGTACCAGTCACTGCTGGAAGTACTTCGCGACGAACTCGGCCTCACCGGCACCAAGGAAGGCTGCGCCACGGGCGACTGCGGCGCCTGTTCGGTGCTGGTCGATGGTCGCCTGGTCTGCTCCTGCCTGATGCTCGGCGTCGAGGCCGACGGGGTGGCGTTGACCACCATCGAGGGCATCGCGAGCCCCGACGGCCTGCACGTCATCCAGAAAAAGTACCTGGAACACGCGGCACTGCAATGCGGCATCTGCACACCGGGTTTCATCGTCGCCACCAAGGCGTTGCTGGACAAGAACCCCAACCCCGACGAGACCACCATCCGTTACTGGCTCGCGGGCAACCTGTGCCGCTGCACCGGCTACGACAAGATCGTCCGCGCCGTCCAGGACGCGGCCGAGACGCTGGCCTACGAAGCGTAGGCCAGCACGCATCGAGAGGCACGAACAACCAAGAGACTGATCCTAAGGTAAGGAGACGACAGGTGGCAGAAGCGGTAGATTTCAAGGCAATCGGCACTCGGCCGGTACGACCCGATGGCATCGACAAGGTAACCGGCCGGGCAGCATTCGGCGCGGATCTCAATTTGCCGAACATGCTGCATGGCAAGGTGTTGCGCAGCCCCCACGCCCACGCCCGGGTCAAGAGCGTGGACCTGAGCCGCGCACGGGCGGCCGACGGCGTGATGGCCGCTGTATCCGGAGCGGATTTCCCGGGCGAGGGCGTGAGCGACCTCGGCAAGAACGTCATGGCCCGCGACAAGGTGCTCTACCACGGCCACGCGGTAGCCGCGGTAGCCGCGAAGACCCTGCACCAGGCGGAAGCGGCGCTCGATCTCATCGATGTCGAATACGAGGTTCTCGAACCGGTTCTGTCCCTGGATCAAGCGATGGCGGAAGGCGCCACGCTGGTCAACGAGACCCAGCACACCAATGGCGACGCATCGAAGCCAGCGAGCAATGTCGCCGCCACCCAGCGCTTCGAGCGCGGCGATATCGACGCCGGGTTCGCCGAAGCGGACGTGATCGTCGAGAGCGAACACCGGGTACCCACCGCCCACCAGGGCTACATCGAACCCCATGCGTGTACGGCGACGGTCAACGAGGACGGCAAGGCCACCGTCTGGTGCTGCACCCAAGGCCACTTCGACGTGCGTTCCATGACCGCCCAGGTTCTGGGACAGAGCGTCGGCAACATCAAGGTCATTCCGTCCGAGATCGGCGGCGGTTTCGGCGGCAAGACCATCGTCTACCTGGAACCGTTGGCGGTGAAGATGTCGCAGATGGCCGGCCGGCCGGTGAAGATGACGATGAGCCGGGAAGAGGTCTTCCGGGCCACCGGTCCGACTTCCGCCACCTGGTGCAAGGTGAAGATCGGCGCCAGGAACGACGGCACGTTCACGGCGGCCCAAGCCTGGCTCGCCTACGAGGCCGGTGCCTTCCCCGGCGCGCCCATCGGCCCGGGTTGCATGTCCGTGCTGGCACCCTACGAAGTGCCGAATCTGGTCATCGAAGGCAACGACGTTCTGGTCAACAAGCCCAAGGTCTGCGCCTACCGCGCCCCCGGCGCGCCGCAGTCCATGCATGCCATGGAGTGCGCCATCGACGAACTGGCGCGCAAGCTCGACATGGATCCCATCGATCTCCGGCTGAAGAACGCCGCCGGCGAGGGCACGGTCGCGCCCTACGGGCCACGCTTCCCGGCCATCGGTCTGCGCGCGTGTCTCAACGCCGCCAAGGAGCACCCGAACTACAGCAAACCCATCCCCGAGGGCGCGGGCCGCGGCGTCGCCGTCGGTTTCTGGTTCAACATCGGCATGCAGTCGAGCGCCGAAGTGCGGATCGCCGAAGACGGCATGGTGACGGTGATGGAAGGCAGCCCCGACATCGGCGGTTCCCGCGCCTCCATGGCGTTGATGGCGGCCGAGACCTTGGGCGTACCCTACGAGCGGATCAAGGCCCACGTCGGCGACACCGAGGCGACCGGCTTCTGCAACGTCACCGGTGGCAGCCGCACCACGTTCGCCACCGGCATGGCGGTGATCCAAGCCTGCGAGGACATCATCGCCCAATGCAAGCAGCGCGCGGCGCTGACCTGGGACCTCGACGAAGAGCAGGTGGACTGGGACGACGGCGAAGCGGTACCGAAGCCGGGCGTCAACGCCGACGTGAAGCCGCTGTCGCTGGCCGACATCGCCCGTCGCGCTGGCCGGACGGGCGGGCCGCTTCTCGGTCGGGCGAGCCTGAACGCCCAAGGCGCAGGCGCATCGTTCTCCTGCAACTTCACGGACGCCAAGGTGGACCCGGAGACTGGCAAGGTTGACATCCTGAGCTTCACCGCGATCCAGGATGCCGGCCGGGCCATCCACCCGTCCTACGTCGAAGGCCAGATGCAGGGCGGCGCAGTGCAGGGCCTCGGCTGGGCACTGAACGAGGAGCACATCTACGACGCCAACGGCGTCATGGAGAACCCCGGCTTCCTCGACTACCGGGTGCCGATGGCCTCGGACATGCCGATGATCGACACCCAGATCATCGAAGTGCCGAACCCGTTCCACCCCTACGGCGTGCGCGGCGTCGGCGAGACCCCCATCGTGGCCCCGTTGGCGGCGCTGTCCAACGCGGTCCGCGACCAGCTCGGGTTCCGCATCGACGACCTGCCTCTGTCACCGCCGAGGGTGCTCGAGGCGATCGACGAGCAGGGGGGGGGCGAGTAGCTCTCCTTCCGACCCTCCCGGTCGGCGACATCGCTTCGGGTCGAGCGGCAGCTACGCCGCCTTGGCGCTGGCTGCATCGTGGGTATTGTCGGCGGGTGTGTCGGAGGCCCAGACCGAGGGTCATGAAGCATGTGAGGCCCTGGAGGAGAACACCATTTGCCGCGGCATCTGTGAACACTGGCAACAATCTCCCGACCCATGGAACGATGCTGAATTGGTCAGTCGCGCGGGGGACTGTTGGAACAACGACGAGCGCTGGGAGGACTACACTCCGGTGGAGGAGGTAGTCGTCACCGGGACACCCGTGCCGGAACCTGCCCCCGTCCCAACACCGACAACTGTCGTCTGTCCCTACACGGGGCTGGTTGTCTCGCGCCCCGAGGACTGTCCGGAGTACTACAGTTTCGGTGGAGGCGGGGGTGTTGCCTGCGGTGGAGCGTGCGTTTCGGACGGCGAGGACGAGAGTGAGGCGACAGATTCATCATCACTCGGAGACTTTGCCGCTGATTCCGAAACCGTCCTGTCCTGTGCCGCCAATCCCGTGACCTCTGGCCATCGGAGTGTGTTTTCGTTACTAGACTCTGAGGTGGCTTCCCTCCCGGTCAATATGCGCCCAATAATCCACACAGGCTACGGTGATGCGAAAGGTGCCTTAGGTCATGCCTACAAGGATCCCACAACCGGTGATATTCACATGGTGATAGACAAGGAAGCCATAGACACGGAAGTTACCGGTTGGCGAAATGCAGGCATCCCAATATCGCATTGGCAGGTATTGGCTGGTACGTTGATACATGAAGCCTACCACGTACTCGACATGGTGCAGTGTCGCTGCGGAACATCGGATGAACAGCATACTGATCGTCGAGCGAACATCCACTACTACGATACGTTTGGCGTCTACGGCTACCAGCATCCTTCGTATCGACATGATCGAGACGGGAGCCCCAATTGTCTACCACAGTCGTAAAGTGGATTGGTTGGCCGTCGCTGTTCGTTGTTCTGCTCCTCGCGGCATGGTTCACGGTTGAGTGTCTCGAGGAACGCCGGGAATCTCCGCCTCCCGAGGTGCCGGTAGGCCAGCAAGTTTCGGACCAAATACCAACACCACGGTCTAAAGAGCTGCCAATTGAGGAAAACACGGGTGAGCACCAGGTGGATATCACCGACTTCTGTCACTCAGTCATTGATTGGATGCCTGAATGCTTCGCCGCATTGGAACTTCGGTATCTCGACGCGCCTGCGGACAGGTGGCGACCTGAACCGATTCTCGCCGTTTCGAAGCCACTCACGTGGCGAGAAGTGTTCTCGAGTCCGATGGACACACGAGTCGCTAGCGCAAGAGCACTGAGCAATCCAGAGTGTCACGTATCCAATGGTCAAATCCGCAACGACTTGAAGTCAAGCTGCGCTGCAGACGAGATTGCGAAGTTGGCAGTGCTCCATCAGGCATGCATTGCAGTACTTCGGGACGATGCGACGAGGGACATCACGGACTTGGAGCGCGAGTGGGATTTCGAGATCGCCAGACTCGATAGGGAAGCATCGGACCAAGCGGACTACTACAGTCGTCGAGAGGATCTCGAAGATCAGTGGTACTGGCTATCGTGGAGATTATCCAAGTGTCGAACTGTACCTGCTGAAGCCTTGGTCTTCATCGGAGCGTTGAGATCCCCATCGGCTGACTCGCAGAACGAGAGACGCTTTCCCCATGGACAGACAATCGAATTGATGGCTGCTGCGGCTCGACTTGGTAGCGAGTGGGCCCAAGCCTACTATTTGGGTGACGCGGCTCACATCAACGCGTTGGCTCAGTTCGATGTTGCACGGGCTTACGCAAACCTCGCAAGGAGGTATCACGGCGGCTCACACGACCGGCTAGCGTACGAAATCGCTGGGGCCAAGCACGCGTTACGGCAAGGCATACCAGCGCATCGCATTCGGTTGGACTTGAGTCGCCACTCGCCTGAGGTACTTAGCCAGGCGTCTGCCAGGGCGGAGTGGATTGTGTCTCGAGGTTGGACGCCCGTGAGCGGTCAAGGCATCTGATTTGCCGATTTGCCGCAGGACTTGGTGGCTAGCGGGGAGTTCGGAGCGGTGGATGAGGAGCGAGGGGAGTTCGGGACACACGCGATTGGCGTCCCACAAGTGATCTCGCGGTGATTTCGGGCACGGCAGTGAACCAGGACAGGCAAGTCCGCCGTGTGGTCCCACTGAAGCCACTCCGACAAGAACGTCGCCTCCGCGTGGCTCGCCTATGAGGCCGGCGCCTTTCCCGGTACCCCATCGGCCCCGGCTGCATGTCCGTGCTGGCGCCCTACGAGGTGCCGAACCTGGTGATCGAGGGCAACGACGTGCTGGTCAACAAGCCCAAGGTCTGCGCCTACCGCGCCCCGGGTGCGCCGCAGTCGATGCACGCCATGGAGTGCGCCATCGACGAACTGGCGCGCAAGCTGGACATGGATCACCCATCCCTCCGGCTCAAGAACGCGGCGGGCGAGGGCACCGTGGCGCCGTACGGCCCGCGCTTCCCGGCCATCGGCCTGCGCGCGTGCCTGGAGGCCGCCAAGGAGCACCCGAACTACAAGGCGCCGGTACCCGAGGGGGCCGGCCGCGGCTTGGCCGTGATCCAGGCCTGCGAGCGCCCCATCGCTTCGCTTCTGGCCCAACCCATCCGCCTCCCGTCGAGCGACGGCCGCCCGTCGCTGCCGCTCCGGTCGCCCGCTCCTCGACGGGGGTACTACATCGCCCAGGGGGTACGATAGGGACATCCACTATTCCAAACGGATTGACAGCGGATTTGACTGGACACCCGATTAGGGACACCCACAACACGGACTCGATTGGGAAACCCACCACATGGCGTCGGCCATCGATGAACTGGCGCGCAAGCTCTACGTGGACCTACCGATCTGCGGCAAGGTGCCGAACCCGTTCCAACTACGGCGTGCGCGGCGTCGGCGAGACCCCCATCGTGGCCCCGTTGGCGGCGCTGTCGAACGCAGTCCGGGACCAGCTAGGGTTCCGCATCGACGACCTGCCGCTGTCGCCGCCGAGGGTGCTCGAGGCGATCGACGAGCGGGGGGGGATAGCGCTTCCAACCATGCGCCGAGGGCAGGCGGAGACACTCGCGCGCGGATTCTCGCGGTCGCTCTTGTCACAGTCGCGTGCTGCCTCTCCGGCACGACGGTTCCGTGGCGGGCGTTGGCCGACGAAGAGGAGGAGTGCCCACCGAACGTTGAGTGTATATATGTGTACGCTGGCGGTTCGTGTCCTGACGGAGCGACATGCCTCGGACGCGGCAGTATCAATCACCGCCCGAACCAGATCGAGGTCGAGGATGGGTACCTCGACTCGTTGGGCGAGGAAGTGGATGGCTACTTCGCCAACGTGTCGCCGAATCCACCCAGGGACATCGACGCGGACGGCGTGTTGGACTGTTGGCAGGGACTTACGGGGAACTGGAGTGCACCAATCACGAGTGCTTTCCAAGAACCACGTGACAAAGGCCCGCACAAGGTATCGATATCGGAGCATCGACCGGTACCCCCGTGTATGCCGCTGAGAACGGTACTGTAGTTTCCGCATACAGTGGATTCGCGGAGGGCCAGAAGCACTGGGCCGGACCCCTGACGCGCGGGAACTTCGTCCAAATCAACTACGAGAGCGGCAAGACCGCCCGCTATCTCCACCTTCTACCAAACCTTCAGGTACGCTTGAGAGATCAGGTTTCGGTGGGTGAATATCTTGGGGACGTGAATGACACCGGTGCCTCAACACGTCCTCACCTCCACTACGACGTGGGAACTAGCGATCAATATTTGGATCCGACGCAAGAGTACGACTGCTAACAATGAGCGGACCGGGAATATCCCGTCGTCACGATTGCGTCGTGGCAGCGGCTGTCGTATGCGTCGCTGCTACGATGGCCATGCTGCTGTGGCCAAGGGACGGGGACCGTGATCCGTTGGATTCCGCTCCCGAGTCTGTAGTCCCGGCTGTGGGCACGACGTCGGGGCCTGAATTGGCGATCGAAGCAGTCGAACCGGTGATCTCACGGTCACCATCATGGGAGTTCTCACCCGAGGAGGTGATCGATAATCCTGACTGCAACTTCACGGCTGGCTTGGGGAATGCCGACGACTCGGCCATCTATGTCCTTTCCGGCGAGGCCGGTGCCCGGTTCGCAGTACTCGACGGCGGGGGAACGGTGTTTGGCGGCGAACTGCCCTTCGACCCGAACGACTACCGGATAGGAAAGCGTGCCGACGGCACAGTGGTCGCCGGTCTCGCTGACCTGAGGTTGAATTCAAAGGTGTTTCGTCCGCCCGAGGCGCCGGAGCCCGTCCACATCTATAGGGACGGACAACTCGTCTATGAAAACGACAAAGCGTGGCGGTTCGGCGTCGCGTCGGACGGTTCGTCCTTCTACGTGATCGAGCCCTTGGCGGGGGAGGCATCACGACTGGTCGTGCGGGATCTCGACGCCGGGGAGGAACATCACTACGATCTGGGCATCGAGTTCAGTTCGCCTGATGCCTACGAGGTTCCCTACGTCTCGTTCTATTCGACCGACGGTGCGGAGGTCATGTTCTGGCCACCACAGGAACTGGAGGACACACCAAGGGGCGACTACTGGTTCTATCCGACCGACGGGCGACCTGCCCGCGTCGTCAGGATTGAGTCAGTCGACATTCCCCGCCGCCCGGGTGCATCGGCGGACCTTCTCGATGCGCAGCAGGTGCGTGTGGAACGCATCCTCAGGGGTGGAGCGCTTCGGCCAGTCAAGGATCGGGTCTATTTCGAGTCCAGCGAAGTCGCGTACTACCTTGTTGATCGGCGCACGACGGACAGACAGGAGTTCGAGGTCGTCAAGACACGATACCAGCGCTATGGCGAATCTGGAGGACCAGAACGCACGGATCAGTGGTCCCGGACGATCCCCGGTCGTCTCTTGGGCAGCATGGTCCTGTCCAACAACGGTGACTGGCTGGCCCTTCAGGATGGCGGTCGCGTGTGGGCTCTCGACGCTGCCACGGGCGATATCGTGTTCGCGTTTCCGACGACCGAGGATCTTGGCCTTCAAGTGCCACCGCACCTTCGGGGTGAGACGTATCCGGGAAGACGCGTGGACCACATCGGCCATGCCTACGACGTGGCGGCTCTGGCTAGGCTTCGGAGTGTCCTGGGACCGGACGCGACCGTGAACGATGTCGGCGGGATCGGCGGATTTGGATTTCGCGGCAACCGATTGATGCTCTACCATGTGGTTGGCCGAGGTCAGCACTCGCGCGGTTTCTATGACGCGTTTGATCTCTCGAAGGTCGGAGTCCACGGCGGACCCGAGTTTCGAGTCGAGGCCGATGGTGGCTGTGGGACTGGCGACTTTGTGAGAGGGTTGCAGGTACATGACGGGCGACTCACCTACCTGACCAGCCGGAGGTGACCGCAGCACTGGGCAGACTGATCGAAGGGACACCCACCGTCAGCAGGGCACTGATCCAAGGTACACCCGCCGTCAGCAGAGACTGATCGAAGGGA
>JAKZRQ010000133.1:0-3265 GCA_047518105.1 Pseudomonadales bacterium | reverse complement strand
GCGTGCCCAACAGTTCGGGAGGCGTCTAGGGGACCGCTTCGGGCTTCGGGTGGAATTCGCGGACGAGCGCCTGTCGACGTTCGAGGCGGTCTCCCGAGGCGCCCCCGGGAACGACGCTCACGCGCTCGCCGCCGAGGTGATCGGCGAGACCTGGCTTAGGCCTTAGGGGAATTATATGGTTGACTACAAAACTCCCCAAACGCACCAAGATGGTGCGTTTGGGGAGTTAGGATTCATGGCTTTGGGTCGTCCTCAACCACATTGCACGAGGCGAGAGCCAAGCCAGCACGGATTGTTCGCTCCATGTCGCGGATGTAGTTTGACGGCTCTTCTCCCCTTGTGGCCATGATCTTCATGGAGCTGTGTACTTTGGAATGCACCACAGAGGAGCTAAAAAGGAAGGGCGTCAACGAGGGTTTCGCGAAAATCACGGAGCACCATGTGACGGGCGAAGAGCCCAAGGTCTCGTCACCTTCGGCGGACAACGTCGCCGACATCCTCGCCGGCGACATCTGTTCCGATGATGATGGCAACGTAGTGGACAGCTATGCGTGCAGGCACGATCTCGGTGCGCTCGTGTACGAGGGATACAAAAATTTGGTCGACGCCGGAGTGGACTACGCCTACGAGGTATACCGCGACGCGATACCCGCACTCAATGGGGAGTTTGTCACGCCGGCGAGGCTTCACGAGATAGTGGGCGAGAACATCAAGCGCATACTGGACCGGCGGGGGGTGCTGCCGCGGCCGGGCGTCGTCGATACGCCGCCAACGGATAGCACTTTCACGTTGGAAGCGTGGCTACGGTGGTTGTGGGCATGGCGGATACTCGATGATCCCCCCAACGACGAATCCCCCCACTAGCCCGCACTCGACCGTGCGTATCGGGAAGAAAACGGCGGTCGCTGCGGTTGCCACGCTCGCCGTCGCGCTCGCTTTCGTTCCGCGCGGCGAAGCGCCGGCCACGCCCGTTGCGGCCCCCTCCGCGAAAGCGACGTTGCCGGCGGTGGAAGCGCTGACGTTCCCGCCACCGCTAGCCGCGAAAGCGACCCTCGACACGCCGGAAGCCGCGCCGACCGAGGAGTACGGTCGGAGGCTCTGCGATGCCTGCCTGCCGGAACGCGCGGTGCTCGATGTCGCCAATACGTACCTGCGCCGTCTCGATCCGATCTATCTGGAGGGCGAGATACGGGCGCATCCGGTCGCGGACGTCGTGCCGGAGCCACGCCAAGTCGTTCCCCGAGGCCACCGCCTCGTTCATAGGGTGACGCTGCCGAAGCTGCCGGCTGGTCTGCTGGGAGCGCCGGAAGACAACCCGTTCGGCCTGTCGGTCGACCTTAGATACCCCGTCGAGACGGCGTGGTTCGTATGGGTGCAGACCGGCTGGATACCACGCGAGAGGATCGAGCGAATGGTTGTATTCGATGAGCCGGGCGTCGTAGTAGTCAGCCCGGAAGAGTTCATGGCCCTGGAATCCGGCGATGTGACGCTCGACGAGCTGCGGCCGGGCAGCTGGAAGCCGGGCGATGAAATTAGAGCCAGCCGTCTGCCGCAGGTCGCGCTGTCGTGGCCGCCGATCAAGAAAGAGACGTACATCGTCATCGACAGCCGCACCGGCGAACTGCGCCCGGACGGGATATTCCACGACACGTGGATTGGCATTCAGCCGCCGTATCCACCGCACCACGGAGAAGCGCTCGACATGGCGAGGGAACGCGCTGGCGAATGGTTCCGCGGAGAAGCGACTCTGCCCCCGGGGGCCTAGCTTGGAGGGCCACGACATGGCGAAGTGGAAGCTAGGGATAGTCCCCGCGCTCGCGACCCCGGTCGCCGCGTTTCGCGGATGAATACATCCAAAACACGCATGTCTACTACGAAGGCATGATGGTCACCTGAGAGACGGCGACGCGCTGGCCGTCGTCGCCGATCCGCTCGGCGGACCACAGCGCCACCAGCTTGGCCTCGCGGGTCTTCACGGAACCGTCGGGCCGCTTGCCGGTTCGCCCTTCGGTCTCGGCCCTGCACGCCGGCACGCCGGTGCCGTCGAGACCGGGGTACAGCGTGCGCGCGGTGGCGGGCCCGGCCACGACCCGTTCCCGTTCGTCCGCGAGCCGGCGGTCGAGAAGCGCCTCGCCGGTGGGCACGAGCTGCACGACCCGGGCGCGGCCGGCGTCGAGGTCCGCCCCGATCGAGCGGATCAGGGTGGGGCACTTCATGGAGGCGAGCAGGTGCCCGAAGAAGCGCTGCTTGGACTGCTCGAACGCGGAGTACGCGGCGGCCTTGTCGCGCGGGTTGAGCGTGTCGCCGTCGTGGGTGACGCCGGTCGCCTCGAGGGCGGCGTCGATGTTGTGGTGGATGATCGGAAGGCACCCGCATAGCGGTCCCAGATGTCGCACTGGGCGGGCGCGAGGGGATGTTCGAGGATGTCGATTTCGACGCCGTGGTAGGCGAGGGCGCGGGCCTGGTAGAGGCCGAGCGCCTTCAGGTCGCCGGCGACGATCTCCATGGCGCCGACGAAGTCGAGGCGGTCGGTGAGCGCCGTCGCGTCGCCGCCCCACAGGCCGAGGCGGGGGGGCGTAGGCGAGGCCGTGGACGGTGGTGGCACCCGTCGCGGACGCGTAGACGACGCGTGACCAGCTCACAGTTGCCAAAACGGATGAAACAAACTCGGCACCCTCGATGCCTTGGCGATCCTGTTTCGAGCGGGCGAAACAGTATCAGGGCCTCGACCCAGAGACGGGCAGGATGTTTACTTGGGTACCTGGCGCAACGCTCGGTGAAGTCTACGAAGATCGCGACGCCATCGAGGTGGCTTCTTGGCTTGGCCGATGAGGTGCTTGGTCGTCACCACGGAATCCCTGACCTGAAAGGATGGCCCAAGATCGTACGAACACATCCGAATTCGTGGACGGCGTCGATCTCTACGAGCGGTTTCAGACGCTCAAGACATGGCACAGTAACGGCAAACGAGCGCCCCACAAGCCTTTGTTGGCGCTATAGGCAATTGGGCGTGCTCTTCGGGGCGAATCAAGGATGGTGTCGTACTCGCTCGTTGACCGGGAGCTCGCCGACCTGTTGGATCGCTTCGGTCCCCGTCGGAAGTCAACACATACCGAGTACCCTTTCTGGCGGATGCGGAAGGATGGGATCTGGGAGATTGATCGACCGGAAGCAGTGACGACAAATCCAGATAGCGGGGATGCCCACGTATCGAGCCTGATTCGCCAAGACATTCATGGTGAGTTTCGAGGGAGTCTACAGGCTG
>JAKZRQ010000132.1:0-12600 GCA_047518105.1 Pseudomonadales bacterium | reverse complement strand
TTGGGACGACCTCCAGATCGTCGAAAGTGCCGCGAACCTTGGCTTCCTGAAGAAGAAACCCAATCTTGCCGCAGCGCTCGAACCGTTCGGTGACGAGGAAGTCCTAGAAGCCATCGCGCGGATCAAGGGCGGATCCGGTGTTGAACGACACCTAAAGGAGGTGGAACTGGAGGCGTTGCTCGGCGCGAGGGAGGGGTTCGGTGACGACACGCCGATCGACCCCGACTTCCACGCCAGGCGCTTGCCCGATGCTGTTTGGCGGACGCAGAGCTGGAGCGACGGAATCGCCGCCGTGGTCCAGCTGCATCGGTTGACGGAGGTCATAGCGCTCATCGGGTTCACGCGTTTCGAGGCGGCCATGCGCGACATTCACGGCGAGTACGACACCGATGTGGAACGCGCCGAGATCGCCTTGGATCCGTCCTGGTACCCGGCGATCGAGAATCGGGGCGAGGGTGTCTTCGTGCAGCTTCGATCGGATGCGGTGGACAGTTGGCTGCAACGCTCCGCTGTGCAACGGCGACTTCGGGAGCTTCGCGCAGGCCACAAGGCTTGGACTGACAATCGCAACGGGCAACAGCCCTTTCCGGGTGGTGCCTATGTCCTCTTGCACACCTTGGCGCACCTGCTCATTCAGTCGTTGGCGATGCGCTGCGGCTATCCAGCGAGTTCGCTCCGGGAACGCATCTACGCGGAGAACGGGCGCTACGGCATTCTCGTGTACACAGGGACGCCGGATGCCGAGGGGACCTTGGGCGGTCTCGTTCAACAGGGACGCCACATCGAAGACCACCTTGCCGAAGCGCTGCGAATGGGCCAGTTGTGCTCCAACGATCCGATCTGTGCACAACATGCGCCGGGAGAGAGTATGAGGAACGCCTATCTGCATGGCGCAGCCTGCCACGGCTGCACGTTGATTGCCGAGACCTCCTGCGAAATGCGTAACGACTTCCTCGACCGAGCGCTGGTGGTACCCGTGCTCGGTTTGGATGACGCCGCCTTCTTCTCGTCTTCCCTATGATCGCCGCACTGGCGGCGCTGTCGCCCCATCTCCGCGCAAGGCTCGCCAACGCGCTGGAAGTTGGCCTCCTTCCCGCCGGCTGTTCCGCCACGGCTGTTCGTTCGGTGCTCGACTTGCGCACCGGGGGCGAGGGGGTGCTCGCCGGGCTCCGTGAACTGGAGGGCTTCGGGGTCTCGGGAACGGCAGCGGTGGCCTGGCTCAGGGCATTGGACCACCTGGGCAAACGGTCATCGATGCCCGATCTGGTTTGGTCGGGTCCGGAACTGCCCGGCATCCCGGCTCGGGATACCCGCCGAGTGTACGAGGAGCTGCTTGGCACGGCGCAAACATCGCTGTGGGTGAGTACGTTCGCCTACTTCGACGGCCCCCGCGTGTTCGAGGATCTGGCACGGCGCTTGGACCAGGTACCCGGATTGCAGGTCACGCTGATGTTGAACATTGAGAGACGTTGGGGAGATACGACCACTTCGGACGCCTTGGTACGCCGATTCGCGGATCACTTCTGGGGAGTGGACTGGCCCGGGTCGTCGCGACCGAGGGTGTTCTATGACCCGCGCTCAGTCGATGCCACCGGCCCGGGAGGGGTACTTCACGCGAAAGCCGTCGTCGCTGACGGCGAGTCGGTATTCGTGACCTCCGCCAACCTCACGGACGCCGCGCTCGACCGCAACATCGAACTGGGCATCCTGCTACGGGATCGGACGATGGCGTCCAGCGTGTCGAGCCACTTCCAGGGACTGATTGATGCGGAGTTGCTGTTGCGGTTGCCCGACTAGGATTGCACTCCTAATGTGTTCTTAACAGCAATAACGATATGACGCCTTGGCCAGTGTCGTCCGTGCACGTCCGACCTTGTCGATGATCTCCTGGACAGTCCTCGTCCAGACGAAGGGAGGGGTTCTTGTTGTGGCTGCCCAGGTTTTCCCGAAGGCATTTCTCAAGGTGCGGCACCGACGTGAAGACCCCACGCCGGATCTGCTTGTCGGTCAGCATCGCCAAGAAGTGCTCAACGAGGTTGGCCCACGACGCGCTGGTCGGCGTGAAGTACAGGAACACGCGCCTAGCTTGGCTCAACGGACTGGAACCGGGAGCGAACAACGCCGTCAGCGCCTCGGGGTCGGGCAGCGCACCCGCTTCCAGGCAGGCGTCGAGTTCGCGGGCCAGGGCGGCTTCGCAACCGCGCTCGTGGGCCAGCGCCAAGAGAGCCACCGTGTCGCGGCAGGCGGCGCGTTCGCCCCTGGCGTCGAGCAGCGCCTCGAAGGCGCGTCGATACGCATCGGGGGGGAACAACTACGGCATGCTGCCGACGCGCAACAACTGCGGCGAGTCGCACGAGAACGGCTCCGTCGAGGGACCGGATTCGGCTCCGTCACGCGGCGTGGGTCTTGATGTAGTCCATCAGGCTGGGAATGCCTGGTTGCCAAACGTCCGGTGCATCCGGTGGCTTCCAGACGTAGCCAACCCCGGCTAGGCGGTCCCGGTCTTGCAGCGCCTGCTCGGCGGAGACGCCCCCCGTGGCGGGCGCAATCGCCGCATTCAGCTCGCGGCCCCGCAGCGTTCGTTGATCGTCGAAAGCGACCGCGACCCGGGTCGCCGGATCGAGTAGATTCTGTCTCTCCAATTCCTCCCGCCGGTCTTCGTAGTAAGCCATCCTCTGGCGACCGAACTCGCGCTTGGCATCGGCCACCAGCGCTTCGTCGATCCGCACCGCGCCACTGCTCGTAGCCGCCTTCCAAAGGGCTGCCCCCCACAATTGCAGGAAGTATGGGTAGCCTTGGCTTTCCTCGGTCACTTGCCGCAACGCCGTCTCGGCGAAGGCGATTGCCGGGGTCAGCGCGGCAAGCGGGCGGGTCAGCGCAGCGGCTGCGGCGGCTTCGCCCAGCCGACCAATGCCCAGTTTCGTGGCGCGGCTCCAGAAGGTGGCCGACATGGTATTGAGGCGCGCTTGTAGGCCGGGAGTGCCTGCCATGACCAGCAGAAACGGCGCTTCGGCAGCCACTCTCTGACTCGCGTTCAACAGGGCTCGCCCAACGTCCTCCTGCAAGGTGTGGGCTTCGTCGAGCAGCAGAACCAAGCGACGCTCTCGGCACCGTGCCGTCAGCAACGTCGTCAGCGATCCCGGTGCCGCCCCCAATTTCCAGCCGAGTTTGCCGACGCCGATGGACAGCGATAGGGCGCGCGGGCGCAAAGACGCGAACCGGCGCGGCGGCACCAACGCCGTGGCAAGCCGGTCCAGGCTCGACACCTCGTCCGGGGTCATCCAAACAACGTCCACGTCGGGCTTGCCGGCTTCGATCTCCTGCTGGAACCAGCGCAGCAACGACGTCTTGCCGTTGCCCCTCGGCCCGGATAGCACCGCGTCCCTCGGCGTCCCTCGGCGAGCGTAGACGTAGGCCAGCAAGTCCTTCAACTCGCCCTGTTCGACGTCCCGTCCCGCCAGATAAGGCGGCAACTGGCCACGACCTGGAACGAAGGGGTTGACGGGCGACGGGCTGTCCATGACCGTAGATTAGCACCCCCCGCAGGCGTCGCGTGATCGCGGTGTGCCGTTCGGCGGGTTCGATTGCGGTCAATCGGGTGTGCGGTCGCCGTGAGGCGTTGCCGTCAAGCCCGCAATCGTTCGTTGCCCGGATCCCAGGGACTCTCTTCAACCACCTGTGCCGGGTACCGCCCGCCCAGAATCTCGATCTCCAACGTCGTTCCCTCGACCGCGAACTCCGGTCGGACCATCGCCAACGCCAGCGACCGCTCCAGCCGAAAGCCGTAGTTGCCGCTGGTCGCCCTGCCGATCATCCCGCCGTTTGAATAAAGCGGATTGTTGCCGATGGGGTCGGCGTCTTCCGGGCCGTCCACCGCCAGCGTCGCGAAGGCGTTGGCGAAACCGCGCTCGCGCCACGCCAGGAGTCCCTCGCGGCCGGTGAAGTCGCCTCGGTCCAAGCGGACGAAGCGGTCGAGGCCGGACTCCAGAGCGGCGTACTCGATGGACAGTTCGGTGCCGACCATCCGGTAGGACTTCTCGATGCGCAACGAGTCCATGGCGCGGATGCCGAAGGGCTTGAGGCCGAGGTCGGCGCCGGCATCCATCAGGGCGTCGAGGATGACGTTCTGGTATTCGATGCCGTGGTGGATCTCCCAGCCGAGTTCGCCGACGAAGTTGAGCCGCAGGAGCTTGGCCGGCGCGAGGCCGACGGTCGCGTCCCGGCCGGTCAGCCAGCGGAACGACGCGTTGGCCAGGTCGGTATCGCAGACCCTCGACAGCAGTTCGCGGGACTTCGGACCGGCGACCACCAGTACGCCCATCGCCACCGTCAGGTTCTCGAAGCGGACCGAGCCGTCGTTGGGCATCTGGCGGCGCAGGTAGTCGTGGTCCAGGCGCTGGAAAGCACCTGCGGACACCAGGTAGAAGCGGTCCGCCGCCTCCCGGTGGACGGTGAACTCGGAGTGGACGCCGCCCCGGCTGTTGAGCGCGTGGCAGAGACCCACCCGGCCACGACCCGGCAGGCGGTTGGCGACAAAGCGGTCGAGGAACGCCGCTGCGCCGGGGCCGCTCAGCCGCGCCTTGGCGAAGGCGGTCATGTCGAGAACGCCGACGTTCTCGGACACGTTGCGGCACTCGGCGCCGACGTGCTCGAACCATTTGGAGCGGCGGAACGACCAGTGGTCCTTTTGCTCGACGCCGTCGGGCGCGAACCAGTTGGGCCGCTCCCAGCCGAATTTCTGCCCGAACACGGCACCCAGGTTGCGCATCCGCCCGTGGCACGGCGCGGTGCGCAGCGGTCGCCCGGCGGGCCGTTCCTCGTCGGGGTAGTGGATGGTGAAGACGTTGGCGTAGGCTTCCTCGTTCTTGACCTTGAGATAGGCGCCGGTGGCGTAGTCGCCGAAACGGCGCGGGTCGACCCCGAGCATGTCGATGGTGGGTTCGCCTTCGACGATCCATTCCGCAAGCTGCCAGCCGGCGCCGGCGGCGGCGGTGACGCCGAAGCTGTGACCTTCGTTGAGCCAGAAATTCGGCTTGTCCCAGGCCGGTCCGACGATGGGGCTGCCGTCGGGGGTGTAGGCGATGGCGCCGTTGTAGACGCGCTTGATGCCGAGTTCCTCGAAGGCGGGAACGCGTCGCATGGCGGATTCGATCTGCGGCACCAGGCGGTCGATGTCGCCGTTGAAGAGTTCATACTCGCTGTCGGCGTCGGGACCGTCGAGGTAGCACGCCGGCGCGCCCTTTTCGTACGGTCCGAGCAACAAGCCGCCGGCTTCCTCCCGCATGTACCAGGAGCCGTCGGACTCGCGTAGCACGCCCATCTCCGGCAGGCCCTGTTCGTGCCGCTTGACGATCTCCGGGTGCGTCTCGGTGATGATGTACTGGTGCTGGACGGGAAGTACGGGGATGTCGAGACCGATCATGGCGCCGGTCCGGCGCGCGAAGTTGCCCGTTGCCGACACCACGTGTTCGGCGATCCAATCGCCCTTGTCGGTTTGCACCCGCCATTCGCCGCCAGCGGTCCGCTCGATGCCGGTGACGCAGGTCTGCCGATGGATCGATGCGCCCCGGGCGCGTGCCCCCCGAGCCAGGGCTTGGGTGAGGTCCGCAGGCTGGATGTAGCCGTCGTCGGGATGCCGGATGGCGCCGATCAGGCCATCGGTGACCGCTAGCGGCCACAGTTCGCGCACTTCGTCGGGGGTGAGGAACTCGACGTTGACGCCGATCGTCTTCGCGACACCGGCGTACTGGCGGTACTCGTCCATCCGGGCCGGCGTCATCGCCAGGCGAATGTTGCCGACGGTGCGCAGGCCCACGTCTTGGCCGGTCTCTTCTTCCAGCGTGCGGTAGAGACCCACCGAGTACTTGTGGATCTGGCCCACCGAGTAGCTCATGTTGAACAGCGGCAGGAGACCGGCGGCGTGCCATGTGGATCCCGACGTGAGTTCCTTGCGCTCCAGCAGCGCCACGTCCGACCAGCCCTTGCGGGCGAGATGATAGAGCGTGCCGACGCCAACCACGCCGCCGCCGATGACAACCGCCCGTGCATGCCGGGTCATGGCGAACCCTCCGTCTCGACTGGTGGGCGGTACCACTGCCACATCTCGGTGCGTGCTCCGCAATCCATGTTCGGTGCGCCGTGGCCCGCACGACGGTCGGGATCCCAGACCGTTCGGCTGTCGACGCTGAACCGGGTTCGGCCAGAGGCGTCGCTTGTGCCCGCATGCAGGTGGGCGGCGGAGAAACCCAGTATCTGACCCGGTTCGATGAGCACCGGAAGGCCTCGTTCGGCAGGCGCGGTGCGGGCCGTTGGAAAAAGCGGGTAACTGTCCCGGCCGGCGCTATGCCGACCGGCGCTCTTGAACGCTTCGAAGCTCCAATTGGAGCTGTCGTTCGCAATTGCACGGCGGTACGCGCGGGGCCAGAGCAGCATGGTTCGGCTGGCGGAGAGGGGATACAGCGGCAGCCACCAGTTGACTTGGGCCATGATGCCGGAACCCCAGGTATCGCGATGCGGCGGCAGCGTTTGCAGCCGGGGATGGTCGATGTCGGCGCGGGAGGGAACCACGCGCAGTCGAATGCGGTCGAACCACGTGGCCGCAGGGGCGTAGCCGATCAGGGCGAGGGTGTCTGCCCAGTGTCGGGCGACATCTCCGTCATCCGCCACGATCTTGCGTGCCTGCATGGCCATCCGGCGAAATCGAGGCGCGGACAGGGTAGTCTCGGCACCCTCGGGATCGTCCGTCTCGAAGACCTGCTCCAGAATGGATCGGGCCCTGGCGATCAACTGGCGCACCGGTGGCAATGCGTCGAAGAGCACCGGTGCGCCCTCGAACAAGGCTTCGCTCAGAACCTCAGGCCGGGTTCCGGGTCGCCAGTGTTCGAAGCCAGGTGTCGTGTCCAAACGGGGGCCCTTCATGATGAAATCCGCTAAAGCCCAACCACCTGTCCCCGCTCGTCGATCCCGATATCGAACGCTGCGGGGCGCCGGGGTAGGCCGGGCATTGTCATGATGGCGCCGGTAATCGCAACCACGAAACCGGCGCCGGCACTCAGCCGGACCTCGCGTACGGGAAGAACGTGGCCCTCGGGTGCGCCGAGCGCCTTGGGATCGGCTGAAAAGCTGTATTGCGTCTTGGCGATGCAGACCGGCAGGTGGCCGTAGCCGAGAGCCTCGAACGCCGCAATCTCGGCTGCGGCCGATGGCTCGATGGCAACCTCCCCTGCGCCGTAGATCCGCCGCGCGACGGTCTCGATCTTCTCGGCGAGGCCCTGTTCGTCCGGGTAGAGGAGCTTTACTTCAACAGGGTCCTTGAGGCGGTCGAGCACCGCGCGCGCGAGATCCGCCGCACCGGCCCCGCCGTCCGCCCAATGGGTGGCGGCAACGGCCGTTGCGCCGTATTCCTCGGCAACCGCTTCCACCGCTGCCATCTCCTCGTTCGTATCGGTCGTGAATCGATTGACCGCGACCACTGGCCGAAGGCCGAATTGCTGTAGGTTGGCGATGTGGCGGGCCAAGTTGGGCGCCCCGGCGCGAACGGCGGACGGATTCGGTTCGGCCAGGGCGGCCTGCGCGACACCGCCGTGCATCTTGAGTGCCCGCACGGTGCAGACCAGGACGGCGGCGTCCGGCCTCAATCCGGACTGGCGGCACTTGATGTCGAGGAATTTCTCCGCGCCGAGATCGGCGCCGAAACCGGCTTCGGTCACCACCACGTCGGACAGCGCCAGGGCGGTGCGGGTCGCGATCACCGAGTTGCAGCCGTGGGCGATGTTGGCGAACGGGCCGCCGTGGATGAATGCGGGATTGCCCTCGAGGGTTTGCACCACGTTCGGATCGATGGCGTCGGTCAGCAACGCGGTCAGGGCGCCCTCGGCGCCTAGATCGCGAGCAGTAACCCTCGCGCCGTCTCCACGCCGAGCGACGACGATGTCGCCCAGTCGCCGTTGCAGGTCGGTTCGGTCGCTGGCCAGGCAGAGCACGGCCATGACCTCGGAAGCGGCCGTGATGTCGAAGCCGCCGAGCCGGTGCGCTCCACGGCCGAGGGTGAGGTCGACTTCGCGCAGCGCCCGGTCGTTGAGGTCGATCGCCCGTCGCCAGGAAATGGTTTCCGGATCGATGCCAAGGGGATTCTTCCAGTACAGGTGGCTGTCCAGCAGGGCGGCGAGCAGATTGTTCGCCGCGGAGACGGCGTGCAGATCGCCGTTGAAGTGGAGGTTGATGTCCGCCGCCGGTGCCACCTGGGAGCGGCCGCCGCCGGTAGCGCCGCCCTTCATGCCGAAGCAGGGCCCGAGCGACGGCTCGCGCAAGCAGACCGTGGCGTTCGCGCCAAGCCGATTCAGCGCGTCGTTCAGACCGATGCTGGTGGTGGTTTTGCCTTCGCCCGCCGGGGTCGGCGAGATGGCGGTCACCAGCACCAGCTTTCCGGGGGCGGAGTCAACGGGCAAGTCGACGGCGTCGAGCACCACCTTCGCCTTGAAGTGACCATAGGGCGTCAGCGCACGCGCATCGATTCCGAGACGCTCCGCCGCGAGCGGAATGATCGGCCGAAGCGCTTGATCCGCGTGATCAGTCACCCTTCACCTCGCCCGGCCAATGGCCAATTGTCGCAAACAGCCGCGTACCTGTGCTGCCCGACGATTTTTTGGGCGCGCAGCATGAACCTTCGCCGTCACCGGTGTCTCCGGGGCGAGGGTTGGTCGAGCGGATGACTCGGGCAATCGAGGTATTGGGCAACCGCGAAGGGCAACGGCGAGGCGAGGGGGGCGAGGCAGGCGAGGGGGCGAAGCAGGCGAGGGAGGCGAAGCAGGCGAGGAGTGAAGGCCGGCCAACGCGCGGGTCACGTCCTGCCCTGCTTCGCATGGCCGGCTTCGGGTCGTCCTCCCAAGACGGCCTGCAACTCGACCACCTCGGCCGTCGGGCCGTGGGCATCCGGTTCGTCCGCGTCCGCGGGACTTCGGGCGCGTTGCTTTCGTAGCCAGCGCGAGGTTCTGGCTAGGCCGCCGAAAGTAAACAGGTGGATGCCGGCGAGTGCGGTGCCGGGCGAATCCGCCAGATGTTCGGCGAGCGCCCACGCCACCGGGTCGGGCGTCCAGTTCTTCGCCAGCCGGATGACGCCCGGTCGCCGGGCCAGCATTTTCGCCGAAGCGCCGACCCCGCACCGGACCGCGAATGCCAACAGCGTTCGCAGCCGCGCGGGGCCCGGCAAGCCGACGCGAACGGGAAGCGGACAGCCCATCGAGCGTAGCTTGTCGAGCCAGGCGACCACCGGTCCCGGTTCGAAAGCGAACTGGGTGACCAACCACATGTCGGTGCCGGTCTCGCTCGCGTATTCGATCTTGCGCCGAAGCGCGGAATCGAGCGTCGCCTCACCAATCAGCGGGTGGCCCTCGGGGTAGGCGGTGACGCCGATACGGCGGAAACCCTGATCGGCCAGTTTGCCGGAATCGAGAACGTCCAGAGTGTCCCGGTAGGCACCCGCGGGCGTCTTGCGGTCACCCGCGACGAGCATGAGTTCCGCCACATGCGCCTCGGCAAGTTCTCCCAGCCAGTCGCCGAGTTCGCTGGCGCCGGACAGGCTTCGCGCCGGCAGATGCGGTACGGGCACCATCCCTTCGGATCGCACGAATTGGCACGCCCGGATCGTGTGGTTCCATTGCGCCCCCGGGACAAACGGAATGTAGACGCGGGTCCCTTTGGGCAGGTGCTCGGACAGGCAGCCCGAGGATTCGATCTGGCGAGGCGCCAGTTCCACCGAGGCACGACGCGCAAGGTCCCGCAAGGCATGGACCGTAGCCGCATCGACGCCTGTCTCGAGCGCACTCGCGAAGACCTCCACGGTCAGTCGACGCTGTCCCGGCCTTTGCCCCGGGCCAGCTCCCTCGCATTGGGGTTGACGGATGGCCGGAAGGGGACGTCGACGACCTCGGCGGCCACGGCTTCGCCGGGACGAGCGGCGTATTCGTCAGGCAGGTGTACGCGCAGTCGGGTGCCGCCGGCGCGCATTTCCCACGGCACGTAGGCGAGCGCGATGTTGGTTTCGAGTTCGGGGGAGAACCAGGGCGAGGTGACGTACCCCACGGGATCGCCCCCGTCTGCGCCGGCCAGCAACCAGAAGTCGTTGGCGTAGTCGGTCACCGGACGGCCGCCGAACACGATGCCCACCAGTACGTTGCGAAACGGCGGGCTTCCCGCCTCGATGGCGCGACGCGCTTCTTCGAGCGCGCGTTTGCCGACATAGTCCGCCTGTTTGCGGCGGGGCACCTGGTAGCCGAAATTGCATTGGAACGGCAGGGTCTCCTGATCCATATCCTGGCCCCAGGAGAGGATGCCGGCGGCGATCCGGCGGTGATGGGCGGGTGCAGTGACCATCAGTTGGTGGCGCTCGCCGGCTTCCAGCACGCCGTGCCAGAGGTCCTCGGCGTAGAGGGTGGCGTCCTTGAGGTAGATCTCGTAGCCCTTCTCGCCCGTGAACCCGGTCTGGGAGACGATGACATCGCGACCGTTCACTTGGCCTTCCATCAGGCCGTAGAAGGGAATCTCGCGGATCTGTTCGCCGAACAGGTCCACCATGAGCGCCTCGGACTTGGGGCCTTGTATCTGCACCGGCGCAACGTCGATCTCGGCGATGGACACGTCCAGGCGCAGACCGTGATTGATCCCGCGCAGCCACATTTCGATATCGCTGTCGGCGAGCGAGAACCAGAACTCGTCCTCGGCGACGCGCAGCAGGACCGGATCGTTCAGCACGCCGCCGTCCTCGTTGCAGAGGATCACGTACTTGGCATGCATCGGCTTGATTCGGGTCGCATTGCGGGTGATGACGTGGTTGACGAAAGCCTCCGCGTCCGGGCCCTTGACCTGGATTTGCCGCTCCACCGCCACATTCCAGAGGGTGACGTGGTTGACCAGCGCCTCGTATTCCACCATGGCGCCGCCGTCCTCGGGGCGTACATAGCCACGCGGGTGATAGACGCGGTTGTAGATCGTCGCCCGCCAGCAACCGGCTTGCATCGACAAGTGCCAGTAGGGGGACTTCCGCACCCGGGTGGATATGAGCAGTCCGACCGGTGTGGGGCCCGACTGCCGCAGGTTGATCGGCACCCGCCGGTCGGACTGATCGACACTCGTACACTGGCGCAGATCGCCATACGTCGTGTTGCTGTTCATGGACGTCTCTTCACTCCATTGGGAGCGGTTTAACCGCATCTCTTGCGACCGGGCTTTCAGCGTTGGCGTAGTGCGCGCAGATTCGCCCGAATTCGATCCTGTGGATACCGCCTAGGCGACGTCGAATGGGTGGAATGCGACACGCGCTAAACTGCCTTCAGGCGCGCCGCTCGTCGCTGGGTCGCTTGCCGTATTTGTCGATATAGGCCTTGCCGAAGCGAGCGGCCGATGAGAACCCGCATCGGCTGGCGACCTCCCCAACCTGCATGCTGGTCTGCAAGAGCAGCAGGCGACCCCGGTGCAAACGCAAATCGTGGTAGTAGCGAGACGGCGTGCGATCCAGGTGATCGTGAAACAGGCGCTCGAGTTGCCGCCGCGAGATGCCCACGTACTCGGCGAGTTCTCCGAGGGGGAGCGGTTCCTCGATGTTGGCTTCCATCAGCGCCACGGCGTCCACCAGTGCAGGCTGGTGCCCGGCCCCGACCAGATAGTGCAGCGGGGTGCGTTGGGCGTCGTCTTCGGTACGTATCCGTTCCAGGATGAACTGTTCCGAGATGTCGCGCGCCAATTGCCGTCCGTGGGCGTTGGCAACCATGGTCAACATCAGGTCGATGGAACTGATCCCGCCGGAACAGGTGTAGCGATTCCGATCGATGACAAATAGGTTGGAAGACACCCGTACCTCGGGAAACTCCTCGCGCAGGCTCGACAGGTTTTCCCAGTGAATCGCGCAGCGATATCCGTCGAGCAGACCAGCCGCCGCCAAGAAATGCGTGCCGGTGCACATCGCGCCCAAGGCGATGCCGCGTTGCGCGAAACCGCGCAAGGTGCCGAGCAGCCTCCGGCTGCGGTGGCGCTCTGGATGGTAGCCGCCGCACACGAATAGGATGTGCGCGTCTTCGAGCGAGCCGATTTCGCCATCGGGAATCACGCGCAGTCCGGAACTGGAGGCGACCGGAGTACCGTCAAGCGTTAGGCATGACCAGCGGTAGAGTTCGCGCTCACTCAGGCGATTGGCCATGCGAAGCACCGCAATGGCGCTGGTCAATGTGACGATGGTGTAGTCCTGCACCATCAGGAAACCGACGTGCGTCGGCTGATCAACCTCGGTCGGTGCACGCTGACTCATCCGTATTCGAAGATCCGCAAAAGCACTGTTCCAGTGTCTCTCTGTCGCGCGGGAAACGCCAGACCCGAGTCGCAAGGGCGGTCCGTTGAGGTCGACGGTAAGGGGCACCCGAACTGGAGGGCGCACGACAATTCTGTGAGAGAGTTCATCCGGTGGCCGAGCGTCGCGCCCAGAAATCGGGGTAGCGATTGCTGAGCTTGCAGCAGCGCAGGGCGATGATGGAGTTGCCGCCGGCGACCGTCCAGTGCATGCCGCCCTGCTTGAGACGGGTGCCGATGGCGTGCTTGCAGCCTGCTTCGAGG
>JAKZRQ010000131.1:0-10074 GCA_047518105.1 Pseudomonadales bacterium | reverse complement strand
GTGGATCTCCACCACGAGTTCGGGTTCGTCGACGAGCACGCTGGCGGACCACAGCCCGTGCGCGGCTTCCGGCCGGCGTTGCTGAATTTCCCGGCCCATGCCGCCGTCGAGCAAGGTCACCATGGCTGTCCCCAATGGTTGCCGGATGGGGCAGGTGTCTGCCCACAGCAAAACGCCGCGGGACCGGTCTCGATGCTACGCCGGACTTTCACCACGGGCTGCTCGGCGCGATTCAGCGACATGATAGCTCAGGGAGCCGTCGGGGCGGCCGGCTCGGCGGGCACCATGACAGCTTGATACCCCGCCGATAGTCTGCATAACATAAGGGGTAACGTTCTGGACATAAGGGGTAACGTTCTGGACAGCACTCAGTCATGAACAACCACGCCCTCCGCGTATACGATTCCATTCTCGGACTCCAGTGCGACGCCGAGAATCCGACCCCACTGGTTCGATTGAACCGAGTGAGCCCCTTTCGTCACACCACGGTCTACGCGAAACTCGAGTGGTATAACCCGTTCGGCGCCGTCAAGGATCGGGTTGCGGCCAACCTGATCGCGGACGGAGAGGCTCGACAGACCGTCGGTCCGCACCAGAACCTGGTTGAGCCGACGTCAGGAAACACCGGCATGGCGCTGGCCATGATTGCCAACGCCAAGGGCTACACCTTGACGACGCCGATGTCGATCGAGATCCCACTTGAGAAGCGTACGATGCTGCGTTTCTTTGGCGCCGAAGTAATAGAGCTGCAGGACACGTTGTGCCCGGCGCCAGGTGCACCGGAGGGGGCAATTGCCAAGGCGATGGAGATAGGCGACCGTCCCGATTTTCACATGCTAAACCAGTATGTAAACGAAGCAAATCCGGACGCCCACTACAAAACGACCGGACCCGAGATCTGGCGCCAGACCGAGGGCACAGTGACCCATTTCGTGGCGGGCCTCGGTACTTGCGGCACCATCACGGGCACCGGCCGCTATCTGAAGGAGCAGCGCTCGGAGATTCAGGTGTTGGGGGTGTATCCGGGGGAGGGTCACGATATTCCGGGCGTGCGGAGTCTTCGTCAGTTGCAGCAAACACAACTGTACCGGCCCGATGAGTACGATCGTCAGGGCGAGGTTTCAAATCAGGCCGCCTTCGACCTCTGCCTCCGCTTGAATCGCGAGGAGAGCATTACCGCGGGACCCAGCTCGGGAATGGCTCTAGCGGGGGCCTTCGAGCTCGTCCCAGATGAGCCGGGGCACGTCGTCGTCGTCATCTTTCCCGACAGTGCGTTCAAATACGCGTCATCGGTCGTCAAGCACCTGCCCGGGCTGACCGCGCCGGGCACCGCCCCGAGTGCTGGGCCCAATCCGCTGCTTGAGCGGATGCGCGAGAACGTTCGAGAGAATGGCGATCTGACGATTGACGTCGACACCGCGCACGAACAGTGGCAGCGTGATAAGCCGTTCGTGTTGGATGTCCGTCCCGCGTCAGAGTACGACGAGGCGCACATTCCGGGGGCGACCCATATGCCGTTGCCCGAGCTCGGAGAGAACAGCGAGTATCTGGCCGTGCTTCCGCAGGATCTCGATGCACCGATTCTCAGCGTGTGTCAGCGCGGCAACGCGTCGTTGTCCGGCCTACTCTTCTTGAAGTCCCTTGGCTACCGCAACGTACGGAGCATGACCGGCGGTACGCTCGCGTGGCGAGACAAGGGTTTCGCCACCGATTCAAAATAGTCCTCAGGAAGACCCTCCGCCAAGCCTACGGCGTCCCGGCACGCTCGGCGCTTCAGCTCAGGACCAGGTTGCGCTGTCGTTTGTCCACAGCCGCCTTCGCCCGCTTCACGTCAGCCCCATACAGTGTTCGGTAGACCGCATTGGCCATCATTCGGGTGCCACGACGATCAAACAACTCCTGTCCATCGGGCGCCGACTGTAGTTAGCTGCCACAACGCGCAGGGGCATGCAAGGTTGCTCCAGCGAGACCCAACCCTAGCCGATTGTCGTACCGAGAGTTTGGCAAAAAGGCTTCTGGCAGCGACGACGGTACGTCTCCAAGACCGGTTGTGAGGGGCGCACGTACGCCGGGGCAGGGGGAATCATCACGTTGACGTGCAGTGACCGACCGGGCCGTCTCGTTATCCACGCGGGGAGGACCGCGTTCGCCGGCGTGGAGGTCAGCGCCCAGTTCCTGACTCGAGCAGATGGCATCGAGGACTCGTCCCGCGAGAAGGCGTGTCGATGACAAAGCTCGCTCATCGGTTCGCGCTGATCATCCTCCCCAGCTTGACGATGTTGGTCATGGGTGTCATCCCTTCGCTGCTCGACGGCAATCGCGCACTCACCCTGATCCTGTTCGGAGCGTCGACGGTGCTTCTGACAGGCGTCGCCTGGTTTGCATCGAAACGTCTTCAAGAGGAGTTCTCGCGACCCATTCTCGACCTAGTGGAAACGGCTCGAGAGATCTCGTCGACACAGGATTTCTCGATTCGCGCCGTCACGGATTCTGATGGTGAAGTCGGTCTGCTGAACGATGCCGTCAACGACATGCTGGTGCAGATGGAGAAGCGCCACCGCGACCTGGTGGAGGAAGGCGACCGGCTCACCGCAGAGGTCACCGCCCGCACCCAGGAGGTCCTCGAGTCGAAGGAAGCCCACAGTCGAGAGCTCCGCGAGTCGAACGAACTCCGTGCGTCAAACAAACAACTGGCCGCGGCCACCGGTCAAGCGATCGCTGCCAGCCATGCCAAGAGCCAGTTCATGGCCAATCTGACTCACGAGATCCGGACGCCGATCAACGGTGCCTTGGGCATGACCGAGCTTCTCCTCAACACGGACCTGACCCCACAGCAGACCAAGTTCGCGCGCACGGTCCTCGAGTCAGGCGAGGACCTCCTCTCGATCGTCAACGACATCCTCGACTTCTCGAAGGTCGAGGCAGGCAAGCTCGAGAGGGTCGACCATCGGCTGTTCAGCCCCAAGGACTGCGTCACGAAGGTGTCGGAGCTGTTGAAGGGGCGAGCTGAGCTGAAGGGGCTCACGCTGAGTACCGAGTGCGCCGACGACTTGCCGCACACGATGCTGGGCGACGGCCAGCGTCTGCGTCAGGTCCTGACCAACTTCGTCGGCAATGCCATTAAGTTCACCGAGCAGGGCCAGATCGTCATTCGCACCACCGTTGCCAAGGAATCGGACGATTTCCGCACGATTCGATTCGAGGTCGTGGACACCGGCGTCGGCATCGCCGACCACCTACACGAGTACGTCTTCGAGGGATTCTCTCAGGCGGACAATTCGACCGCGCATCAGTTCGGAGGCGCACACCCCCACGGGACATCCACCGGGGACATCCACCGTGCCGCCCTGCGCGTCCGACCACTGAGGTGGGTGTCCCTCAATCAATCAACTGAGGTGGGCGTCCCTCAATCAATCACCGGCCGCGAGGATCCGACGAGACTTGACGGGCGACGGGCATGCGGGGCGTCCCCCGAGCGGCGGGCGTCCGCGATGGGTTCCCGACATCGCACCGCAACCGACAGGTCCGATGTTAGCGGACACTCACCAAGGATTTGTCGCACACCCTATAGCGAACGCGGTTCCCAAGCCGACGAAGCATCCTGTATAACAGTCCGAATCGCTATCGACTCGGGGGAGGCACCGTGTTCTACGAACTACGGCGGTACCGGATCGCCGACGGCAAGATGGACGACTGGGTGCGCTTCATGGAGGAGGTCATCATCCCGTTCCAGGTCGCCCAGGGCATGGTCATCGCGGGCAGCTTCCGGGGCGAGGACGAAACCACCTACGTCTGGCTGCGCCGCTTTGCTTCGGAGGAGGAGCGCGAGCGGCTCTACGCCAAGGTCTACCAGAGCGACCGCTGGCGGAACGAGATCGCGCCCCGGGTAGCCCAGTTGATGCTGCCCGACATCGAGGTGACGCGGATCATCCCGACGCCGCATTCGGTGGTTAGCTGACGCGAGCATCGCGGATGAGGCCGGATAGCCCGAACAGCGAAACCGACCGCCGTCTACAGGGAAGAGCATAGTGAACGGACCGGCGTCTTTGCAGGCGTTGGACAATCGTGGTCGTGCAAGGGTGGAGACCATCCGTTAGGCTAGCCGCCCGGACAAGGGTGCCAACCACCGTCGCAACCCAGAGACTCGCAAGGAGTCCCCATGACCGAACTCGCGTTCGCGAGTGCCACCGACCTCGCGCGCAAGATCAAGTCGAAAGAGGTCGGCTGCGCCGAGCTGCTGACCTACTACCTCGACCGCGTCGACCGCTTCAATCCCGACCTCAACGCCATCATCGTCCAGATCCGCGACGAAGCCCTGGCACGGGCGAAGGCGGCGGATGCCGCCCTTGCCGCCAACCAGGATTGGGGACCGCTCCATGGCGTGCCGATGACCGTCAAGGAGTCCTACGATGTTGCCGGCACGCCGACTACCTGGGGCACGCCCGAACTCAAGGACAGCATCGCCGAAAGGGACGCCTTGCCCATCACCCGGTTGAAGGGCGCCGGCGCCGTCATCTTCGGCAAGACCAATGTGCCGCTGATGCTGTCGGACTTCCAGAGCTACAACGCGATCTACGGCACCACCAACAACCCTTGGGATCTCGAACGCGCGCCCGGCGGTTCCTCGGGAGGCTCGGCGGCATCCCTGGCCGCGGGGATGACCGGCTTGGAGATGGGCTCGGACATCGGCGGCTCGATCCGCAACCCGGCTCACTTCTGCGGCGTCTTCGGCCACAAGCCGACGTGGATGCTGCTGCCCCCGCGCGGTCACGCCACGCGCGGGGTGTTGAGCCCTTCGGACATCTCGGTGATCGGCCCGCTGGCGCGATCGGCGACCGATCTCGCCCTCGCCGTGGACATCACCGGAGGGCCCGACGAGATCGCATCCCGCGGGCTCAGGCTCGAACTGCCCAAGCTGGCCAAGGCACCCGGCGAACTCAAGGTCGCGGTCTGGCGGGACGACCCCATGGCGAGCGTGGACGAAAGCGTCGCCGAGCGCGTCGACCTGGTGGCGGACGCGCTCAAGCAAGCGGGCGCGGAAGTGGATTTCGACGCCCGCCCCGTGGACGCCGAACACGCGCACACCGTCTACCAGTGCCTGCTGCAGGCGACGATGTCGGCACGCCTTCCGGCGGAGCGCTACGACGAGGTGACGCGTCGGGTGGACGCCTTGGACCCGGCGGACGATAGTCGCGCCGCGGCGATCCAGCGCTCCCAGGTCGCGCGTTTCCGCGATTGGACCGCGAACAACGAGCAACGCACGCGACTGCGCTGGCAGTGGCATGGGTTCTTCGAGCGCTTCGACGTGCTCATCGCGCCGACCATGGCGACCTCCGCGTTCCGCCACGACCATCGACCGTTCGGCGAGCGCACGATCATGGTCAACGGCACCGACGAGCCCTACTTCAACCAGGTGTTCTGGGCGGGGCTGGCCAGCGGCGCATACCTGCCGGCGACAGTGATTCCCACCGGTCCCGATGCCGCCGGCCTACCCATCGGCGTGCAGTTGATCGGCCCCGAGTACGGCGACCTGGTGACCATCGGCATCGCGCAGTGGCTGGAGCAACAGGGCTTCTCGTTCAGCCCGCCGCCCGGGTATTCGACGATCTGAGCCGGCATGGCCACCGCCGTAGCGCATCCCAACATCGCACTGGTCAAGTACTGGGGCAAGCGTCCCGGTCCCGGAAACGTGCCCGCAACGCCCTCGTTGTCGGTCACCGTGGCGGCGCTGACGACTACCACCGCAGTCGAAGCCGCCGATCGGGACTCGGTCCGCATCAACGGCGAAATGCGCACGGATGCCAAGATCCAAACCCTGATCGACGCCATGCGGGATGCCTTCGACCTGCCGCCGGTCGCCATCGCCACCCGCAACGACTTCCCCACCGGGGCGGGTCTCGCTTCCTCCGCATCCGGGTTTGCGGCACTGGTCACCGCCATCGACGGCACCTTCGATCTCGGCCTGGCGCCAGCGGCCCGATCGGCCTGGGCGCGTCGGGGTTCGGCCTCGGCGGCGCGGTCCATGTTCGGCGGCTTCGCCACCTTGGCGGCACGGCATGGCGAATGGACGGGCGCGGAACTGCTGGACAAGGACGCCTGGCCGCTGGAAGTCGTCGTCGCGGTCACCGACGAAGCCGCGAAGCCGGTGTCTTCAACCGCCGGGATGGAACGCTCGCGCACCACCTCGCCCTTCTACGACGCCTGGTGCCGCAGCACCGAAACCGACTTCGAGACCGCCTGCCGAGCGGTGGCGGAACGCGACTTCGGCACCTTGGCGGCGGTGGCCGAACACAGTTGCCTGAAGCTGCACGCGCTGATGCTCTCCTCCCGTCCTGGGCTCGTCTACTGGAACCAGGCGACGGTGGCGGTCATGGAGGTCGTTCGCCAACTGCGTGGCGAGGGCTCGCCCGTCTTCTTCACCATCGACGCCGGTCCCCAAGTGAAGGCCGTGTGCGCCCCCGGGTCCGCTGGACGGGTTGCCGCGGCGTTGGCCAGGACGCCGGGAGTGCTCGAGGTCGTGCCCAGCGCGCTCGGTTCCGGTGCACGCCTCGGCGTCGACCTGTAACCATGATCGAGGCCTCCGCACCCGGCAAACTCGTACTCAGCGGCGAGTACGCCGTCCTCGCCGGCGCGCCGGCACTGGTGGCCGCCGTGGACCGACGGGTGACGTGCACGTTGACGGCGTGCGACTCGGGCAACTGGCGATTCGTCAGCACGGGCTTCGAGGGCGATCTCTCGCTCTCGAAGACCGACGCGTTCAACGCGCCGCCGACCACCCTGCCCGGCATCGCCCGACGCGCGATCGCCGAATTGGACGCGCCCGAACACCTCCATGTCCGAATGGACTCGACGCCGTGCTACCGCCGCGGCGTCAAGCTCGGCGTCGGCTCAAGCGCTGCCACGGTCACCGCCTTGGCAACGGCGTTCGGCGTGCTCGGCGGGCGTGCCCCGCGTCTCCCCGACCTGTACGACTTGCACGCCGATTTCCAAGGCGGGGGCAGCGGACTCGACGTCGCCGCGGCAGTGACCGGCGGCGTGATCCGCTTCGAGGATCGCGTCGCGACGCCGGTGAGTCTGCCGCCTGGCATCCACATGACATTCGTGTTCACCGGCACGGGCACGCGCACGACGTCGTTGCTGGCCACGTTCGAGGCTTGGCGGCGTCAGGGCGCGACCGCCGCCCTTGAACGACTGGCCGCCGCTGCCCGGGAAGTCGTCGATTGCACAGGAAATGCTGACACCTTCGTCGAGGCTTTGGGCGAATATGCCGACGTGCTCGAACGCTTCGACCAGACCGCCCGCATCGGCGTTTTCGGCCCCGGTCACCGACGGGCGCGCGCACTTGCCGAACGCTGCGGCGTCGTGTACAAGCCCTGCGGCGCCGGTGGTGGCGATAGCGGACTGGGAGCGGCCACCGAACCCGGGCCGCTGCGGGCGTTCGAACAGCGAGCCCGGGCGTCTGGCCTGACGATTCTACCGATGGAGATATCACCCGATGGCGTCAGAGTCCGTACCGGTTGATCGATCAACCGGATCGCGCATCCCGAACTTCTTCAAGATGGACGTGGAGAAGCGCATCGCCGCGCTCCGCGACCGGGGGCTGCTGACCGACGACGACCTGCGCGCGCTGACGTCCGGCGAGCACACCTTGAAGTTGCACATTGCGGACAAGATGGTCGAGAACGTGGTCGGCGTGTTCGGCCTGCCGCTGGGGCTCGGGCTCAATTTCCTGATCGACGGCCGCGACTACATCGTGCCGCTGTCCGTGGAGGAACCGTCCATCGTCGCCGGGTTGTCCGGTGCGGCGCGGACCGCGCGGTTGTCCGGCGGTTTTCAGACCGAGGTCACCGACCCGATCCTCATCGGCCAGGTCCAAGTGGTCAACATCGCCGCTCCGAACCGCGCGCGCCAAGCGCTGCTGGATCGCAAGGCGGATGTCCTCAACCTCGCCAACAGCCTGCATCCCAAGATGGTGGCCCGGGGCGGCGGTGCCCGCGACGTGGAAGTGTTCCTGCACCGCGCCCCCGAAGACGGCGGTCCCGGCACCGGACGCCACGACATGCTGGTGCTGCACCTCCTCGTGGACACCCGTGACGCCATGGGCGCCAACATCGTCAACGGCATGTGCGAAGGCATCGCGAGCCTGGTCGAGGCGGTCACCGGCGGCAAGGTCTTCCTGCGCATCCTCTCCAACCTGACGGACCGTTCGCTGGTACGCGCCCGAGTACGCATCCCGGTGCAGAACCTGGCGGTCAAGGGCTATTCCGGTGCCGAGGTACGCGACGGCATCATTCTCGCCAACGATCTGGCCCTGGTCGACCCATACCGGGCAACCACCCATAACAAGGGAATCATGAACGGGGTCGACGCCTTGGCCATCGCCACCGGCAACGACTTCCGTGCCATCGAGGCCGCCGCCCACGCCTACGCTGCGCGCAGCGGCCGGTACCGCGGCTTGACGCGCTGGCACGGGAACGACGACGGCGACCTGGTGGGCGAAATCGAAATGCCCATGAAGGTCGGCACCGTCGGCGGCTCGCTCACGACCAACCCCACCGTGCGGCTCAACCACCGGCTGCTCGGCTCCCCCAACGCGGCCGAGCTCGCGGCGGTCATGGGGGCCGTGGGTCTGGCGCAGAACTACGCGGCCCTGCGCGCCCTGTCCACCGCCGGTATCCAGCAGAACCACATGACGCTGCACGCCCGCAGCGTCGCCTCGGCGGCGAACGTCCCCGAAGAACTCTTCGACAAGGTGGTCGAGACGCTGATCGAGAGCGAGGACATCAAGGTTTGGAAGGCCGAGGAGATCGTCCGCCATCTGGCCGGCGAGAAGTCCGTCCAAGCAGGCCTTGCCGGCGCCGAGCCGCGCAGTTCGGCCTGCGGCAAGGTGATCCTGCTCGGCGAGCATGCCGTGGTGTACGGCCGTTCCGCCCTCGCGGCGCCTATTCCGCTGGCCGTGGAAGCGCGGGTGTTGGATGCGAACGACGGTGTGCAACTCGTGATCCCGCGGTGGGGCATCGAGCAGCGTGTGCGCCCCGTGGACGAACACCCGACCGGTGCGGCACGGATCCTCTCGCTTCTGCTCGAACGCCTCGAACTCGCCGACCGCGCGATGACGATCGAGGTCTTTCCGAACGTCCCCCGGGCCATGGGTCTCGGCGGTTCCTCCGCCCTGGCGGTAAGCGTCGTTCGCGCCCTGGATCTGCACTTCGGTCTCGGGCTCAAGGCTCGGGAGGTCAACGCCTTCGCCTTCGACTGCGAACGGGCTGCCCACGGCACCCCGTCGGGAGTGGACAACACGCTCGCCACCTACGGCACGACCATGCTCTACCGCAACGCGGGCGCCGCCCCCCCGGACGGCTCGCCGATGGCGGAATTCACCGAATTGACCCTCGCCAAGCCGCTGCCCGTGGTGGTGGGACTGTCCAGCAAGGAAAGCCTGACCGCGACCAGCGTCGCCCTCGTCGCCGCCGCATGGCGCCGAAACCGGGCGCGTTACGAAGGCATCTTCGATCAGATCGACGCCTTGACCCGCGCCGGCGCCGATGCGGCGCGCGACGGAGAGCTTCTGGAACTCGGCGAACTCATGAACCTCTGCCACGGCTACCTCAGCGCCCTGCAGGTGTCCACGGGCGAGCTGGAGGAACTCATCCACATCGCCCGTGGACGCGGCGCCGCCGGCGCGAAGCTCACCGGCGGCGGCGGTGGCGGTTCGATGGTGGCCCTGTGCCCCGACGGCACCCGGGATGTTGCTCAGGCCATCGAAGCCGCAGGCTACGCGACATTGTCGTTCGAGATCTGCTGACACTGCACGCGATCACGTATGGTGGCCATACTTCCACCGACAATGTCCGACAATGTAGTCGTTATTGCAACTCTACTGTATTAAAATACAGTCTTAGGCAAGCGACAACACCTGAAACGAGTGGCTCACGTGCCGACGATACTTCCCCAGTTTCTCCACGACTTGCGTCGCGCGGAGATTGTCGAGCGTATGCGGACCGATCCCCGAACCGTTGGTGACCTGTGGCTGGGGCTCGACCGTGATGCCGCGATGAACGTGATCGAGTGGGG
>JAKZRQ010000130.1:0-27164 GCA_047518105.1 Pseudomonadales bacterium | reverse complement strand
CCAGTTCGACGCCCGGTAGCAGGTGCCGGCGAAGCGCGACGGGTCCACGAACGTCTCCGCCAGCAGCACCGGGTGCCCGTGCGCGTCCCGCATGTCCCGCGCCAGCCGGCGCAGGCTCAGCCCGAGCGCCCGCGACGCCAGGTTCGGAACCCGGCCCTCCTCCAGCACCGCGAAGCGGCCGTTGTTCGCGATCAGGTGCAGCCGCGAGAACTGCTGCTCCCGCGACCAGCCGATCCACGCGTCGCGGACCCCGACCTTGAACGCCCCGGCCTGCCAGCCCAGCAGCGCCAGCCAGGTCTCCCCCCGCACCGCCACGTGCCGCAGCGACTTGCCGAACAGGCCGTGGAAGGGCAGGTAGTGATGCTTCGCCACCAGCGCGTCCCAGCGCCGCCGCTCCCCGACGCCGAGCACCGGGCGCACCTCCACCTCGCGCAGCCAGCGACCGGCGCTCTCCATGTCCAGCCTTTCCATGACGCCGTTTCTACCACAACGACTTTTGAATGGCCAGCGCCAAATCCAGCCGAGACGCCAATAACACCGTCAGGACGACTTTTGAATAGCCCTGTCGCACACCCCTATTCGGTTGACGTCCCACGGACAAACGCGCGAGACTGTAGCACCTGAACCAGAAAAGGGGCATTCCGATGAAAACCATCAGGCTATGCGCTCTGCGTGTGCTGTGCATGCCCCTCGGCGGCTGGGCGGTACTCGCTGCGGCCACAATCGGCATCGGCGGCTGTGGATGGACGTATCAGTACGAGTTGGACGACACAAACCCAGTCGTCCGGGAGTTCGTACGGCGTTGCATCGACGACGGCTGGACCGACTTGGAAGCCATACGCAAGGAAGGCGGCACGGCGGATTTCGGCGGTAAGTTGAGCCGAGCTGAAGCCGTCGCGAAGCAGAAACTGGTCGAGAAGATCAGCGGTGGCGGGACGCCCACCGAGGCCGAGTACAAGGCGGCCCGTTGTCGGGGACCCCATTAGCGAGGCTGTGGACCGGTGGCCAGGCGTACGGCCACCGAGCTGGTCCCACGAAAGGTGTACGCAATCTAGAATCCTTGAGCAGGCCGAATGTTGACACTTGGGTTGCATACGAACAGCGGTGGGCAGCGCTCTTGAACGCGCCGTCAGGCGCGCGCTCGCGCAGCGAGACGCACTAGGCGTTAGGGTCGCTATTGCTTCGATTTTTTGGGAGTCTTCTGGCGTCTGTTCCCTTCCGGCTTGTCAACGCGCGCCACGAGCGGGCGTCGACCGTGCTGACGTCGAACGAGGGCTTCGAGGAGTGGGGAGCGTGCTCGGCGACGACGTCACGGCGGCGGCGGCGATCGATGGCCTGCTGCACCAATGCCACATCGTCAACATCCGCGGCAACAGCTACCGGATGCGGGCGGACCAGGACCTGCTGCGTCCCGCCCGGTACGACGAAGACGGGGTTCGGGGAGACGCCGCGTGACCCGCCCCGTCGGCTTCGCGGCGCGTTTCGAGCTGGACTCCTGTCGCTACGCTCTGTGTGTCCAGCTCGAAACGCGCGAACATCACCGGGAGAAGACTAACCAAACGAGTAGTGGACTCCAAAGAACCGTGACATTTTCGATTGCCAGAAGTACGCCATTTCAGTTGCCATTGACACCTGTGCCCGAAGTGCGGCAAGGCGCCGCCCGAGCCTGATCGCCGCGACCCCGTCACCCAACCGAGGAGCAGCCTATGAGCCACATCCGTTTCAAGCGCGCCGCACAAGACGAATGGCGGATCTACGACCACGACGGCGATTGCGTCGGCGGCGTCTTCCTCCAACCCGACATTCTCAACCCCGGCGCTCACTAGACGCATCGTTAGTTGGTGCCCGGGGCCGGAGTCGAACCGGCATGGATTGCTCCGAGGGATTTTAAGTCCCTTGTGTCTACCAATTTCACCACCCGGGCGGCGCGGGTAGGATAGCGCGCGGGCGTTGCGGTTGTTTTCTTGCCGGGGACGAATCGGGAGCCTATGCTTCGCGCTTGCCCAGGTGCCGGAACTGGTAGACGGGCTGGATTTAGGTTCCAGTGTCCTTGTGGCGTGGGGGTTCGACTCCCCCCCTGGGCACCAGGCGCGGTCGGTGCTGGTCCTCACCAGCTATTGCGCAATTCCCGTAGGCGCAGAAACACATCCTCGGACCGGGGTTCCTCCGGCATGTCGGGAAACGCCTCCCGCAACCTGGCGATCACCGTCGGGCTCTGCAACCGGAAGAAGGTGTTGAACTCCTTCTCCTGGGCCAGGGTTGTGACCATGGCGCGTCCCGGATCGTGGCTCTCCTCCAAGTCGGCAAGGAGTTTTGCGGCAGCGGCGTTGTCCGGCTCCCTGTCCAGCGTGAACTCGAGGTTGTTGGTGACGTAGTCGTGTCCGGGATAGACCTGCGTGCTGTCCGGCAGCTTGTCGAGTTGGGAGACGAACGTCTCGTAGAGTTCCTTCGGGTGGCCTCCGCCATGGCAGTTGCCCGCACCGGCGTTGAACAGCGTGTCGCCGCTGAATAGGGCAGGCTGGTCCGTTTTCGACAGCAGGCAGATATGGCACATGGTGTGACCGGGCGTATCCAACGCCAGCAATTCGACCGTTCGGCCGACGCTGACGGTGTCGCCGGCGGCGAGACCGATGTCGATGCCGTCGATTCGAGGCCCGGCATTGCGATGGGCCAAGAGCTTCGCGCCGGTGGCTTCGATGATGGGGCCGTTGCCACCGGTGTGGTCGCCGTGCTCATGCGTGTTCAGCACCTGCGTGATCTCCCAGCCCTTGGCCTTCGCGGCCGCGAGGCACTTGCCGTAGTCCAAGGGGTCGATCGCGAGCGCTTCCCCGGTCTCGGAGCAGGCGACGAGGTAGTTGAAGTTGCGGAACGCGTTATCGGTCCAGATTTGCTCGACGAGCATCATTTCTTGATCCAAGCTGGTTATGGGGACATCGTCGAAGCGGCAACCAAGGCTCTCCGCCGACGCTCGTGTTGAAAGAGCGTATCACGGGCGCCACCATCACGAGCACTGCGTACCATGGGAACGACGATCCGATGATGATGTCCCGGGTTGCCGCAGGCACCGGATTTGGGTTCGCGAGAAGGTCGCTAGCCAATCGAGGAGTGATTCCTGATAGCCGTTGACGCTGCATCCGGGAAACGATCGGGACGAGGGGGACGAGTACAGTTCCTCGACCGCGTCGTGCCCGTGGAACTGCCGTTCGCGGACCGCGAAGGGATAGCCGTCGCGTGCGGCCGCGTTGCCGATCACGCCAACTCCCTGTTGCCTGCGGAACGGGTGGGACTGGACCGGATGCGAGAGGTGCGCGCCGCCGGGTACTCGTCGGGTCGTCGAGTCGCCCGCCACGCGCTTGGGCAGACCGGAATCGAAAACTGGCCCGTAACGGCGCGGGGCAGGATGCCGGTCTGGCCGCCGCAAGTCGTCGGGTCCATCACGCACAGCCGGACGCTTGCCCTGGCGATCGTGGGTCCGCTCGGTCGATTCGCCGGAATAGGCGTCGACTTGGAACTGGAAGATCGGGTCACGTCTCGACTGGCCGGGCGCGTTCTCGTTGAACGGGAGCACCGGCGACTGGCCGAAGAGGACTGGGCCACGATGCTGTTCGGCGCCAAGGAGGCCGTCTACAAGGCGGTCAATCCTGCCGTTGGCGAGTTCCTGAATTTCGAGGATGTCGAGATAACACCCTGTTTATATGGAACGTTCAGAGCGGCTACAACGCGCCCTTGCGCATCCGAAGCCCCTGTCGCGGCAGGCCGGGGGTATTTCCAGCGCATCGAGGAGCATTGGCTTGCGGTGTTCTTCGTACCGGCGAACGCGGCTCGCTAGCCCGCCGCCTCGCAAGCTAGGCGAAGGTAAGCTCTTGCCTTACCGGTTTGGCCCCCGATTGATGGGATAGGGCTGCCAGCGTTCGAGCGGCGTCTATGGCAGCACGGTCGGATTCACGCAACTCATCGGCCACTTGCCGCGCAGCACCAGGGTGACCTCGCGTCCGACTCGACGACGTGCGGTGGGCCTCATGCGGGTAGCGGCGGAGGCGACATGTGGCGTGATGATCACGTTCGCCATGGTGAGGAGGGGGTTGTCCGGGTCGGGTGGTTCCGTCTCCAGCACGTCCAGACCCGCCGACTGGACCTTGCCGTTGCCGAGTGCCTCGATCAGGTCGTCTTCCTTGATGATGGTCCCGCGGGCGGTGTTGACGATGACCACGCCGTCCTTCATCCGCGCGAAGGCGTCTGCATTCAGGCTGTGGTGGGTCTCCTCGTTGTCCCGCGAGTGGATGCTGATGTAGTCCGAGCGCTCCAGCAGTTCGTGCCATGCCACCGGTTCGACGCCGTGCTCGCCGATGGTCAGTTCGCTGACATGAGGGTCGTAGGCGATGACATTCAAGCCGAACGCCTTGGCGCGGACGGCGGTACAGCGCGCAACGTTGCCGAAGGAGACGAGGCCCAAGGTACGGCCCATCAACCGTGGTACGTGGTTCAGCATCGGTCGGCCGCGGAACCAGTGGCTTTCGGCGGCGAGGATGTTCTGCTCCTTGGTGCGCCGGATCGCGGACAGCAGGAGCATCATGGCGTGGTCGGCGACCTCCTCGATGAACACGTCCGGAGTGTTGGTGACCACGATGCCGGCACGCGTCGCGGCTTCCACGTCCACCATATCGACGCCGACGCTGCCGACCCCGATGACTACGCACCTGTCGAGTCGGCTGACGATGGATTCGTCCAAGCGAAAGCCCCAGGAGGTGATGACCGCATCGCAGTCCGATGCCCCTTCGACGAACCCGTCAGGCGATGGACTCGCCACCTCGACAATGTCGGCGATCGGCGCGAGGGCCTCCAGTTCCAAGGCATATCGCTGCGCCAGGTTGGCGACATCTGCCGCCCGGGGCAACTGCATCGCGACTCTTTTTCTAGGCGCTTCCTAGCCCGCATTTCTCACCAGGCCGCTTGTCGGCGTCAAAGAGCTCTTGGGTTTCACTAGTTTGACCGCGATGTCGATGATCGTGCCGATGGCGGACTGCGCTGGCCGCGTCCTCGCGGGTCTTTTGGCCCCGTGTACACACGGGCCAAAATCCTCCGCGATCATCACGGTCCCTGGTGAGAAATGCGGGCTAGGCGCTGGGCTGATTTCGGTCATGTGTTTTGCGACTCCAACAGCTTGATGGCTTCCTCCCTCAAGCCTCGCTTGAAGATCTTCTCCGAAGCAATGCGCGGCAGGCGTTCGGTGCGGATCCAGACATGTTCCGGCACCTTGAATTTGGCGAGATGTTCGGCGGCGAACGCCTGAACGTCCTCGCCGGTGAGCGTTTCGTCCGGCTTGGCCACCACGATAGCAGCCAGCGTCTCCCCCAGACGCTCGTCGGGAACGCCGAACACGACGGCTTCCAGGACCCTCGGGTGGTCGTAGAGTACCGCTTCCACTTCCTGGCAGCCGACGTTCTCGCCGCCGCGGAGCACCATATCCTTCTCACGGTCGGTGATGAACACGTAGCCTTCTTCGTTCAGGTGGCCGATGTCGCCCGTATGCACCCAGCCGTCGGTCAGGGTCTCGGCGGTTGCTTCGGGCTTGTTCCAGTACTCCGAGAGGTTCATCACCCCCCAGATCCACAGTTCGCCGGTCTCGAAGGGCGCGGCGTCGGTGCCGTCGCTCTTGACCGCCTTGACCTTCACGATGGGCGGAACGGCCCGACCGCAACTGCGCGGGCGGTCGAGGAAGGCGGGACCGCCGATGGTGGTGGCCAGGCCTTGGGTTTCCGTCATGCCCCAACCCGTACCCGGCGCACCCTTGGCGATGGTCTTGTCGATCTGTCGAGCATGTTCCGGGGCCATGGGCGCACCGCCGCCGCCGGCGCTCTTCAAGCTCGACAGGTCGTACTTGCCGCGGTTCGGCGACTGCACAAGTTCCCAGGCCATGGTGGGTACGCCGTTGAACTCGGTGATGCGCTCGGCCTCGATGATCCCGAGGGCTTCTTCCACGTCCCACTTGTACATGCCGACGACCTTCCGGCCGCGGCGGAACGACGACAGCATCTGCACCACGAGACCGGTCACGTGGAACAACGGCACGGTGAGAATGATCGCCGGCGGATCCTGGGGTACGGGTGCTGCGCGGCCAACCGCAGCGGCCATTTGCGGGTTGAGTGCCATGGCGATGGCGCCCCCGCATTCCCAGCCCAGGAGGGCGTTGGTGATCGCCCGATGAGTGGACAGCACGCCCTTGGGGCGCGCCGTGGAGCCGGATGTGTAGAGGATGGTCGCGTTGTCTTCCGGCTCGATGCTCGGCGTCGGCATTTCGGTGGACGCGCCGTCGATGAATTCTTCCCAGGTGGAGAGTCCGTCGCGGCGGTGGCGAACCGTGACCACCTTGATGCCGAGCCGGCCCAGATGGGGCGCCAGCCGCTCGGTGCGTTCGACGTCCGTGAACAGAATCTCGAGACCGCTGTCCTCGATGCCGTAGACGAGTTCGTCGCCCGACCACCAGGCGTTCATGGCCACCGCGACGCCTCCCATCCCGGTGATCGCCATGAACGCGGCGACCCACTCCGGGTAGTTTCGCAGCGCGATGCCAATGCGGTCGCCCGATGCAACGCCGTGCGACTTCAAGCGGTTGGCGCACTGGGCCGCTCGATCGCACATGGCCTGGTAGGTATGGCGTTCGTCCTGGTAGACGTAGAAGTCCTTGTCGGCGTGGTCGAGTCCGCTGGCGTAGAGTTCGCGCAAATTCGCCGGCGCGGTGGCGAACACGGTGAAGTCGACGCCGCGAATGTTCTCGACCCGGGTCTCGTGGGGCTTGCCCGGTGCCGTCACCTCGGCGATGGCGTTCGCAAGTTCGGGGCGTACGGCAAACCCCGGGTCCCAAGCAGGGGACGCTCCGACCCCCTCTGGCGAACGCGGTGCGACCGCCTCTCGCTTTTCTTCCACTGGCTCCCCCTCGATGCCCGTCGGGCGCGTTGGACACCCTCCAAAGCCGCCGAATTCTATACAATCCTCGGCTGCAAACCACTTGGAAGGAATCGGCAGGGCCTAAAGATGAGAGAAAACAAGGCACTGGCTACTTGGCGCGCAGGGGGGGCCACAGTGGGCGGTTGGCTCAGCATCGGCAATGCCTATACTGCGGAGACCATGTCGAGCTTGGGCTTCGACTGGCTTTGCGTAGACCTTCAGCACGGCATGTTGAGCTACGACGATCTCACCTACATGCTGCCCGCGATCTCGACCCGGGACACCGTTCCGCTGGTCCGGGTACCGTGGAACGAACCCTACGAGATCATGAAAGCGCTGGATGCCGGCGCCTACGGCGTGATCGTGCCCATGGTCAACAACCGCGAAGAAGCTGCCCGGGCCGTTTCGGCCTGCCGCTACCCGCCGGACGGCCTGCGCTCGTTCGGGCCCATTCGCGCCGCCCTGTATGCCGGTCGCGGCTACACGGGGGAAGCCAACGGCCAGATCGCCTGCATCGCCATGGTGGAGACCGCGGAGGGTATCGACAATCTCGACGAAATCGCCTCGACCCCGGGCTTGGATCCCATATACATCGGCCCGGCCGATCTCGCCTTTGCGCTGGGGCTCACGCCTGGTCAGGACGACAACCCCAAACACATCGAGACCGTCGCCAAGATCCTGGCCGCTTGCCGCGAACACGGTATTGGTGCGGGCATACACACCGGCAGCCTCGAACGGACCCAGCAGTACCTTGAACAGGGCTTCAACCTGGTGACTCTCGGGACGGACGGGGCCTTCCTGGCGCGGGCTGCGGCATCGGACTTGGCTAGGGCCCGAAAGACCGCTGAAACGCAGCGGGAACACACCGGGTACTGATCGCCATGGGTCAATCGTTCAACACGATCAGGGTCGACAAGGGCGACGACATCGCCGTCATCACGCTCGATCGACCAGAACGGTTGAACGCGTGGACGAACGAGATGCACCGTGAACTGCACGCGGCGATCAGCGACTGCAACGACGATCCACAGGTCGGTGCCATGGTCGTTACCGGCGCGGGTCGAGGATTCTGTGCAGGCGCCGACATCCAGGACAACTTCAAAGCACGAATGGATCGGAGCGGCGACGAACAGCGCGGCGGGGGCGATTGGATCGAGCTGGTGCGTTCCTCGAAGCCGCTGATCGCGGCCGTCAACGGCGCCTGCGTGGGTGTCGGGGTCACCATGATCTTGCCGATGGACGTCATCATCGCCTCGGAGGATGCAAAATTCGGGATGTTCTTCGTTAAGATGGGTGTCACGCCGGAGTTGGCAAGTTCGCACTTTCTGGTGCAGCGAATCGGCCTCGGTCGCGCGAGCGAGATGTGTTTGACCGGGAGGCTCTACTCTGGAACGGAAGCGTTCGACCTAGGGCTTGCGGATCGGCTGACGGCTGCGGATGACTTGATCGGGGAGGCGACGGCCTTGGCCCGCGAGATCGGCGCGAACCCGGCGCCCCATCTGCGATGGGTCAAGGAACTGCTGACCAAGAACGGTTCCGAGTCCGACATCGCCTTGGTGCAGCAACGGGAGGGCGAAGTGCTCGCGAAAGCCTACGTCTCCGCCGAACACAAGGAGGCGGTCGACGCGTTCCTCAACAAGCGCCAGCCGGTGTTCAAACGGTCGCCGCCGGGATAGGACGCGACAACAACGCAAACCCACCGAGGGGGGTGACGCCATGGACGGCATAGGGATCATTGGACTAGCGTTGACGGCGGGCATGGTCGTCGGGTCCTTGGTGGCCGCCTGGTGGTTGCGGCGGCGCTACCAGCGCGAAGTCGATACCGCCCTCGGTCGCCAGACGGAGACGGCCGCGCTCGACAAACGCCTCATGGAGGAACGCTTGGACGTTCGCGCGCGAACGGCGGAACGCGCGGCGGCGGAATTGACCACCACCCAGCGGGAACTGAGGGAAATCTCCGAACGGCATGAAGTCTCGAAGGCGGACGGCATTCGCCTTCGGAGTGAAAACAGTCAGCTAACAAGCCAACTTGAGAAATCCCGCGAAGAGGTTGCCGAAGCGCGGGCCGACGCCGGTGCGGCCAAGCTCCACTTGACCGAGATCCGCACCCGGCTCGACGAAGCCGAGAAGGGATACCGCGAGAAGGAAGCCTTATTCAAGGAAGCGAGCGACGCCCTCAAGAAGGAGTTCCAACTGCTCGCCAACCAGATCTTCGAGCACCAGGGGCAACGCCTGCGCACGGCGAACACCGAGCAGCTCAACAGCGTGCTGACCCCGTTCAAGGACCAGATCAAGGACTTCAAACAGCGCGTCGAGGAGGTCTACACCACCGACGCCAAGGATCGCGCATCGCTCTTGACCGAGGTGCGCAACCTGCAAGAAGCCAGCGAGCGGGTCAACCGCGAAGCGGAGAGCCTGACCCGGGCGCTCAAGGGCGACACCCGGGTACAGGGCAGCTGGGGCGAAGTGGTGCTGGAGCGCGTGCTGGAGGATTCGGGCCTTCGCCGTGATCACGAATACCTGGTGCAGACCTCGTTCCGCAACGAGGGCGGCGAGCTCAAGAGACCCGACGTGATCATTCGCCTACCCGGCGACAAGGACGTGGTGGTCGACGCCAAGGTATCGCTTGCGGCCTACGAGCAGGCGCTGGCCGGTACCGACGAACCAACCCGCGAAGCCGCGATCACGCGCCACGTGCAGAGCCTGCGCACCCATGTGCGCAACCTGGCGGGACAGGACTACGACCGTCTGCATGGCGTCCGTTCGCTGGACTTCGTGCTGTTGTTCATGCCCGTCGAAGCCGCCTTCACCATGGCGATGGAACGCGACCCGTCGATCTTCACCGAGGCGTTCGAGAAGCGCCTGGTGATCGTCAGCCCGACCACGTTGATGATGACCCTGCGCATCATCGACAACGTCTGGCGCTACGAGAAGCAGAGCCGCAATGCCCAGGAGATCGCCCGCCGGGCCGGAGCGCTGTACGACAAGGTCCGGGTGATCCTCGAGGACATGGACCAACTCGGAAAAAGCCTGAGGACGGCCAAGCGCTCCTATGACTCGGCCTACGCCCGACTGGTCTCGGGCAAGGGCAACCTGGTTCGCCAGGTTGAGCAGTTCAGGGAGCTAGGCGCCGACGTGAAGAAGGCGCTGCCGCGGGATTTGATCGAGGCGGCGGAGGACTGAGGCCCGCCGCTGCGGGCTGGCCCCAAAAGCCGGCGGGTCCGGAACACTCGTTGCCGATGGCCAAGCGGGCGCTTCTGTTCTCCAGCGTCAGGAAAAAGATGGCGTACGGTTGTAAGTATCTAGCGATTCGACCAGTTCGTCGCTTGTCTGCTCCAGGAAGTTGGTTAGTGTCTCAAGCGCGCTTGAAATAGGGGTACAACTCGCTTGCCGATGTGACCGATTCGTGTGCGATCCGGTCACGAATGCTTCGCAGTTCGGTCTGCCGCGCGGGCCGATGACTAGGATGACTAGGATGACTAGGATGACTAGAAGGTGCTGACTTGTTGCCAACGGTTTTGTTGCCAACGGTTTTGTTGGCAGATTGCCGGGGACCACTAGTGGTCGAACACCCTTGAAATGACGTGTCAGCGCGTCCACAAGCGTCCAGTCCGCTAGGCGGCACCTTGAAGGCATATCGGGCATACGTCAAAAGGTGCCAACAACGCGGATGGGCGTTTGTGGGCGCGCCCTTCGGGTGGCCGCCGGAACGCCCCGGCCCGCGTTGCGGTCGCTTGAAGTAGACCCGCTACGTCTGCGTAACCGCGCCTGTCCGTCGCAAGCGACGGTGCCCGGAACGTTCCGGCGACCACTGACACGTCATTTCAAGGGTGTTCGACCACTAGGTTGACCACCATCTTCCCCGTGTTCATCCCCGTGAACAGCCCGATGAACGCCTCGGGCGCCTTGTCGATGCCGTCGAAGGTCGTCTCCCGGTACTTCAACCGCCCGCTCGTCACCCACGCCGTCATGTCCCGAATGAAGTCCGCACGCAGGTGATTGAAGTTGGAGACGATGAAACCCTTGAGTGTCAGCCCCATGCCGATGGCGATGGTGAGATTGTTCGGGCCGGGCACCGGTGCCGTGGCGTTGTACTGCGCGATGGCGCCGCACAGGGGGATGCGACCGCTCGGGCGCATGCAGTTGAGTGCCGCCTGCAGGTGGTCGCCGCCAACGTTGTCGAAGTAGACGTCGATGCCTTCGGAGGCACCTTCGCGAATCTGGCGTTCCAAGTGGCCGTCGTGGTAGTCGAAGGCGTGGTCGAAGCCGAGATCCTCGGTGAGATGCTGGACCTTTTCCGGGCTGCCGGCGCTGCCGATGGCCTTGCAGTTCTTGATCTTGGCGATCTGGCCCACGGCGCTGCCGACTGCCCCCGCCGCTCCGGAGACGAACACCGTCTCACCTTCCTTGAGCGCGCCGACATCCAGCAATCCCGCGTATGCGGTCATGCCGGGCATGCCGAGGACGCCGAGATAGGCCGAAGCGGGAGCTTGCAGATTGCCGAGCCGTCTAAGGCCGGCGGCGTTGGCTACGAATGCCTCGCGCCAGCCCAAGTGGGACTCGACATGTTCGCCTTCTGGCAAGTTGGGATCGTTGGAGCCGACGATCTTGCCGATGGCGCCACCGGTCAGCGGCTCGCCCACTTCGAATGGCGCGGTGTAGGACCTGCGGTCGATCATGCGCCCACGCATGTACGGATCGACCGACATGCAAACGTTTTGGACGACGACTTCGCCGGGACCGGGCTCCGGCAGGTCGACTTCGCGGATGGCGAAGTCCTCAACCTTCGGCATGCCGACGGGACGGCGAGCCAGCACGACTTCTCGGGATTTCATTGATACCTCTTGAGCTTGCTTGGTAGGTGTTGATGACCGTTGGGTCGTTGCCGAACGCTCAATAGAGCGTCTCGACGATCCGAAAACTCAAATGCGGCAGCTCCGTGATCGCCGCCAGGGTATCTCCCGACGGCAGCGCGAAATGCGTGGCGTCGAGGGATGTCTGACCCCAGGTGGGATCCACGCTCCGCCAGAACCCGTCGATGGCGACCTCGTTCCAGGCGTGGAGGGCGAACGATTGGAACTCCTTCTGGTAGGCGAGGCCTATCACGGTGCGCGCCGGCAGACCGGTGGCACGCGCCAGGGTGGTGTAGAGATCCGCGAACTCGGTGCAGTCGCCGGTGCGGTCGCGGACGGTATCGAAAACGGTGCGACCGCCGGCCGTGTCGCGGTAGCGAAGGTGGTGGTGTACGAACATCGTCAACGCGTTCGCCTTGGCGCCGGGATCGTCGAGACTCGCCACGGCGCGTTTCGCGAGATCGCGCATTCGAGGTTCGCCGGCGGGAAAGCTGACGGTCGCACCCGTGGCTTGCCCAATGTCGGCGGCGGATGCGGCCTTGCGTGGATCTGCCTGTGCGGCAAGCAGGCCGGTACCCTCGGAAGACAGCCAATGGACTTCGTCGCCGTGTTCGTGATCCACGGCGACCACCAGGCGGCTCAAGGACTCGGGACGGGCGATCGCCCGGTCAACCGGCACCCGGTGGCTGGCCACCCCGAAGAGCGTTGGACCGCGCTCCCAGATCCGCGCCGCGTTCTCGTCGGCCACACGCTGCAGGGTCAATAGATCGCCGGATTCCATGCGCAGCGGGCGGAGTTCGGCATCGAGATGGATCCGCGCGGTCTCGACGGAAGATTCGTTGACGATCTCTACCTCGCCGTTCTCGGTGCCGACAATGCGCCAATGATCGGTCGTGATGGTGAGTGCGTCGAAGTCGACGGAGCGGGCCGTCTGCGTTTCGCCTGGCTGGCGGTCAACCCTCGCCAGCCAGGACTCGACCGCCAGATAGTCGGCGAGTTCCAAGTCGGAGTCGGCATCGGTGCGTCGCGAGGTTCCGGCCTCGATCACTTCCGCAGTGCCTTCGGCGATGGAGACCCTTGTTTGGGAGCCATCCCCGCTGGAGGAGTGCTCGGCCAGCAGAAGCCGGTGCGGCGGTCGGCGGTGGAAGACCAGGCGATCTTCTATGCGGGTCTCGGCGTTGTCTTCGAGCCTGAAACGCAGCACCGTGCGGAACTCGAAGTCGCCATCATCCGTGCGTCCCGCCGTGGCTTGGTAGTGTCCGATCGGCGTGTGCCGGAACGTCACCGCGTACCAACGCTCCCCGGCCAGTCGCGTCGCGACATCGCTTTCCGGGGTCGTGGGCACGAAGCGCCAAATGACGGTCGCGACCAGGACGACCAGGACCGTGACGACCAACGCGCCGACAATGCCGACGACGAGACCGGTCCTTGGCGACGGCCAGTGGCGCAGTAGGTTGGGCATCCCGACAGTGTAGCAGCGTGTCGCGCGGATCCGGCGATCGCAGTCGCGGCGCGCAGACCGCGCAATGACCGCGCAATCGGTCCAATCCGTCCGCTCCCCGGTGTCGGTACAATTCGCCGCTTGTGCACCAGTACGGATCGCCGATGTCCGAAGATCTTCGGGACTTCATCCGCCACCGGATCCGGGAGGATCTGCAAACCGGCGCGAGCCAGACGGTGGTCACGCGGTTTCCGCCGGAGCCCAACGGCTACCTCCACATCGGTCACGCCAAGTCCATCTGTCTCAACTTCGGGGTCGCAGGGGAGTTCGGCGGCAGGACCTACCTGCGCTACGACGACACCAATCCGTTCGGCGAGAGTGAAGAGTTCGTCGATGCGATCCAGCGCGACATCGCGTGGCTGGGGTTCGATTGGGAAGGCCCGACCTTCGCGTCGGACTATTTCGGGGAGTTGTGCCGGTTCGCGGAACAGTTGATCGAGCGCGGCAAGGCGTTCGTGTGCAGCTTGGCGGCGGATGAGATCCGCGCCACGCGCGGTACGCTGACCGAACCCGGGACGCCGAGCCCCTACCGCGACCGGGCTGTCGCCGAGAACGCCGATCTGTTCCGACGGATGCGTGCCGGCGAGTTCCCCGACGGCGCCCATGTGCTGCGCGCCAAGATCGACATGGCCTCGCCCAACGTCAACATGCGCGACCCGGTGCTCTACCGCATCCGACACGCCGACCACCATCGTACGGGCGATGCCTGGTGCATTTATCCGATGTACGACTTTACCCACTGCATCTGCGACGCGCTTGAAGGCGTCTCCCACTCCCTGTGCACCTTGGAGTTCGAGGACCATCGACCACTGTACGATTGGGTGCTGGACAACATCGCGATCAACTTCCACCCGCCGCAGATCGAGTTCTCGCGGTTGGCGCTCGAATACAACGTGATGTCGAAGCGCCTGTTCTCCGCGCTGGTTGACGACGGTCATGTGATGGGCTGGGACGATCCGCGCATGCCGACGTTGGCCGGACTGCGCCGACGCGGCTATCCCCCGGGGGCGATCCGCGAGTTCTGCCGCCGCATCGGCGTTACCAAGTCGGATGGTACCGTGGAGTACGGTCTCCTCGAGTTCTGCGTTCGCCGCGAATTGGAAGCCGCCGCTCCGCGCGCTATGGCCGTGCTCGATCCACTGCGCGTGGTGTTGACGAACTACGATGGCGGCGTCGAGACCGTGACGGCCCCGTGGCATCCGCAGCAGCCCGAGCGCGGGACCCGGGAGATGACCTTTTCGGGCACTCTCTACATCGAGCGCGAGGACTTCATGGAGTCGCCGCCGCGAAAGTACCGGCGCTTGACTCCCGGCGGCATGGTGCGCCTGCGCTACGGCTACATCATCGTGTGCGACGAGATCGTCAAGAACGACGCCGGTGGGATCGAGGAGTTGCGTTGCCACTACGTACCCGAGTCGAAGAGCGGCAGCGACACCAGCGGCCTCAAGCCCAAGGGGGTGATCCACTGGGTTGATGCGAACACGGCCGTGGCGGCCGAAGTCCGGCTGTTCGAGCGGCTCTTCAACGACCAGAGTCCGAATTCGCGCAACTTCCTCGAGGCGCTGAATCCGCACTCCTTGGAGGTTGCGTCCGCCATGGTAGAGCCGGCCATCGTCGCGAGCGACGCGGCGTCCTTCCAATTCGAACGCAAGGGCTATTTCGTCAAGGACGGACGTGACTACTCCCTGGTTCGGCCTGTCTTCAACCGCACCGTTGTGCTCCGCGACAGCTACAAGCCGAATTCGGACTGATGGTGACGCGGGCCGATGTCGTGGCGGCGTCGCGCCGCATCGCCGGTCTCGTTCATCGCACGCCAGTCCTCACCAGCCGGTCGCTCGATGCCGCGTTGGGTGCCGAGTTGTACTTCAAGTGCGAATGCCTGCAGCGGTCGGGCGCATTCAAGATGCGCGGCGCGTCCAACGCTGTGCGACTGGTGTCGTCGCTGTGTTGTGTGAGCCGGCAATACGGGCTGCATGGGGACGCCGGTACTGTTGAGATTGTGGAGTCGTAGTATGAGAACAACGCAGTTCCTTGGCGGATGACCAAGGGTTTGACCGACGCGCCAAGGGCATCTACGACGTGACGAAGCGCCGGTACGCTCGCCCTGCACGTTCCATCAACACGGCAGGCGGCCCCTGTTCGACGATGCGGCCGTCCTCCATGAAGAGGACGAGGTCGGCGCTGGCGATGGTGGACAGCCGGTGGGCGATGATGAAGACAATACGGTTCGCCTTGATGTCGTCCAGGGCGTCCACCAGGGCACGTTCGGTCGCCGGGTCCAGCGCGGCGGTGGGCTCGTCGAGGATCAACAGGGGGGTATTCCGAACGAGTCCGCGGGCGATGCTCAAACGCTGCTTCTGCCCCACGGACAGGGTGCCGCCGCCGCTGCCGAGCACGGTTCGGTATCCCTCGGGAAACGCGGCGATGAAGGCGTGCGCGCCGCTGACCCGCGCTGCGCTTTCCACTGCCGGGACGGTCAGCTCCCGGTGAACTTGCGCACCAGCGGTCGCGTCCAGACCGACTGCAGGATCGGATCGATCAATCGGTACAGTCGTCCGGACATGTAGACGCACTTGCCCTTCTCGACGGCGGCCAGTCCCTCGCGCACGACCACGTCGGCGTCGTACCACAGGATGCCCGGCATTGCGGCTTTCATGTCCATCATGCCGGCGACGTCGTGGAACTCGGTGTGGGTGAACCCGGGGCAGAGCGCGCAGACGTGGACGCCATGGGGCTTCAAGGTGAGGTGCAGGGCTTCGGAGAGCGCGACCACGTAGGCCTTGCTCGGTCCGTAGTTCGTGTCGCGCCCGCGGGCGATGCGCCCGGCCACCGAGGCGACGTTGAGGATGCGGCCGAAACCGCGCTCGCACATGCCGGGGGCGAACAGATGGCACAAGTGGGCCATGGACGTCATCATGAGTTGAATGAACGCCGCGTTCGCCGTCCAGTCCCGTTCTTCGATCAGTTCGGGGCCGGCGGAACCGGCATTGTTTACAAGGTAGTCCACCGCAAGACCGAGTTCCTCGACGCGATCGGCGATGAGCTGCGGGGTATCGACGAGGGCCAGGTCGGCGGCGATCGCCTGCGCGCGCACCCCGTGGCGTTGGCGCAACTCGGTGGCCAGGTTCTCGATCCGGTCCAAGCGCCGGGCGACCAGTACGACATCGTAGTTCTGGGTGGCCAGTTGGCGCGCGAACTCGGCGCCAAGGCCGGCGGAGGCGCCGGTGACGAGGGCGGTTCTGCGTCCCGAGGAGGTCATGCGGCCTTCAGACGACGGACTGGGCGCCCGGCCGACCGGTCACCCCCGAGATCATGTCGCGCGCTTGCCTGCTCGACGGCTGGCTTGGTTTGCCCCGCGCGGCGAAGTTGAACGGTTCCGTGTCGATGTCCTCGAGTTCGATCTCTCCGGCCAGGACGGCGGTTTTCCAGGCTTCCTGGTCGGCGTGGCGGTTGTGGAACTCGGGCATGACTTCCCGGGCGAAGAGTTCAAGGCTCGAACAGATGTCCTCGTGGGTGTTCTTGCCAGCCTGGTTCAGCAGGATGACCTGGTCGATGTTGGCGCGCTCGAGTTCGGCGAGCCGTTCGCGGATGGTGTCGGGCGATCCGATCAGTTCGCTGCCCGAACGCTTCTGGCCGGCGGGCGTCTGCTTCCACTCCTGGTAGCGTTCCCAGAAGTTCATGGTTCCGGGTTCGAACGGGCCCTCCTTGTTGTAGAGCTGCAGGGCGAACTGGAAGAAGGTCCAGCCGTCGGCCTTCTCCCAGGCGGCCTCGTCCGTCTCGGCGCACATGAAACCGGAGACCACCGCGATGTTCGGGTTGGTCTGGTAGTCCTCGAGCTTCTCCAGATCGTGTACGAAGGTATTGTAGTAGGCGTTGACCCACGCCCGCGCCGCGTCGAGGCTCACGAACTTGAAGCACAGCGACCCCATGCCGCGATGTGCGGCATAGCGCACCGTGTCGAGCTGCGAACAGGCGACCCACAGCGGCGGGTGGGGCTTCTGCAGCGGCTTCGGCACCACGGCGCGCAGCGGGAACTTGAAGAACTCGCCGTCGTACTCCCAGCCGTGGTTCCAGAACATCGGCAGCGTGCAGCGCACGGCGTCCTCCCAGACGTCGCGCTTGTCGCGGAAACGCAGGTTGAACGGATGGAGTTCGGTGACCGACGCGCCCTCGCCCAAGCCGAGTTCGACCCGGCCGTCGGACACCAGGTCCAGGGTCGCGATCTTCTCCGCCACCCGTGCCGGGTGGTTTGTGGTCAGTTGCACGATGCCGTGGCCGAGGCGGATGTTCTTGGTGCGCTGGCTGGCGGCGGCGAGGAAGACCTCCGGCGCCGACGAGTGGGAATACTCTTCGAGGAAGTGATGCTCGACCTCCCAGGCGTAGTCGAAGCCGAGCCGGTCGGCGAGTTCGATTTGGTCGAGCGAGTCCTTGAGCAGCTTGTGCTCGCTCGTCGGTGCCCAGTCTCTCGGCAACTGGTGTTCGTAGAAGATGCCGAATTTCATGTCTCAACCTCCCGCGGCCCATCCGGCCGCCCGTCCTCGTTGGGGATGGTGCCAGCGCTTTGGCGCGAGCGCAAACCGGCTGCGCGCCGGCATGAGGCATAGCGTTTCGTTTCCTCGATCATCTCGTCGGCTGCGGCGAACAGCGCTGCGAATCCGTCGCCCGCGTCGGCACAGCGATCCGTTGTCGGCGCCTCGCCGGCAATTCGCCAGGATGCGCGCCGGCTGCATCGGCCGGTGGCGTATCCGTCGCCCTCGGCAGCGCGAATGCCTCGGAAGAGGGCCATTGTGTGTTCCCGGTTACCGCGACCGCGGCAAAGCCACCCACCGGGGCGTAGGGCCGTGTAGTCTCGCGTGTCCAAGGCGCTGTCCGATTCGAAGGTCAGTTCGGAGAACGGTCGCCGCCTCCGGTCGGTGGATTCGAGGGTCAGCTCGAACGGCCCCAGGCCCGCATAGGCGTCGTCGAATGCGCGGGCCTTCTCGACGCGGTCGACGATGTAGTCGCTCACCATGTAGGCGAGGATGCCGAAGGAGACGACCCCGGCGACGAGAGTGGCGATCCGGGCGGGTTTCGGCGGCAGCAGGGCGGTCGCCGTTGCCAAACCGGTTGCGGCGAGCGCCGCTCCGGTCAGGGCGAAGCCGAGAACGACGATGCCGGTCGCGCTGCCGGGATCAACCAAGTACCGTCCCCCGAGAACCGCGCCGGCCGCGAAGCCGACCGGTGCGGCGGAGAGAGCGCCGGCAACCGAGCGCATGAAGCGCCCGCCCTTGGCCGATGCACGGTCCGGGGAATGGGCCAACGGCTCGCCCGCCAAGCGGCGGTTCCAAGCGACCCGGGCTACGTCGTCAGCACCTCCAGCACCTTGCGCGGATGGTCCGCGGCCTTGGCGACCCGCCGCCAGTGCTTGACCACCTTGCCGTCCGGCCCGACCAGGACCGTGGAGCGGATCACGCCCATGGTCTTTCTGCCGTACATGGTTTTCTCGCCGTAGGCGCCGTACCGGGTCATCACCTGGCGATCGGGATCGGCGAGCAGGGTGAACGGCAGTTCGTACTTGTCGCGGAACTTGCGATGGGATGCCTCGGAGTCCGGCGAGATGCCGAGAACCACCGTGTTCAGGTCCTGGATCTCCCCCCAGTAGTCGCGGAATCCGCAGGCTTCCTTCGTGCATCCGGGGGTGTCGTCCCTCGGGTAGAAATAGACAACGACGTTCTTGCCCTTGAAGTCCTTCAACGCCACGGCGTTGCCGTGGGCATCGTTCAAGGTGAACGGCGGCGCTGCCTTGCCTTCTTCTATCGCCATGTGTGGTTGCTCCCGGTTGGAAAGAACGAAAGACGCAGTTTACCCGCGGCTCGGCGGGTTACCAACGATCACCGTATTCGAGCCTTGCACGCAAAGCGCCTTTACAGTACGCCGTCGGCGATAGCGTCACATCGCGCGGAAGAGAACGAATGACGCCCGCTATAGCGAATAGCGATCGCGGATGTCCGCAAGACCGGCATCGAGTTCCGCCCGTGGCAGGTACCGGCCGCGCACCATCACGGCGTCGATGGAGCGGGTGTTGGCGATATCGGCGAGGGGGTCTTCACGCAGCACGATGAGGTCTGCGGACCTGCCCGGGGCGAGGCTGCCCCATCGTTCGTCTTGGTCGTAGAACCGAGCAGGCGCGGTGGTGCCGGTCGAAATCGCCTGGTAGGGCGTCAATCCTGCGGCGACCATCGCCTGGAGTTCGCGGTGAATGGAGAAGCCCGGCACATTGAATATCTGGGGCGAGTCGGAGCCCAAGAGGATCGGCACGCCGGCGCGAAAGGCTTCGGCGACGAGCCGCTTGCGCAGGGCAAGAAACGCCGCCGCCGAGCGCGGCGTGAATGCCGAAGCGGAGCCTTCGATCGCGCCCGAGTAACTGCGTCGCAGGCTTTCCGGGAGGTAGGCGTACTCCGCCCGCGCCTGCAGCTCCGTCAAGTCGCCCGCGACGTTCAGGAGCAAGGTCTCGGTGGGCACCACGGCTGCGCCGGATGCCTTGAGGGATGCCATGAGCGGTTCGATCAGGCCGTCGTCGACGTGGTCGATCAGATCCGCCCCGAACCAGGACGCGCGACGATCCCGGAGCACCTCCGGCGACACCAAGGTCTCGATGAACCCGTCGAGATGGTCGATGGTGTGCTGGCGCGCATCGAGGCTCGCGAGCAGGCCCACGGCGGCGGTGACGTGGCCGGCGAAACGGATCCCGTCGGCGTTCGCGGTGTCGGCGACGGCTTGGAAAACCTGCCGCGACAGTCCCGGATGGATCTTCAGCAAGTCGTAGCCCGCCGCCTTCTGCGCGCCCACGCGTTGTATGGCCGCATCGACCGTGCGTGCGCTGCCGCCGCTGAACGATGGTCCCGCGACGATCAATGCCGGCCCGAGCGCTTCGTTGGCGTGGAGGGCCTCGCGCAATTCGAGATGGGAAGGATGGCCCATCATGCTGCGGGCGAGGGTGACGCCATTCGCGACCCATAGGAACAGCACGTCCTTGCGGTAGTCCGAGTCGCCGGTGTCGAATCGCGGCACCGGCACATGGGCATGCATCTCGGCGAGGCCGGGAATGACGTACTTGCCGCTCGCGTCGATCACCGACGCGCCATCGAGCGGTGTGTCCTCGACGAACTTGCCGTCGCGGACCACCAGGTCCAGTCGTCGGTACTCCGGGCCGTCCAACATCGTCAGAACGCGCGCGTTCTGGATGACGGTGTCGGCGACGGCCGCTGCGCCGCCGATTCCGGTTGCCGCAATGACAAGCGCTGCGAGAATCCTCCGCATGGCGTCTCCTGGCCGCTGCAACGGGCGTCAGTCTATAGAATCCTTGAGCACGCCGGTTGCTGGCACTTGGGTTGCATTTCGAACGCTGGCCGGCAGCGCGCTTGGTCGCGCCATCAGGCGCGCCCTCGCGCATCGAGGCGCGCCTCGCGTTCCCGAGGCGCGTTTGGAGCGCCTTCGCACTTGGGCGTCTATACTCGCCGCACTCGCCGCACTCGCCGCACTTGCCGCCCGACCGGTTGCTCGGCTAGTCTCGCTGGCGTCTTGAGCGTTGGCATCCAAGGTTGCGGGAGAACCACATGTCCGATCGGCAGTTGACGTTCAGCGAGACGGAGCTCATGTCCGAGCACGACTACGCCAGCCCCCACGAGATTGGCGGCAAGCGTCTGCACGGCGGCTTCGACGCCGACGGAAACTACATTCCGCCGCGGTCCAAGGGGCGCCGCGTTGCCATGGACAACTGGGCTCTGGCGTTGCGCGAGCGGGGCGGCGACCTCCTGGATGCCGACGCGTCGCTGCTCACCGGACCGCGGATACCCAATGTGGCGCAGCAGTGCCTGCTGATCGAAAACGGCATCACCCAACCGTTCTGGAACGGGCTCACGATCACCGGCAAGATCGAAGGCCGCGGGCGCATGATCGCGCAGATGCCGCTGCCGGATCTGCAAGGACTCGTGGTCGAGGACATCGGCGGGATGTCGCTCGGGCATCTCGGCAAGGGCTTGCTCAAAGCGCACGGCATCGACGAGGGGGGCGAGCCGGACAAGGGCATTGGCGGCCACGACGTCATGTGGTTCGTCGCCCGGGATCTCGCCTTCGGCCCCCATGCCCATCCCGATGTCGAACCACCCGGGGGAATCGCCCGTCCGGAAGCGGACGGCAAGACGCCGGGCCGGCGCATGCCGCAGGTGGAGTTGCCCTACGAGATGCTGCTCGGCTTCTTGATGAACCTCCTGCTGATCGAATTCCGCGCCGAGATCGGCTTTGCCAATTCCCAGGCCACCTTCCGGGCACCCTCGTTGTTCGCCGAGCGCCGCGCCGAAGCCGAGGAAGCAGCAGAGATCGTCGAACGCATCCGCACCGACGAGGAGATCCACGTCGAGTCGCTGCGTCTCTATCTCGGCGAACTGCGCAACCTCACGCTGAAGACGGTGGATGGCGGCGAGATGCCCGGGGCGGATCTCATCGACCCGTTCTGGAAGGGGCTGTTGCAGTGGGCGACGGTGGATCAGCCGCGAATTGCCGCCGGGAACCAGTACCAGGCGCTCAGCAGGCAGATTCTCGAAGCCGATGATGGCGAACGTGTGCTGCGCGAATTCGATGGTTTGGCGGATCCGGGCTACTCGCTGGCGGCAGCGTGATTGAAGGAAACGCGGCGTCGCGGTGACGTTTCCGTCTGGCGTTCTAGATAAGCGGTCATCTTTACAATTGAGGACACTTGGGTTGCATTTCGAACGAGGTCGGGAGAAGAACGTGCAAGCATTCTCAAACGCACCCACAGGGCGCGCGCGCTCCGAATGATGACACTTGGGTTGCATTTCGGGCGAGGCGGGGAGAATGCGCAAGCATTCTCATGGCCATCGGTGCCGTATTCGCGGCGTTGAATACCATGTATGCGGCGGTCGTTACGCGCACCGTCGAGATCGCGACCCTCCGCGCACTCGGCTTCGGCAGCGTCCCGGTGATTTCGGTGATGATCGAGTCGATGGCGCTAGCCCGCATTTCTCACCAAGACCCGCGAGGGCGCGGCCAGCGCAGTCCGCCATCGGCACGATCATCGACATCGCGGTCAAACTAGTGAAACCCAAGAGCCTTTTGACGCCGACAAGCGGCCTGGTGAGAAATGCGGGCTAGACACCGTTGCCGAACAACGGCCCCCAGCGAAGGGCCGGACGCAGGACGACACCACATGAGGCGCGACCTCGAAATCATCGCGGCGCTCATCAAGCCCGGCGCCCGGGTGCTGGACCTGGGTTGCGGCAGCGGCGACTTGCTCCACCACCTGGCAGTCGAAAAGGGCGTCAACGGCTACGGCATCGAGAAGGGTTCCGCGCAGATCAGCGCTTGCGTGCGCGCCGGCGTCAACGTCATCGAGCACGACCTCGACCGCGGCTTGAGCCGGTTTCCCGATTCCAGCTTCGACATGGTCGTCATGACCGAAACCCTCCAATCCGTGGCGTCACCGTCGAACCTGATCGACGAGATGCTGCGGATCGGCGAGGAATGCGTGGTCACCTTTCCCAATTTCGGCCACTGGCGATGCCGGCTCCAGTTGGCGACCCAAGGACGCATGCCCGTCTCCCGCCACCTGCCCCACCAATGGCACGACACGCCCAACATCCATCTGTGCACGTTCCACGACTTCGAGCGGCTGGTGGACGCGAAGGGCTTGCCCATCGTCGAGCGCCACGTGGTCGATGGCGACTACCGGATCCACAAACGCATCGACCGGTTCCGCAACCTGATCGGCACCATCGCGTTCTACCGGCTGGGAAGGGCATCGCGATGACACGGGCAGCTTGCGCCATCGTCGTCCTCGTTCTCGGTTTCGGGGTGGCTCACGCCGAGCAGTTCGAGCGATTCGGCGACTGGCGCATCCACTACATTGCGTTCAACGCGTCGGTGTTGTCCGCCGAAATCGCCGAGCGCTACGGGCTCGTGCGCGGGCGCGACAAGGGTCTCGTCAACATCACCGCCATCGGCCCTTCCGGGCGCGGCGAGAAGGCCGGCGTTCAGGGCCGTTTCAGGAATCTGCTCGACCAGACGATGAAACTCGACTTCCGCGAAATCGACGACCACGGCTCCGTCTACTACCTGGCGGCTTTCGATTTCGAGAACGGCGAAAACCTGCGCTTCGAGGTCAACGTCGACCTGCCCGAGCACGGCGTCGAGACCCTGCGGTTCCAGCAACCCCTCTACTTCTCCGACCGATGAGCGCCCGGTCCGGCGAACGGGTCGTCGTGGCGACGAACAACCCCGGGAAGATACGGGAGTTGGGGCTGGCCTTGGCGTCCATGGGGTACGACCTGCTCCCGCAAGCCGAACTCGGCATTGCCCCGGCCCCGGAGACCGGCAGCACTTTCGTCGAAAACGCATTGGGCAAGGCGCGCCACGCAGCCTCCCAATCCGGCCTGGCCGCCATCGCCGACGATTCGGGATTGGTGGTCCCCGCTCTGGGTGGTGCGCCCGGAATCCGCTCCGCGCGCTACGCCGGCGACGACGCCACCGACCTCGACAACAACGCCAAGCTGCTGGCCGATCTGGCCGGTCTTCCAGACCGGTCGGCGTACTTTTTCTGCGCCCTGGTCTGTCTCTCCTCGGTCGACGACCCGGTGCCGTTGATCGCCACCGGCCGCTGGCACGGCCTGATCGTGGACTCCCCCCGGGGTGCCAATGGCTTCGGCTACGATCCGCACTTCTTCCTGCCGTCGCTCGGCAAGACCGCCGCCGAGCTGACGCCTCGGGAGAAGAACCGGTTGTCCCACCGAGGCCAAGCGAGTCGTGGGCTCGCAGCCGAGTTGGCCAAGCTATGACGCCGCCGACCGACGTCGGCCTCTACGTCCACTTCCCCTGGTGCGTTCGCAAGTGCCCGTACTGCGATTTCAACTCGCACCCCTTGAAGGACTCCCTGCAAGAGGCCGAATACCTCGCGGTGCTTCTCGACGACCTCGACCGGGAACTCCACCGGTTCGGACACCGGCGCATCGCCACCGTGTATTTCGGCGGCGGCACGCCGAGCCTGTTCTCGCCCGAGACCTTCGGCATCCTGCTCAAGCGGTTGTCCGAGCCTCGGGAGGTCACTTTGGAGGCGAACCCCGGCACCATCGAGCACGGCGACTTCGACGACTACCGCCGCGCGGGAATCACCCGGGTCTCCCTGGGCGCCCAGTCCTTCAACCCGGAGCACCTAAAGATGCTCGGACGAATTCACGGCGCAACCGACAGCCGAAACGCGGCCCGCCAAGCCAAGGCGGCCAACGTGGAGAGCTTGAACATCGACATCATGTACGGGCTACCCCACCAAAGCGTGGAACAGGCGAAGGACGACCTGCTCGAAGCCATTCGCCTGGAGCCGCAACACATCTCCTGGTACCAGCTCACCATCGAACCCAAGACCGAGTTCGCGCGCCGACCCCCGTCGGGGCTACCCGGGACGGACCACGCGGTCGACATCGAAGATGCGGGGCTTGAACTGCTTGCCTGCCACGGCTACGGACGCTACGAGGTGTCGGCCTTCGCCAGGGACGGCCAGCACTGCGCGCACAACGTGAACTACTGGCGTTTCGGCGACTACATCGGCGTCGGCGCCGGCGCTCATGGCAAGCTCTCCATCGGCGCCGGAGGAGTCGCCCGCACCGCCAAGCCGAGCCAGCCCCGCCGCTACCTAGCCGGAGTCGACGGCGACACACGCCCCGTTGCGCCGGTCGATCTGCCCGGCGAGTTCATGATGAACGCCCTGCGGCTGACCGATGGCGTTGAAACGGGCCTGTTCGAGGCACGAACGGGGCTCGGGTTCGACGTGGTGGCCGGCAAGGTCGACGAGTTGGCCGATTGGGAGCTGATGCGCCGCGACCGTCTTGGACTGACGCCGCAGGGCTACCGACAGTTGAACGGCGTCGTGGCGCGATTCATCTAACGAGCGCCCCAGGGCCGAGCCCCGCTTCGCGTCGCCTTCGCCTACGGTGTGCGCCGGGTCCGCCTCCGACCGGGCCCCACCATCCGGTACTCCAAGTCCACGACCCGACGGCCGCCCGCGAGACCCTTGACTTCGAACGTCGTCATCGGTCGCTCCGCACGCGGGGCAATGCCGCCGCGCAGGCCCGCCTGGGCATCGAGCACCTCGATCATCTGGGCCGCGTATGCCTGCCAATCCGTGGCAAGCGCCAACGAGGCGTCGACTCCCAAGCAAGCCGCGGCCGCGGCGGCGAAGTCCCCGTTGACCAGGCGCCGCTTGTGGTGGCGTTTCTTCGGCCACGGATCCGGGAAGAAGACCTGGAGCCGGGCCACGCTCGCCGGCTCGAGTTGACGCAGGAGGTCCAGGGCTGCGGCATCGGCGATGCGAATGTTGTCGACCTCGTGCTGAACGCAAGCCCGCATCAGCGCGCCGAATCCCGGCCTGTACACGTCGACGCCGACGCAGTTCCAAGAAGGGTGCGCCTTGGCAAGTTCCAGCAGTGCGGCACCATTGCCGAAACCGATTTCGATGGCGAGCGGTGCTTCGCGCCCAAAGGCGTCTCGCCAGAAGCTCGACTGGATCGTGCCCGGGGGAAGATCCAGAACGAAACGCGGCGAGAGCTCGGCGAGCGCGCGTGCCTGGGCGGTCGTCAGTCGCCCTCGGCGGCGCAGATAGGCTTGGGTCGACGTATGGGTCAGGCCGCTTCCGCGTGCTCCATGTGCTTGCGGAGCTTCTTCATGGCGTTCTGCTCAAGCTGCCGAATACGCTCGGCGGAAATGCCGTAGCGACCGGCCAGTTCGGTCAGCGTCTCCTTGTCGTTCTGCAGCCAGCGTGACTCGACGATGTCGCGGCTGCGTGCATCCAAGGATTTGATGGCGCCCGTCAGATGCTGCGAAGCCTCCCGTGCCGTGTCCTGCGCGACAACGATGTCGACGGGATTCGATGTCGTGTCTTCGAGGTACTTGGCGGGCGCCATGGCCGTCTCGCCAGCGTCGTCGTCCGGATAGCCGTCGAAAGCGACGTCGCGGGACGCGAGTCGGCCCTCCATCTGCGTGACCGCGGTCGCCGGCACACCGAGATCGTTGGCGATGGCGCGGGTTTCGGCGGCGTTCAACCAGCCGAGCTTCTTCTTGCTGCTTCGCAAGTTGAAGAACAGCTTGCGCTGGGCCTTGGTCGTGGCGACCTTGACGATGCGCCAGTTGCGCAGGATGAACTCGTGCATCTCAGCACGGATCCAGTGTACGGCGAAGGACACCAAGCGGACGCCGACCTCGGGATCGAAGCGGCGTACCGCCTTCATGAGGCCGACATTGCCTTCTTGGATCAGGTCGCCTTGGGGAAGGCCGTAGCCGGAATAGCTGCGGGCGAGATGAACGACGAAGCGCAGGTTGCAGAGCACCAGTTCGCGTGCCGCCTGCAAGTCTTTGTCGTAGTAGAAGCGTTCCGCAAGCGCACGCTCTTCCTCGGGCGTCAACACGGGAAACGCATTGATCGTTTGGATATAGGCTTCCAAGTCGCGGCCCGGTGAGAGGCTCGCGAGCGAGAGCACGTTTGAACTCATCTCTTACCCCCTATGATTTCGTCCAACTTGGTCAATGTCTGTTTCGTCCAATTTGCCGTCAGCAGTCCGATGCTTAGACCGGATGTTAGCACTCATGTTCCGAGAGTGCTAATTGCGGTCATCCCTCCCTTCCCTCGCCGTCGGCTCGTCGTCTCGTCGACCGTCGGCTCGTCGGCACGTCGGCTCGTCGGCTCTCCAGGACTCTAGAGGACCCTAACCCTCTGATTCGAGGAGACGATTGCTCCAACTACACCCAATACGACACCACTAGCCAGCAGCACGAGATTGAACACGGGGTCGAATCCCGTCAGTTCCAATTCCCCGCCGTAGCTT
>JAKZRQ010000129.1:0-6216 GCA_047518105.1 Pseudomonadales bacterium | reverse complement strand
GTGTACACGGGGCCAAAAGACCCGCGAGGGCGCGGCCAGCGCAGTCCGCCATCGGCACGATCATCGACATCGCGGTCAAACTAGTGAAACCCAAGAGCTTTTTGACGCCGACAAGCGGCCTGGTGAGAAATGCGGGCTAGGGAGCAAGGGTGCGGCCGGCGCGTCGGCCAGTTGCGCACAAGGCGTCCGGTGCGTCCGCGCTGCGGGCGGGATCGGCGGGTACGCGCGGTGTCGTCCCGTCGTTCGAGTGCTAGCCGCAACTTCTTGCCTGACCTTTACGATCTGATCATTGTCCGCGATGCGCCAACGGCGCAACCGGGCTGGCGCGGCTCGGGTCGAGTTGATTTGCCGAAGCGTCAGTCAGTGCGCTGTGATCGCTAGATGAATGCACACCGTAGAACAACACTCCTACTGTGCTCGTAAACTGTAGGACACGATTCACCTTACTTCGCATAAGACGCAATATGTCTATCGCGGCACTATGTTCCCATTGAAACGCGCCGGGAGAGATTCCGTCGAGTCGGTGCTCTGGTGAGTGTGCGGCTTCCTCGGTCGGCTCCGCGCCGTATCGTTTGGCGACGGCTTCGAGACCTTTCAAAATCGGCGGCTACATCGGGGTCGAAAACGCGCGAGTGCCGATTGGGACAAGCCGCGACTGTGGGCGAGTGGCCCAGTCAGGCAAGGCCGAGGAAAACGGCGATGGCGCGGTTCATCCGGACCAGCTCGGGGGCAGGCAACCGACCGATGCGTTCGCCGAGGCGCTTCTTGGGAACGGTGGTGATCTTGTCGACCATGAGCCGCGAAGTCGCCCGCAACCCGTTTCGGCGATCGGGGTGGATGGCTAGACGGAACAGGGGTGCCTCGGTGGCATCGGTGGTGAACGCGCAAACGGTCACGGATGCCGTCGAGTCGAATCGGTCGTCCTGGATGATGACCGCCGGACGGGGCTTGCCCGCGTAGCCGCTGCCGGACAAGGTCCAGACTTCGCCGCGGTTCATTCCGGATCGTCGGCGGATACGGCGTCGATGAAGCCTTGATCGAGATCGGCATCGGCGCTTCGTGCAACGGCGAGCGACTGGCGATGCGCCTCGGCCCGGAAGATTGCCGACCGCGTGTCGGGGACCCAGATCTGAACAGGCCGCAAGCCGGCCGCCCGCATCCGGGCACGATAGCGCCGGACTCGGTCGCCGGGCTCCGGGGACTGGAATTCGGTTGTCATCCTGGCTGGCGATCCCCGGGACCGGCTGGCGTTACATGTAACGTAGCGCGCCTGCGTAGGTGTGTCAATGTTGGGTAGAGTCAAAGGCCCGGTAGAGGCCCCCAAAGGGCCGGATTCGTCGCGGGACGTCCGCCATACTCTGATCGATGCTTGCTTCCGCCGAATGGGTGGTGGCCACGCACGGGTTGTTCAGCGTGTCCTTGGCGTTCTTGAGGAGCCGTCATCTTCTCAATTGAGCAATTGAGCGAAATTCCTATCACCCGCAGAGAATGCGCCAGCACTCGCAAACGCGCCCGTCAGGGCACGCACTAGCGAAACGCGTCCGGGAACCGCGCACATTCCCGAGCGGCCTCCGCGCTGACCTCGCCTTGGGCGACGAGCCTCAGTAGGCACTGGTCGAGGGTCTGCATGCCGGCGGCCGCCGAAGTCTGCATGGCGGAGTACAGTTGCGCGACCTTGTGCTCGCGCACCAGGTTGCGCACGGCCGTGCTGGCGATCATGATCTCGTGCGCGGCCACGCGCCCGCCCGCCGCCTGCCCCCTCGCCGAGCGTTTCAACAACGTTTGCCAGATCACGGCTTGCAGCGATTCGGCGAAAATCGAGCGGATCGTCTCCTTCTCCCCGGCGGGGAAGACGTCCACGATCCGGTCGACCGCCTTGGGTGCCGAGGGCGTGTGCAAGGTCGCGAATACCAGGTGGCCGGTCTCCGCCGCCGTCAGCGCCAACCGGATGGTCTCGAGGTCGCGCATCTCGCCGATGAGGATCACGTCCGGGTCTTCGCGCAAGGCCGCGCGCAGCGCGTCGGCGAGCTTGGCGGTGTGCCGCCCCACCTCGCGCTGGCTGACCAGACAGTTGCGCGGGTGGTGGACGAATTCAATGGGATCCTCGATGGTCAGGATGTGTTGCCGACGGCTGGCATTGACGTAGTCGATCATCCCGGCCAAGGTGGTGCTCTTGCCCGAACCCGTCGGGCCGGTCACCAGCACCAAGCCGCGAGGCGCGTCCGCGATCCGGCGAAACGTCGCGCCAAGGCCCAGATCGTCCATGGTAGGCACCTGCTCCGGCACCGTGCGGAGCACGGCGCTCATTCCCCGGCGTTGCAGGAAGACGTTGACCCTAAAGCGCGCAAGGTCCGCTGCCTCGAAGCAGAAATCCGTTCCCAGGCGGCGTTGGTATTCTTCCCGTTCCCGGTCGGTCGCCATCTCGTCGAACCACGCGCGCACCTGACCGGATTCAAGGGCCGGCAAGTCCAAGGCTTCGATGTCGCCATCGACGCGGACCATCGGCCGCAGGCCGGAGGACAAGTGGAAGTCCGACGCGCCGCGCCGGACGCCCGTTTCGAGCAGTTCACGCAGATTCATGCATCCACTCTATCCTGCCCGCAGCGATGGGTTTGCCAGCCGATCGCCACTGTGGTCGTAGGACTTTCGCCATTCGGATGCGCTTTCAGCGTGAACTCGCGCAGCGTGAACTCGCGCACTTCCCGCGCATTGCACGCTTACCGGGCCACTTCTGCCCCTTGGGCGGGTTAAACTGCGGCGTGGACTGCGAGAAACGAATCAACGCGGTACGCGCGGTCATCGCGCAGGCTGCCCGCCCTCGGCGCGCTGTGGCCGATCCTCGGCTGCTCGCCGTGTCGAAAGCGCACAGCGCGGCGCAGGTTCGCGCCGCCTATGCCGCGGGGCAACGCGAATTCGGCGAGAACTACGTCCGGGAGGCGCTGGCCAAGATCGCCGCGCTCGCGGATCTCGACATCGCGTGGCATTTCATCGGCGCGATCCAGTCCAACAAGACCCGTGACATCGCAAGACACTTCCATTGGGTCCACACCGTGGACCGGGCGAAGATCGCGACCCGGCTCGACGCCGCGGTCGACCGTCCTCTGGACGTCTGCGTCCAGGTCAACGTGGACGCCGAGCCCCAAAAGGCCGGCATCGAGCCGAACGCCCTTCCGGCCCTCATCGCCCACATCGCCGCCCTGCCGCGCCTGCGGCTGAGGGGATTGATGGTGATTCCCCGCCAGGACGGCGATCGCCGCCTCGCCTTCCGTCGGACCCGGATGCTGTTCCAAAGCGTGGCCTCCAACGCGGGAGAGCATTGGGACACGTTATCCATGGGCATGTCCGACGATTTCGAGACCGCCATCGGCGAAGGGGCGACCATCGTGCGGATCGGCACCGCCGTCTTCGGGCCCCGCAATGCCTTGGCCGAGGCGGGTGCGGCGTGAGCGATCGCATCGCATTCATCGGCGGCGGCAACATGGCCTACGCCTTGGCAACCCGCCTGGCCGCCGTGGGGTCCTTCGATGTTCTCGTTTCGGAACCCATGGCCGAGCAGCGCGCCCGGTTCCGCGCCCCGGTCGCAACCACCGCCGACAACCGCGAGGCGATCCTCGGTGCGTCGACGGTGGTCCTGGCCGTCAAGCCGCAAGTGCTCGAAGCCGTGTTGAGGGAGATCGCGCCGGCTGTGGATGCCGGGCAACTGATCGTCTCCATCGCCGCCGGCGTTCCCCTCGCCGCAATCGAACGCTGGCTGGGCGATCGCCGCGCGGTCGTGCGTTGCATGCCGAACACGCCGGCATTGATTGGCGCAGGGATCAGCGGGCTGATCGCCAATCAAGCCGTGACCATGGAACAACGCCGCACGGCGCAGGCGGTGTTGAGCGCCGCCGGGGAGGTGGTTTGGTTCGAGTCCGATTCCGACCTGGATGCCGTGACCGCCATTTCCGGCAGCGGTCCGGCGTACTTCTTCGCCGTCATCGAAGCCCTCGTGGCGGCCGCAACGAAGCTGGGGTTGAGCCCGGATACCGCCACCCGGCTGGTTGTCGCAACTGCCCGCGGCGCGGCGATAATGGCGGGCGAAGACGATCCTGCCGAACTCAGGGCACGTGTCACGTCGCCGGGCGGGACGACACAGAGGGCACTCTCTATACTTGCGGCGCAGTCCCTCCCCGAAACCTTCGATGCCGCCGTACGCGGCGCGTTCGAGCGGTCACGGGAACTGGCGAGCGAATTTGCAGGCACGTCGAACGCGAGTTCAACCAAGGAGTCTCGGCGAGATGGGTGATCCACTGACCTTCGTAGTCACATTCGCGCTACGCGTGGTGGCGTTGTTGTTCCTTCTGCGTTTCATCCTGCAGGCGGTGCGCGCGAGTTTCTACAACCCGCTCTCCGAAGGCATCGTCCGCATCACCAACCCGGTGTTGAATCCCTTGCGCCAAGTGCTGCGGCCCTATCGGAACCTCGACCTGGCGGCCTTCGCCATGGCTTGGATTGCGCACATGCTGGCCGTGACCATGCACGTATGGATGGCGGATCACCTCTCCATCGACTGGCTCGCCATCCTGAACGACTCGCTACGCGCCACCGTCGGCCTTGCCATGGGCATCTTTCTGGTGGCGATCTTCGTCTCGATCATCATGAGTTGGATCGCGCCAGGGGTTTATTCGCCGGCCGCCATCATCGCCCGCGAGATCGCCGAACCGCTGCTGGCTCCGGCGCGCCGAGTTCTGCCTTCCCTCGGAGGCCTGGACCTGTCGCCGATGATCACCATCGTGGTTCTCATGCTGCTCCAGGGCTTCGTCCTTAACGCCTTGCTGCCTTGTCGGCTGTGGTGCGGTTGACGAACGCTTCGGACTCGGTCGGACTGGTCGAACCCCGGGTCGCGCACTTCGACGAACCCTTCACCCTGCAATGCCGGGAAACGTTGCCGAGGTTCGACCTGGTCTACGAGACCTACGGCGAGTTGAACGCCGAGGGCAGCAACGCGGTGCTCATCTGCCATGCCCTGTCCGGCGACCATCATGCGGCCGGCTACCACTCGCCGGGCGATGCCAAACCGGGGTGGTGGGATGCCTGCATCGGCCCGGGCAAACCGATCGACACCTCGAAGTTCCACGTCGTCGCCTTGAACAACCTGGGCGGCTGCAGCGGCAGTACCGGACCCCGCACCACCGATCCGGCCACGGGCGAGCCCTACGGCGCGACCTTCCCGACGGTTGCCGTGAAGGACTGGGTGAAGAGCCAAGCCATGCTCGCCGACAGTCTCGGGATCGACCGTTTCGCGGCCGTCGTCGGCGGCAGTCTGGGCGGCATGCAGGCTTTGCAGTGGGCCATCGACCATCCCCACCGGGTGGGCCACGCCATCGCCATCGCCGCGGCGGCGAAGCTGTCGGCACAGAACATCGCCTTCAACGAGATCGCCCGCCAGGCCATCCAATCCGACCCCGACTTTCACGACGGGCGCTACTACCGAGCCAACGCCATACCGCGCAGGGGCTTGATGCTGGCGCGCATGGTGGGACATGTCACCTACCTTTCCGACGACAGCATGGGAGTCAGGTTCGGGCGCGAGTTGAAGTCCGGCGACATCGTCTCCGGCCAGGACGTGCGGTTTCAGGTGGAAAGCTATCTCCACTACCAAGGCACTTCGTTCTCGGAGAGGTTCGACGCCAACACCTACTTGCTGATGACCCGGGCGCTGGACTATTTCGATCCGGCCTTGGAACTCGGCGGCGATCTGGTCAAGGCCTTCGCGGACACCGCCGCCAAGTTCCTCGTGCTGTCGTTTTCGTCGGACTGGCGATTTTCGCCGACACGATCCAACGAGATCGTCGATGCCCTCATCGAAGCGCGCAAGGACGTGGTCAGCGCGACCATCGACGCACCCAACGGCCACGACTCCTTCCTGCTCCCCAACGATCGGTACTTCGATGTGCTGGGCGGCTATCTAGCCCGGATTTCTCACCAGGGGCCGTGATGATCGCGGAGGATTTTGGCCCCGTTGTACACAACGGGCACGTGCGCGTGCTCGCGACCGAAAGCATAGCGGGGACTACGGTTGAGGGAGCCCGTGCGCGCACGGGCCCGTGTGTACACGGGGCCAAAAGACCCGCGAGGGCGCGGCCAGCGCAGTCCGCCATCGGCACGATCATCGACATCGCGGTCAAACTAGTGAAACCCAAGAGCTTTTTGACGCCGACAAGCGGCCTGGTGAGA
>JAKZRQ010000128.1:0-7491 GCA_047518105.1 Pseudomonadales bacterium | reverse complement strand
TTTCTCGCCAACTACATCAACTGGAGTCTCTTCACGGAGTTGGAATGCTATATCGCGGGCTTGCTCACCTACTGCCCGCCGCAGAGCTACCATGCCCCGACCTCGGATCGTTTGTATCGCAACAACGGCGACGGCACCTTCACGGACGTCGCCGAGCATGCCGGCTTGAACGAAGCCTACGGCAATGGGTTCGGGGTCGTCGGCGCGGACTTCAACAGAGATGGCCGCACCGACGTGTTCGTTGCCAACGACATGATGGTGAACCAGCTTTGGCTCAATCGAGGGGAGTTGGTCCTTGACGAGGAGGCGATGCTCTGGAGCTGCGCCGTGGACGAGCAGGGTCTTGCCAAGGCGGGCATGGGCGTGGCCACCGGCGACATCGACGACGACGGAGACACGGACTTGCTGGTGGTGAACCTCGAAGGGCAGTCCGATTCCCTTTACCGCAACGAGGGATCCTGGTTCGAGGACGCGACCCAGGATGCCGGTCTGGCAGCGAGCAGCCGTCGGTATACCCGCTTCGGCGTGGTGTTGGCGGATTTCGACAACGACACTCGTCTGGACCTCTACCAAGCGAACGGCCGCGTCGGTCCGGGTGAGACCCGCGACGGCGATCTATTCCGGGAGCCGAACGTCCTCTACCGAGGCACGATGGAGGGACGTTTCGAGGAAGTCGAGCCCGTTGGCGGCACGGTTCCGATCTTGGTCCACACGAGCCGAGGCGTTGCCGTCGGAGACGTTGACGACGATGGCGGCTTGGACCTATTGGTCGTCAACCGCGATGCTCCGCCGTATCTGCTTATGAACCGCGTGGCCGGTCGGGGCAACTGGATACGTTTCCGCGTGCGCGTTCGCGAGGGACGCGATGCCCATGGCGCCAGCGTGTCCGCCTTGGTTGGGTCGAAGCGTTTGCATCGACGGGTGCAGCCGGAAGGCAGTTACCTGTCGTCGAACGATCCGCGGGTCCACTTCGGACTTGGCGCGGAGGCCGCGGTTCAGGACGTGACGGTGCGTTGGCCCTCGGGTGGGTTGGAGACGTTCGGGGCGTTCGATGCCGGGCGAGTCGTCGAGCTTCGGGAAGGTTCGGGAAGACCGGCTACGCCATAGTCGACGGGTGCGTGGTTCCGATCAGCTGGAAGAGCCGCCGTCGACCCCGACAGGTTCTCCGGTGGACCGGAACCGGCAATGCCGCCACCGATGGTCCCGGCGTTCTGCAGAGCATCCATGACGTTGAAGCTGTTGTGCAGGTGCTCGTCGTAGAAGTCGCACTTCAGTTTCTTCAACCAAGAGCCGGCGAGGCGGTGGAGGTCGCAGGAAACACGGTTCGCCCGGTGCCATACCGCTCTTCGAAGGTGTCGATGATCTCGGTGAAGCTGGGGTGGTACGCTTCCGGAATGCGTTGCCACAGGTTGTCGAAGTAGTTGCGGATCTCCGGATGCGTGGGGCCTCTCGCCGCCACCCCCAACCAACCGACGGCGGCTTCGGGATTCCGCGGTACGCCATCCGGGCCCTGCTGGTATATGAAGCCGACACAGGCTTGGGCGAACTTGAACCCGCGTCTGGCGTCGACCAGCAGATCCGGCAGCGCTTCCCGGTACCGACGTTCCTTGTAGAGTCTTCCTCCCTTGCGGAGGGACTCGTAGACCAGCTCGATGTTCAGATCGCTCCTTGCTTCGGATCCGACATCGGCGGGCGGGTCCGACACTTCGATGACCTCGTTGTCGGCAGCCCTGGCAGCGTTCCCCAACCAACTCGCCAGCGCGATCACAACATACCAGTGTGGTCTCAAGAGGCTTCGCACCTGACCAAATGACTCGCATATTGCCCCCCCGCACTTGGTTTCCGTGGAGACGAAAGATGTCTGTCGTTAGGCGTTTCAAGGCTGCCAGCCCGCATCCGGCCGTGAGACCAAAACACGTCGACCGTGCCCTGAAGCGCCTCCTGCATTGCCGTGGTGCATCTCGAACGAAGCCGGGAGAATGCGTAGGCATTCTTCAAACGCGCCCGTGAGGGCGCGCCGACGCACATGCGGCGCGCACTCTCCGCGTCCACGCGGGCGCAATAACATCTCAGGGCCGTCATTGACCGACTAGCCGATCCAGCGCGATCTTCGCGCAGCGGTGATTTTCCGGAAAGAAGCGCGGCCCGTCGATGTCGCGGTCAAGCCCGTATCCGTCGGTTGTCAGGTGGATATGGCCTTGGGAACGTAGCAGGCCGATTCCGCGTACATGCTTGTTGCCTCGAGAGGGTTTCTTGAGGGCGAGATCGATGACGCCGACGCGAGCGCATGCGGACAACGACTCGTATAGCATGGATGCGCTATCGGCGGTGACCCAGACGTATCTGGCCGTTGCCAACGTCTTTTCCAGGAAGTCGGCCGGCGTCGACTTCCAGTGGCGGTAGGCGAGGTTGGGCGCCTTCGGCATCAACTCGCTCAATCCGCTGGGCGTCCGACGCGAATCGCACACTTGCCACTGAATTTTCGGGGACGCCCGGGCAATCGCCGCCAGCTCTGCACAGACGTGGCGGTCTGACCACACGAAGTGCGGGCTCGGACCGCCGAGCAGGATGAGCCCCTCGCGCGGTTCCTTCTCCCGTTCGGTCGTTGGACAGATGACCCCCCGGGTTTCGACGACATTGGTTGCGTGCCGGTAGCGGTCGTGTTGGGGGACGAACAGAAGGTCGAACCACCGATGCGGCAACGACGGCTTCATCAATACCACGCTCTTGCCGCCGAAAACGAGGCGGGCAATGAGCAATGGCACGTGGGTGCTGTGGCCTACGCCAATGAGCAATTCCGGGTCGGGTACGTCGGCAGGGCGGTGCAGCAGACGGGCCCGCAACTGTCGGGCGAGCAGCGCCTTGAACCGCATGTCGAACTCGTGCACCTCGACCGGGCGTAGTGCTTCGATGCCTTGAAGCAGGCCGGCGGATTGTTTTTCGTGTCCCGGTTTGCCGTCGACGAACCGCCAGACGACCAAGGGAGGTCGGGCGGCGGTCAAGGGGTTGCCCCGCGAGCGCAATGTTCCGACGACGGTCTTGGGTGGATCGTCACTTGAGACCATGGTCCATGCCGAATGCCGGATTTTCGTCCCTTGTCGGACCGACGATCTGCGCCGGAACACCGGCGACGGTGACGCCGATGACGATGCCGGTGGCGTGGTCGATCATGATGGCGCAGTCGATTTGGGCTGCGGGGCGCATGTCGACGCCGATACCGACGCTGATTTGGCTCTGGAAAGATGGCGGTCGAGGAGAGCGTTCCTCTTGGCATGGATGCCGTTGCACATGGGTGTCCTTTGGTGACGCTGTGTTTCACAAGTGGACTGGCTACCGAACGGGTGCCTTGGCGGCATGCGGCGATGCGCCGCAGTCGATGTCTTGGTTCTCCCCTCCTCGTCCTTGGTCGCACTGATGTGAGGCATCAACCGCGAGTATGCCGTGGTACAACCAGCCGCCTCGAGTGCGAAGTGCACCGATTGGCCATCTCCGGGCATGAAATCGTCCCGCCGGTGCGCCGTGAAGTCAAGAAGCTTCGCGACCGGGAGCGAGTGCACGGCCCCGAACGCTTGGTCGCACAGCGTTGGCGCCGTTCTCGCGCCAAGCGATGGCCCCGCGCTGGTATCCGGTGAGTTCGTGTTGTGACTCCAAGCCCACGGGTAGAAACCGCGGCGGCGCCACGTATACTCGTCCTGTCATGAGCGGGAGCGACCGATGACCGAGTTTCGGCGTGTTGCCGTCGTCGGCCGCACGGGCAGCCCCCATGTGGTCGACTCGTTGAACATCGTGCTCGCCACGTTGCGTACGTACGGCGTCGAGGTGGTCCTGGAGGCCCGCACGGCGTCGCTGTTGTCGGAGCCGGGCGGCGTGCAAAGGGAGAACATCGGCGATGGCGTCGATCTTGTTCTCGTCGTCGGTGGGGACGGGAGCATTTTGGGGGTGGCGCGGGACGTGGCCCACGCCGGCGTGCCCGTGCTGGGCGTCAATCGGGGCGGGCTCGGATTCCTGGCGGACATCGCTCCCGAGCAGATCGACGACAAGGTGCGCGGAGTCCTGGGCGGCGAATACACGGTGGAAGAGCGTTTCCTGCTCAGCGCCAGCGTACGCCGTAGCGGGGAAGAGGTGGAAGTCGGCATCGCCCTCAACGACATTGTGGTCCATGCCGGAAGCATGTCGCGGATGATGGACTTCCGGCTGTATATCGACGGCGAGTTCGTCTACGAGCAGCGCTCCGACGGCCTGATCGTGTCCACGCCAACCGGTTCGACCGCCTATGCGCTGTCGGCGGGCGGTCCCATCATGCATCCGCGGCTGGACGCGGTCGTCATCGTGCCGATGTTCCCCCACACGCTCACGTCGCGGCCGCTCGTGGTATGTGCAGACGTGGAGATCGGCGTCCGCATCGGTGGCGCGGCGACGCCGAAAGTGAGCTGTGACTCGCAGGTCGACCGGAGCCTTGAGGCAGGCGACGAGGTCCGCATCGCAAAGCACCCCCACCCCCTGCGTTTGGCGTTTCCCATCGGCCACAACTTCTACGAGTCGTGCCGGAGCAAGCTCGACTGGGCGACCCGTCTGCAGAAGGGTTGACGGTCTCCACCAGGTGTCGGCTGGATTCCTCGAGCACCCCGGACGTTGACACTCGTATGGCGAGGCGCCCGCGTAGCGACGCGCACTCGGCCTATCGCGGGGTGTCGATGTCCACGAGGACGCCGGTATCGTCTACGTCCAGCACCAGGACGCGGTCGCAGCCTGCGAGAAGCTCCCGGGCCCCCCTGTCGGCATCGATCCGCGTCAACGCATCGAACATGGACGTGGGGAAGCCAACGGGGTTTCCCAAGCGTCCCCCATGGCGCGGTCGAACAACGAATCCCGGATGATCGACCATCGTCCTCGCGATCGATCGCAAGGTTTCTTCCTGCACGAAGGGCATGTCCGCCAAGCCAACGACGAGACCGTCGGCGTCTCTCGAGGCTTCTACCCCGGCCGCGAGAGAGCGGGACTGACCGGCTTCGGCATCGAGGGCTTCGACGACACTGCCGCCCGCAGTGGCTACCAAGTCGGCAATATCGGGTTCTCCGGGGCGGATGACGACGCGCACCGCGTCGAACACGCGCCGGAAGGCAAGGATCGTGCGGGTCAGCATGGCCACGCCGTCGATGAGGTAGAGTCGCTTGTCGCTGCCGAAACGGCGGGCGCTGCCGGCCGCCAGGATGACGGCTACGATGTTCGCGGAACGCTCGCCCATTCGGAGCGGTTCAAGCTGCGCTTGAGCGCCCCAAGGCCGTTGGCTTGGCGTCGCTCGCAGGTTCGCGGAGCGAGACTCTGCTCTCAACGGCTTGGCGGGCTTCGGCCGCCCTTCCTTTTCGCACCGCAGTGATCTCGGCAAGGATTGCCACGGCGATTTCGGGTGGGGTCTTGCTGCCGATCGGCAGGCCGATGGGTGCATGCAGCCGATCGATCTCTCGAGCGGTCAGAGCCAAGTCGCGAAGTCGCTCGCGGCGAGCGGCGGACGTGCGCTCGGAGCCCATGGCGCCGACGTAGAAAGCGTCGGTCTTCAAGGCTTCCATCAGCCCCATGTCGTCGATGCGCGGGTCGTGGTTCAGCGCGACGACGGCGGAGTGGGCATCGCTGGCGTCCCGGCGAACGGCGTCATCGGGCATGTCGCGGACCTTGCGCACGCCGGCGACCTCGAAAGCCGCTAGCGGCGCCTCGCGCGGATCGCACACGACCACATCGTAGCCAAGTGCGACTGCGATCTCGGCGACATAGGCCGACACCATGTTCGTGCCGATGATGAAGAGCCGGTACTGCGGGCCGTAGGTCTGCACCAGCACGCCGTTCGCGTGGTCGTAGCGGAGTTCAGCGTGGTCGGCCACGTCGCGGCAGCGGAATGCGCCGGTTCCGAGGTTGACTGTGCGCTCGATGCAGAGTCGATTGGACAGGCGATCCGCCAAGCGGCCGAAATGCGCTTGCCTTTCGGGCGTTGCCGTCAGGGGCTCGATGACGATGTCGAGGTGGCCACCGCAGGGTAGACCGAGTTGCTCCGCCTCCTCGTCCGTTTCTCCGTACCGAAAGAACTGTGTCCGCCGTCGCGCGAGTTCTCCCGCGGTCAGCTTGCTCAACAGGTCGTCCTCTACGCATCCGCCGGACAGCGATCCCTTCAACTCGCCCGCGCGGTTGCAGGTCAGGAGCGAGCCGATGGGACGCGGAGAAGAGCCGTAGGTGGCAACCACCGTTGCAAGCCAGCACGGTTCCCCTCGTTCGAGCCATGCGTGCACTTGGCCCAACACCTGTTGATCGACCGCTTGCATGGAACAAACCCCGTATTGTTGCCAAGCCGTGTCAGCGACGCTTCCCGCCGACAGATTCCGCGTAGCGAAAATCTTCCGGCGACCGCGATGGTGTTTCGCCCGACGGTACGGTCGCGTCCTGCATGCCGCGATTGTAGCACCGAGGCGTGACGGCCACGGGCGAGAGCGTTTGCCAAGTCTTGGCTGCTCCGTGCGGGCTGGCGGTCTGTCGGACTGACGATGGTGCCAACCCCGACATCGTGTTTCTGACACGGCGCACTAGTAGTCGACCGCCTTTGAACTGACTGGTTGATGTCGTACGCTCTGCGTTCTTGCCGTGGCGACGAACAAGGAGTGTTCACGATGCCCAACAAGACATACCGGGTGAGGCTGACGGGTGCGGAACGGGGGGATCTGAAGGCGCTCGCGAACAAGGGGCGGGCGTCGGCGCGGAAGCAGACGCACGCGCGCATTCTGCTGCAGTGCGACGAGGGGCGGGAAGGCGGCGGACGGATCGACGGGGAGATCGCGGACGCGCTGGACATCGGCGTTGCGACGGTGGCGCGGGTGCGCCGGCGTTGCGTCGAGGAGGGCATCGAGGCGGCGCTGAACCGGAAGCGGCAGCTCAACCGGCGGCCGCGGGTTCTGGACGGCGAGGCGGAGGCGCGGCTGGTGGCGATCGCCTGCGGCGACCCGCCGAACGGGTGCGCCAAGTGGACGCTGCGGTTGCTGGCGGATCGGCTGGTGGAGTGCGAGATCGTCGGCGCGGTGAGCGCCGAGACGGTTCGCAGGACGCTAAAAAAAACGATCTCAAGCCGTGGCTGAAGGAGTGCTGGTGCATCCCGCCGAAGGACAACGCGGAGTTCGTGTGCGCGATGGAGGACGTCCTCGACGTGTACCACCGGGAGTACGCGGAGGACGAGGTGCTAGCCCGCATTTCTCACCAGGGGCCGTGATGATCGCGGAGGATTTTGGCCCCGTTGTACACAACGGGCACGTGCGCGTGCTCGCGACCGAAAGCATAGCGGGACTACGGTTGAGGGAGCACGTTCGCGGCACGGGCCCGTGTGTACACGGGGCCAAAAGACCCGCGAGGGCGCGGCCAGCGCAGTCCGCCATCGGCACGATCATCGACATCGCGGTCAAACTAGTGAAACCCAAGAGCTTTTTGACGCCGACAAGCGGCCTGGTGAGAAATGCG
>JAKZRQ010000127.1:0-15885 GCA_047518105.1 Pseudomonadales bacterium | reverse complement strand
GCCGGAACGCCCCGGCCCGCGTTGCGGTCGCTTGAAGTAGACCCGCTACGTCTGCGCAACCGCGCCTGTCCGTCGCAAGCGACGGTGCCCGGAACGTTCCGGCGACCACTGACACGTCATTTCAAGGGTGTTCGACCACTAATGAAACCCAAGAGCTTTTTGACGCCGACAAGCGGCCTGGTGAGAAATGCGGGCTAGGCCTGCGTAGCCGAAGACTACGCCTGCGCAAGCCGAAGTCTGCGCCTACGAATGGCAAAAGACTGACGCCAAGCGGAGACATCTCGCACAGACGGCTGCAACACAGCAGCGGACAATACCCCAGCATGCCACAGCATCGCTTAAGGGAGTATCGCAATGGTGAGACCGTTCGCTCGCCAGGAGTTTCCGCCAACGTCGAACCGAGGGTTTCCGCTCGGCGGATCGCTGGTACCCGGCCGCATTCGCAACTGGCTCGGCCTCGACATCGGTTCGACCGCCGTCAAGGTCGTCGAACTGTCGTGCCGGCACGGCAACTATCGCCTCGAGTCCATTGCCCTCGAACCCGTGCCGCCCAACAGTGTGGTTGCGGGCGAGATCAGCGATGCCCAAGCCGTTGGCGCAGCCATCCGACGGGCGTGCAAGCGCGCAGGCACGAAGGGGAAGAGAGCGTCGGTTGGCGTTGCCAACTCCGCGGCCGTCACCCTGACCGTCGACATGGACGCGTCCTCGAGCGACGCGGCACTCGAAGCGGACACCGTCGAGGAAGCTCTACGACACATTCCCTTCCCCATTGACGAGATGGCCTTGGATTTCGAACCACTGCATCTCTCGCCACGCGATCCGGCGAAGGTCGAGGTGCTGCTCGCGGCTTGCCGGCTGGAACACGTCGCGCAACGCCAGGAAGCCATCGAGTACGGCGGGCTCGCTGCGCGGGTGGCCGACGTCCAATGCCACGCCAGCCATCGCGCCATGGCCCGCGTCACGCCCGACGATGCCCCGATCGCGCTCGCGGACATCGGCGCTTCGAGTAGTTCAATGCTCCTGGCGGCGGGCGACGGGTCCATCATCACCCGGGAGGAATCCTTCGACATCAACGGCTTGGAGCAGGAAGACGGGCAGCGGGGGGCCGTGCGAGAGGGTCTTTTGCGGCTCCTGGCGCGCTTGCTCCGCCTCGTGGTGCTCGCCAGCCCCTTTGATCGCGCCGACCGCCTGCTGCTTGCGGGCGGCGGCGCCTCGACGCCGGGTCTGGCAGCGCATGCGGCGGATCGACTTGGCCTGCGCGTCGAGGTGGTCAACCCGTTCGCGGGAATGTCGATCTCCCGACGGGCCGACGCGAGTCTGCTCGAACTGCATGCTCCCGTCCTGTTGAATGCGTGTGGCCTGGCGCTGCGGGGATTCGTCGAGGCGCGGCCATGACCGCCCGCATCAACCTCCTGCCCTGGCGACAATGGGAACGCGACCGACGCAAGCGCGTCTTCCTCGGGGGACTCGCCCTATCCGGCCTCGCCACGGTGGCGGTCGTGGTGCTGGCCGTCGCGCTGTTCGACCGCCTGATCGACAACCAGGAACAGCGAAACCGGTTTCTGCTCGCGCACATCGCCGAACTCGACACCCGCATCGCGGAAATCGACCGCTTGCGCCGTCGCCGGGACTTCATCGGAGAACGCGTGCGTCTAATGGATCGGCTCCGAAGCGACCGGTCCAATCCGGTACGGATATTCGACGAACTCGCGCGAACCCTCGTCTCCGGCGTTCACTATGCCGCGCTGGCCAAGCGCGGTCCCGTCATCACGGCGCGCGGCAGCGCCGAGTCCCCGGACAGGATTTCCGCCTTGATGCGAGGCCTAGACGAATCCTCCGCGTTCGAGGCACCCCGCCTCAGGGGCATTGAGCAAGCCCAGGCGAACGCCGCCTACGGTCCGCAGACGGCGGTCTTCGAACTCGACTTCCGGGCGACCGGGCAGACCCCGGCAGAGGGGCGCTGACATGGACCTGTCCACCGATCTCGCCGGTCTCGATTTCGGGAACCTCGGGGCGTGGCCGCCCGCGGTCAAGGCGCTCTGCCATGCCGTGGTCGCTGCGGTCGTCCTTGGGGCGGGGTACGTCGTATTCCTGGCGGACGAGCGCGGGGAACTTGCCGCAGCCGAGCAACAGGAGTGGTCGCTGAAAGACGAATTCGACGCCAAGCGAACCGTCGCGGCGGGCCTCGCAGCCCATCGCGCCATGCACGACCAAACGGCTGAGGCTTTCGCGGCGCTGCTGCGGGGCCTACCGGCCGATACGGAGGTTCCCGGCTTGATCGAGGACATCAGTCGCGCGGCCATTGCCAACGATTTGGCGATCGATCGGATCGACCTGGCGGACGAGCGCCCGCTCCACTTCCTTCTCGAATTGCCCATCGCCATCGGCGTCAACGGCGACTACCGCGATCTTGCGGCCTTCGTTGGTGCCGTGGGCACCCTCCCACGCCTGGTGACGCTTCACGACTTCGACATCGCACCCCAGACCGGACCGGGCAACTTGAAGCTTTCCGTCGAGGCCAGGACGTACCGCTACGCCGGGGGCGCCGACGAGTCCGCGCTGGCGGAGGACGGACGATGAAGCCCCGTCCCTTGCGCGGAGTGACTCTGGCCGTGGTGCTTCTTGCCGGTTGCGCCGAGGCCGATCTTTCGGACCTGCAAGCGTTCGTGCGGATCGACGATCACGAAGCCATCCTCGATGGCGCCGAATCGGCCGATGCATCGAAGATCCCGCCTACGCCCCCGTCGCCGCTTGAACGCAATCCGTTCGAGCCGGCGTCGACCGCGATCGGTGCCGGTGGCCGATCCACCGGTCCCGATGCGGCCCGGGCGAGGCAGCCCCTCGAGAGCTTTCCCCTTGGCCGGTTGCAGATGGTCGGCACTCTGGCGACTCGCGGGAGCGTGTACGCGCTGGTCCGCGATCCAGATGGCATCACGCATCCGTTGGCGGTAGGCGACTACCTCGGCAAGAACCACGGCCGCATCGTGGCGATTCGCGACGACGGCATCGATCTGGTCGAACTCGTCGCCGACGGCAACGGCTGGAGGCGGCAGCCCCGATCCATGGCACCGGGCGTCGGCGACGACGAACGCGCCGATTCCGACAATGACGGAGGTACTTGAAGATTGAACAAGCATCAGAGACTTAACATCGCCGGGCGGATCGCCACCCGCCATCTCGCGGTAAGGTTCGTCGTCAGCGTGCTCGCCGCGTGTGCGGTCGTCGCTGCCGCAGCGAGCCCGCACACGGCCGAAGGGGCCGAACAGGCCGAAGGGGCCGAAGGGGCCGAACTGGCCGAACTGGCCGAACTGGCCGAACGGGAGAGTAGCGAACCACCGCACCCGGACGAGGTCCTGAGCGTCAACTTCCAGGACGTCGAGATCAGAAGCGTGCTGCAGATAATCGCGGACTTCGCCGGTTTGAATCTGGTTGCCGGCGAAGCCGTGGCTGGTCGCACCACCCTACGCCTGACGGAGGTGCCCTGGGGCGAAGCGCTGGACCTGGTCCTCGCCACCAACGGTCTCGGCAAGCGGATGACCAGCAACGTGCTCCTGGTTGCACCGGCGGCGGAGATCGCCGAGTACGAGCGGTTGGAACTCCAACGCCTCAACGACCGAGCGGAACTCGCGCCGCTTGAGACCCGGTTCATCCGCATCCGCTACGCCGACGCCGGGGCACTGACGTCCCTGCTCGCCGGCGACGGCGGCGCGGCAACGCTGTCCAAGCGCGGCCGGGTGCTGGTCGACCCCCGCACCAACTCGGTGATCCTCACCGACACGGCGGAGAACCTCGCGGCGTTCAAACGCATGATCGATCAACTGGACATACCGGTGCGCCAAGTCCAGATCGAGGCCCGCATCGTCAATGCCAACACCAACTTCACCGAGGAACTGGGCATCCGCTTCGGCGGCGGTGGATTCACCACCGGTGGTCTACCCGCCTGGAAGTTCGGCGGCAGCCTGCGCACGCTTTCGGATCTTCGGAACACCCTTGGCGATGGCCGCATCGGCAATGTCGACGATCCGTTGGTTGATCTCGGCGTGGACGGCGCCGGTCGGTCCGGCATCGCGATCGGCGTGACCAACACGGGTTACCTGCTCGACTTGGAACTCTCGGCCTTGGCAGCCGAGGGCCACGCGGAGATCGTAGCCCGACCCAGGATCATCACGGCGGACAAGCATCCGGCCATGATCGAGTCCGGCGTCGAGATTCCCTACCAGCAGGCCACCGAGTCCGGCGCGACCTCCATCGCCTTCAAGGATGCCGTCCTGCAACTCGAAGTGACGCCGCAGATCACCCCGAACGAGCGCATCGTCATGGACCTCGTCGTCAAGCAGGACACCGTGGGACGCATCTACCAGGGCGTGCCCAGCATCAACACGACCAGGATCGCGACCCAGGTCCTGGTGGACAACGGCGAGACCGTGGTGTTGGGCGGCATCTTCCAGACGGACCGCCATCAAACCACCGCCCGGACCCCGTTGTTCGGCGATCTTCCCCTCGTCGGACGGCTGTTTCGACGAACGCTGGAGCGCGACGACAAGCAGGAACTGTTCGTGTTCATCACGCCGTCGGTGGTCCAGGAGGACAACGAGGCCGAAGAAGCGGAGTGATCAGGCACCTGTTGCGGGTAGGATGCGCCCATGGAGGTTCGCAACGTATATCTCGTGGGCATGATGGCCGTGGGCAAAACCACCATCGGGCGGCAGTTGGCCTCTCGCCTGGGCTTCACTTTCCACGACACGGACCATGCCGTGGAGGAGCAGGCCGGGGCGGATATCTCATGGATCTTCGAACTCGAGGGCGAGGCGGGATTCCGCGACCGCGAACAGCAGGCGATCGACGATTTTACCGGCCACGACGGCGTCGTCCTTGCCACCGGGGGTGGCGCGGTGCTGCGCGGGCACAACCGCGCGCGGCTGCGCGAACGGGGTACCGTCGTCTACCTCGAGTGCGACGTCGACCTCATCGTCGAACGCACCCGCAGTGACAGCAAACGACCGCTCTTGCAGGTGGACGATGTGCGAAAACGCATCGAAGCGATCAGCACCGAGCGCGCGCCCTTGTACAAGGCTGCCGCCCATTTTTCGGTACCCGTGGATCGCCGGCCACCGAAGGCGATCACCGCCGATATCGTGCATCTGCTGAGCGCCGAGGACGAGCGCGTTCTCCACAGCGGCACGCATGCCGGGAGGGCCGGGAGGGCCGGGAGGGCTGGGAGGAGGAAGGAATCGTGAACGAGCAAATCGACGTGGCGCTCGCCGACGGCCGCCGGTATCCCATCCTGCTCGGCGACGACCTGTTGGGTTCTGCCGGGCTGCTCGACGCGTTCGTGGGCACCCAGGCGCTGATCGTCACCAATGCGGCCGTCGGCCGGTTGTACCTCGACCGGGTGCGCCGGAGCCTACCCGATGGCGTCGCAGCCGATGTCGTCGAGATTGGCGACGGCGAGCGGTTCAAGACCCTCGACACCTACGGTTCGATCCAGAACGCGTTGATCGACAAGCGACACAACCGCACCACCACCGTGGTGGCGCTCGGTGGTGGCGTGGTCGGCGACGTCGCCGGTTTCGCGGCGGCCACCTATCAGCGCGGCGTCGGCCTCGTGCAGATTCCCACTACCCTGCTCGCCCAGGTGGACTCCTCCGTCGGCGGCAAGACGGCCGTCAACCATGCCGCGGGCAAGAACCTGATCGGCGCCTTCTACCAGCCCAAAGTCGTTGTCGCCGATGTCGGCGTGCTCGCATCGCTCCCCGCGCGCGAGTTCCGAGCCGGCTTGGCCGAGGTCATCAAGTACGGAGTGATTGCGGACGCAGGCTTCTTCGCGTGGCTCGAATCCCACATCGAAGACCTGGTGCACCGGGCGCCGGGCTGTCTTGTCCACGCCGTACGACGCTCCTGCGAAATCAAAGCGGACGTGGTCGCCGACGACGAGCGCGAGCAGGGCCGTCGGGCGATCCTCAACTTCGGACATACCTTCGGCCACGCCCTCGAGGCCGTTACCGGCTACGAGCACTACCTGCACGGCGAGGCGGTGGCGGTTGGCATGGGCATGGCCATGGAACTCTCCGCCCGGATAGGCAGAAGCGACGCAACCGACGCTGAGAGAGTGCGGACGCTGATCGAACGGTCCGGCCTGCCGGTGGCGCCGGTGGATCTCCGCGCGGACACCATGCTCGAAGCGATGGGGATGGACAAGAAGGTGGTGGACGGTCGCCTTCGATTGGTCGTCTGCGATGGAATCGGCCGGGCGTCGGTGACCAGCGACGTTGCGCCAGGGGTTGTCCGGGACGTAATCGTGCGGGGCATATCGGAACGGGGGTCTCGACGTGGCTTCGGTCCGACCGCGACCTCATACTCGCCAGACTCCTGAGAAGACGTCGAGCTGCCGTGTTCCGCAACCATGATCCAAACGCCGTGTTCGTTTCCCGCGCGGACAGCGCCAACCCCTTGGCCAGCCATTCAAAGCACAGCTTCCGTCTCGACGACGCGGACTGGCCATCGGTCGAGCACTACTACCAGGCGATGAAATTCGAGGATCCCTCCATTCGCGAGGCGATTCGAAGCGCCCCGAACCCAAGCGACGCGGACAAGCTCGCAAGACGGCGGCGCCGGCAGGTCCGCAAGGGCTGGGACAAGGTGAAGGAGATCCATATGACCCGCGGCACCTACACCAAGTGCCGCGCACACCCCGATGTCGCCGAGGCATTGCTCGCCACCGGCGAGAAAACCATCATCGAGACCAGTCAGTACGACTACTACTGGGGTTGCGGCCGGGATACCCGAGGACTGAACGTGTACGGGCGCGTGCTGTCGAGGGTGCGCGACAAACTTCGAGGCGGCGCGCCCTGCGGGCGCGTTTGAGAATGCTGCGCATTCTCTGCGCTGGGGCGGCGGCGCGCCCTGCGGGCGCGTTTGAGAATGCTGCGCATTCTCTGCGCTGAGGCGGCGGCGCGCCCTGCGGGCGCGTTTGAGAATGCTGCGCATTCTCTGCGCAGAGCGCGCCCTGCGGGCGCGCTCTGCGCTCTTAACGGGCCACGAGAACTTGCTTCAGATGTATAGACGACTGCCGAATCCGCCGCCAAGCCCGGCGAGGGCGATGTAGGGGACGGGCTTGTCCCGTCCCGTCGTCAGGGGCTTGCACAGGCTCGGGACGGGCGAGGGCGCGCCCTTGGGGCGCGATAGCGTCGTACCCTACGACGTCCCGTGCCGAATTCGCCGCCAAGCCCGGCGCTGACAACGCGGCACGGCGACCGGATGCGCGGCGACGCGCGGGACCGCCCGTCGGCTCGGGGCTACGTATATACTCGCGCGTTTTTCCTGCCCAAGGGCCCACCATGCGGCTTGCCTTCGTCTTCGCCGCGGCTTTGCTGCTTGCCGGCTGCGGGCCGTCGCCGGCCAAGCCCGCTGTCATCGACGCGCACACCACCGAGGGTGCCGTGCCCTGGACCGGACTCGCGGCCAACGACGCCGACCACGGGTTCCATTTCGTGGTGGTGAGCGATCGCACGGGCGGCGCTCGGTCGGGGGTGTTCGCGTCTGCGTTGCCGAAAGTCAATCTGCTTGAACCGGCTTTCGTGGTCAGCGTCGGCGACCTGATCGAGGGCTACACACAAGACCCGGCGCAACTCGAGAAGGAGTGGGACGAGTTCGAGGGCTTCATCGAGAACCTCGAGGTTCCATTCTTCTACGTGGCCGGCAACCACGACATGAGCAATGGGACCATGGCCGAGACTTGGCAAGGGCGCTTCGGCCCTTCCTACTACCGCTTCGTGTACAAGGACGTGCTGTTCCTGGTGCTGAACTCGGAACTGTTCGGGATGGTGAGCAAGCCCGACACGCCGGTGCCGGGCCCGTGGACCCAGGCCGAGCAACTCGCGTTCATCGAGCAGACGCTCACCGAGGTGCCCGACCCGCGCTGGACCATCGTGCTGGTCCACCAGCCGTTGTGGGACTATCCGGGCGGCGGGCGCGGCGACTGGCCGAAGGTCGAAGAGATGCTGGCCGGCCGGAAGCACACCGTGTTCGCAGGCCACTTCCATCGCTACGTCAAACACGTCCGCCAGGACAGCAAGTACATCACCCTCGCCACCACCGGCGGCGGCAGTGGCCTGCGGGGCGGCATCTACGGCGAGTTCGACCACGTCGCCATGGTCAGCATGACCGCGGACGGACCTAGGATTGCCAACCTGATGCTTGACGGCATCCACGACGAAGATATCGTGACCGTGGAAATACGCGACACCATGCGTTGGCTGGTGGATGCGGTCGCCTCCCAGCCGATGCTTGGCGAGGGCGAGGTGTTCTCGTCGGGCGCGGTAGCCTTCGAAGTCGCCAATGCCGGCGCCGAAGACCTCGACGTGGCATTTCATGTCGATCCGGGACCCGATCTTCGATACGACGGGGTCGGCAACCGTGCCACGATTGCCGCCGGCGCACGCGAAGGCTTCGTCTTCGAACTGACCACCCGGGCGCCCATCGCCTATCACGCAATTCGCCCCGGGCGGATCACCTGGTCGCTGTCCACGCGCGCCGGCGGACAGCCCGTCGAACTCGCCGTGACCTCCGCCCTACTCCCCGTCTCCGCGTTGCCGCTTGCCTCCGGGGAGGCGCCAACAGTCGATGGCGACCTCGCCGATTGGACGTCCCTGCCCTACCGAGTGGACAGCCAAGGAGACGTCGTCTCCGCGCCAACGGCCAAGACCGATATCGCCTTTTCCTTCGGGCTCCGCGAGGCCGGCGGCGACCTCTACCTTGCCGCTCGGGTCGCCGACGACAACCTGCTGGCAGACGAATCGCGCGGGCTCCTGACCCAGGACTCCCTGATGATCGCCGTGGACGCGCGGCCCGATCCGGAACGCTCCAGCAACCGCCGGCGATACGATTCCGCCCGCGAAGACTTGCCGCGGATGGCCGTGGGCTTCGTGACCTTGGTCGACGTCGTGGAGGAAGGCTACTACTTGCGCTTCCTCGCCGCATCGCGCGATGCGGTCGAATGGAAGACGGCAACGACCGCCATCGGCTACAACGTGGAATTCAAGGTCGACGGGGCATTCCTCAATGCCCAAGCGGGTGGCCGCTGGAACAAGGTACGCCTCGCGGTCGCGGCCATCGACTGGGACGAAGGAGATGCAGTGAATCGAGTCCCGTGGTACTCGAAAGGTTCGGACGGCGTGGCGTTGCACTGGGGACCGGACCGGTTCGGCGAAGCGCCGGTCGCAGCATCGGGGACCTACGCCCGAGCCGCCGAGGGTGGGGACGGGTCCGACTGAAGCGGATTCAAACCGCTGCGGTCTGGAGGACGACGAAGCGGCGGTGCGGCGGTGCGGCGATAGCGCCCGTCCGGTGCCGATGTGGGTTCGTCCAAGATCAGGATGCGCGAGTCCCTGAACAGGCGACGGCGATGCGACTAGCGCGTCTCGCTGCCCGAGCGCGCGCCAAAACGGCGCGAGCGCGCGCCCACACGGCGCGTTCGCGCGCCCACACGGCGCGTTCGAGAGCGCTGCCCACCGGTGTTCACACCCAAGTGTGAAGATTCGGCATGCTCAAGGATTCTAGCGGACCGGCAGTTCCGTCCGCTTCACCACCGTGCGCAGCGCGAAGCTCGAATGCACGCGGTCCACGCCCGGCAGCGCCGTCAGGTACTGGCTGTGAATGCGTTCGTAGTCCCGGGCATCCCGCACGATCACGCGTACCAAGTAGTCGGCTTCGCCCGACATGACATAGCACTCCATTACCTCGGGCAGTTCCGAGACCGCCCGTTCGAATGCCACGAGATCGTCGCGCTGCTGGCTTGCCAGGGTGATCTGCACGAAGACGTTGTCGGGGTAGCCGGCTAGCGACTGATCGACGAGTCCCACGTAGCCCCGAATCATCCCCATGTCCTCCAAGCGCTTGAGACGCCTCAGACTCGCGGATTCGGAGAGGCTGATGCGCTCTGCGAGTTGGGTGTTCGACATTCGACCGTCATGCTGGATCTCGTGCAGGATCATTCGGTCTCTTTGATCTAAATCAATGGATTCCATCGTGAATTGCCACTTACTAGGCAGATAGTGTCTTGATACTGTCCCACCGCGAATTAAAACGCAATCCTGTTGCGCATCGAATTCGCTAACGTGTGAGCGATTCTCACTATCGCCCTGACCGAGGAAGGTGAAGAGCCATGCGTATCGGCGTTCCGAAGGAAACCAAGGTCCACGAATACCGGGTCGGTATGTCCCCGGCGTCCGTGGCCGATCTCGCCCGCGACGGCCACGACGTGGTCGTCGAGCAAGGTGCCGGGGCAGGCATCGGGTTCGACGACGAGCACTATCTGGCAGCCGGTGCCCGCATCGGCACCGCGCGAGACGCATTCGACCAGACCCTGGTGGTCAAGGTGAAGGAACCCAGCCTCGCCGAATGCGCATGGCTCGACGAGTCCCAGATCCTCTTCACCTACCTGCACCTGGCCGCCAATACGGCATTGACCAACGCCCTCATCGACAGCGGCGCCACCGCGATCGCCTACGAGACCGTCACCGCACCCGACGGTAGTCTGCCCCTGTTGTCCCCCATGAGCGAGATCGCAGGCCGGATGTCTGTCCAAGTCGGTGCCAACGCACTGCAACGGACCACCGGCGGCCGAGGCGTACTGCTCGGCGGCGTCCCCGGCGTCGCACCGGCGCACGTCGTGATCATCGGCGGCGGCATGGCCGGTGCCAACGCCGCCACCATCGCCCTCGGCCTCGGTGCCGACGTGACGATCCTCGACAAGAGCGTCGCCCGGTTGCGTTGGCTTGCCGACCGGTTCGACGGTCGGGCCAAGACGGTGATGGCCAATGCCTCCACCACCCGGGAAAGCGTGCTCGATGCGGACGTGGTAATCGGCGCGGTCCTTGTGCCTGGCGCCAAGGCGCCAAGGCTCGTGAGCGCGGACGATGTCCGCGAAATGCACAACGGCGCGGTACTGGTCGACATCTCCATCGACCAAGGCGGCTGCTTCGAGACCAGCCGTCCAACGACCCACGACGAGCCCACGTTCGTGCAGCACGGTGTCGTCCACTACTGCGTGACGAACATGCCGGGCGTCGTCCCCCACACCTCTACGCTGGCCCTGAACAACGTGACGCTGCCGTACGTCAAGGCGATCGCGAACAAGGGTTGGCAACGGGCTGTCGACGACGACAAGCACCTCGCCGATGGTCTGAACGTCGCAGGAGGCGCCGTCTGGCACGATGCGGTCGCCGAGTCGGTCGGGCTTGTACGGCCTGACAGAGTGCGGGCTCTTGGCCCGACTGCGGCCAGCCCCATACCCTACACACCCTACACGGCAATCGAGTTGCCGTACTCGCCGAGTCGCGCCGGAGTCGTCGCGACCAACGCCTGACCCGCTTCGCCGAGAAGCGCAAACCGACGGCTATCAGCGGGACGCTCTTGGTCCCTCGCCAGCCCCGACGGGTACCTGCATCCCCACCGTGCGGTACACGTCGACAAACGCCTGGTCAAGAATCCCGTCGATTCGCGATCCGCGCGCGGCGCATCCCGATCACCGTCCCCACGACAACCACTAGGTAGGCCGAACCCACTAGCCCGCATTTCTCACCAGGCCGCTTGTCGGCGTCAAAAAGCTCTTGGGTTTCACTAGTTTGACCGCGATATCGATGATCGTGCCGATGGCGGACTGCGCTGGCCGCGCCCTCGCGGGTCTTTTGGCCCCGTGTACACACGGGCCCGTGCGCGCACGTGCTCCCTCAACCGTAGTCCCCGCTATGCTCTCGGTCGCGAGCACGCGCACAGAGCCAAAATCCTCCGCGATCATCACGGCCCTTGGTGAGAAATGCGGGCTAGCCCGCCAACCGACGTGCCACTGCCTGAGGCGACCCCGTGCGCCGGGCCAGAAGCGCGTAGAAGGACGGCACGACGAACAGCGTAAGGGACGGCTCTTCGGGACGGCTCTTCGGGACATCCAGGCGGGGTTGGCTTCGTCCCCGGTAACGTATCGCGGGCGTCGGAATCGAGTCGAACCAAGGCGTGGGGGGCTAAACTGCCACGATGCTCCACTAGTTTCAGGAGAACCGAATGGAACATGACCGGCTATTCAACGGCGTGATCAAACGCACGGCGGACGAATCCACCCCATCCTGGGTGCCCACAGCGTCCGAACTGAAGCGAAAGCCCAACATCGTCATGATCGTTCTGGACGACGTCGGCTATTCGCAACTCGGCTGCTACGGCTCGGACATCGACACGCCCGCCCTGGATAGCCTGGGCGCCGATGGCCTGCGCTATGCCAACTTCCACGTCACGCCGCTGTGCTCGCCGACCCGGACCTGTCTCCTGACGGGACGCAATCACCACAGCGTGGGCATGAGCCGGGTCGCGGAGATGACCAACGGGTTCCCCAACACGCGGGGCTTCGTGTCGAGAGAGGCGGCCAACCTCGCCGAGATGCTGCGTCCCCACGGCTATCAGACCCTGGCTTCCGGCAAGTGGCACCTGGCCTCCATCAACGAGACGAGCCCGGCAGGCTCCTACGACCACTGGCCGCTGCAGCGCGGCTTCGACCGGTTCTACGGCTTCCCGGCTGGCGAGACCAACCAGTGGAGTCCGGAGTTGATCCTCGGCAACGAGCGCATCGAACCGCCGGGCGACGGCTACCACCTGTCGGAAGGCATCGTCGACAACGCCAACAAGTGGCTGCGGCAACTGGTGTCGGCAGCGCCCGACAAACCGTTCTTCCTGTACGTCGCCTTCGCGGCCGGACATTCGCCGCATCACGTGCCGCGCGCCTATGCCGACAAGTACCGGGGCAGGTTCGACGACGGCTGGGACGCCGCCCGAGACAGGATCCTGGCCCGACAGAAGGCCTCGGCGCTACTGCCGGCGGACCAACGCCTGGCGCCGCGCAACCCCGGCGTACAGGTGTGGGATGAGCTCGACCCGGACGAGAAGCGCCTGGCCGCGAGGTTCGAGGAGGTGTTCGCGGGGTTCCTCGACCATACCGACGTGCAGATCCAGCGGTTGCTCGACCAGATCGACGCACTCGGCAAGCGCGACGACACGATCGTGCTCGCCATATCCGACAACGGCGCGAGTGCGGAAGGCGGGCCGCACGGAACCTACGATCATCAACGCGCCCGCAACGGCTTCGGCAGCAGCGTCGAAGAGAACCTGGCCCGGCTCGACGACATGGGCGGCCCCCTCACCTACAACCACTACCCCTTCGGCTGGGCCATGGCGGGCAACACGCCGTTCAAGCGCTATAAGGCGAACACCTATGCTGGCGGTGTCCGGGCGCCGCTCGTGGTCCGGTGGCCGGACGGCATCCAAGCCCAAGGCGAGACGCGCCGGCAGTTCTACCACGTGGTCGACGTGACGCCGACCCTGCTCGATCTCCTGGGCGTTCCCCTGCCGAGCCACGTCAACGGTGTCGAGCAGATTCCGCTGCACGGCACCTCGATGGCCCACACCCTGAACGACAACGACGCGGATACCCGGAAGACCATCCAGTATTTCGAGACGATCGGTCAGCGGGCCCTTTGGCACCGAGGCTGGAAGGCGGTCACCTTCCACCATCGCGGCACGAGCTTCGACGATGACGTCTGGGAGCTCTACCACCTCGACGTGGATCTCGCCGAGATCGACAACCTTGCCGAGCAGCATCCCGAAAAACTCAAGGGACTGATCGATCTGTGGTGGCGTGAAGCCGAGCGCTACGGCGTACTGCCGCTGGACGATCTCACCGGCAGGCGCGGCGTCGGTTGGTGGCCGGAACCCAAAAACCGCTGGGTTCTCTACCAGGACGCCGTACTGCCCCACTTCTTCAAGGCTGGCCCGAGAGTACGGGGCGTGTCGCATCGCATCACGGCGAGAATCGAACGGGGTTCCACCAACGCCGAGGGCGCGATCATTGCGGACGGCGGCCGGTTCGGCGGCTGGAGCGTCTTCATTCTCGGCAACCGGCTGCACTACACCACCAACAACTTCGGCGAGCGCTGTCGCGTATCGTCGCCCGTGGCAATCCCGCCGGGTGCCGTTACCCTCCGGGCCGACGTAGTAAGAACCGGGACCGACGACGGCCGCGTGAGGTTCTATATCGACGATCAACCGGCTGGCGAGGGTGTTCTGACCCCGTTCCGCTATCACAACTTCGTCAACGAACCCCTGGACGTCGGCCGCGACAGCCAAACGCCGGTGGACGAGGCCTACGAATCCCCGTTCGTCTTCGACGGTCGGATCGTCAACGTCGTGATCGAAGCGTTCGGCACGGAAGTCCTCGACCAGGAGACGCTGCTCGAAGAGTTGATGGCCACCCAATAGCCGGACGGGCGAATGGAACACGACGGACTATTCGACGGCGAGATCGGACGCACCGTGGACCAGTCCAGGGTGTCCTGGACTTCGAAACCGTCCGCACTCAAACAACGTCCCAACATCGTCATGATCGTTCTGGACGATGTTGGCTATTCGCAACTCGGCTGCTACGGCTCGGACATCGAAACCCCGGCCCTGGACGGCCTGGCCGCCGATGGCCTGCGCTACGCCAACTTCCACGCAACGCCGCTGTGTTCCCCGACCCGCACGTGCCTCCTGACCGGCCGGAACCACCACAGCGTCGGCATGGGCCGGGTGGCCGAGATGACCAACGGGTTCCCCAACACGCGGGGATTCGTGTCGCGGGAGGCGGCAAACCTCGCGGAAATGCTGCGTCCGCACGGCTACCAGACATTGGCGTCCGGGAAGTGGCACCTGGCGTCCATCCACGAGACGAGCCCGGCGGGCGACTACGACCACTGGCCGCTGCAGCGGGGCTTCGACCGGTTCTACGGCTTCCTGGCCGGCGAGACCAACCAGTGGAGCCCGGAACTGATCCGCGGCAACGAGCGTATCGAGCCGCCGGGCGACGGCTACCACCTGTCGGAAGGCATCGTCGACAACGCCAACAAGTGGCTGCGGCAACTGGTGTCGGCAGCGCCGGACAAGCCGTTTTTCCTGTACGTGGCGTTCGCCGCTGGGCACTCCCCCCACCATGTGCCCCGGGCCTACGCCGACAAGTACCGGGGCAGGTTCGACGACGGCTGGGACGCGGCGCGAACGAGAATCCTCGCGCGGCAGAAGGCTTCGGGGCTAATGCCCTCGGACCAACGCCTCGCGCCGCGCAATCGCGGTGTGCAAGCGTGGGATGAGTTGGGCGCCGACGAGAAGCGCCTTGCCTCGCGGCTCGAAGAGGTGTTTGCCGGGTTCCTCGACCACGCCGACGTGCAGATCGCGCGCCTGCTCGAGCAGATCGACGCTCTCGGCGAGCGCGACGACACCATCGTGCTGGCCATCTCGGACAACGGCGCGAGCCCGGCGGGCGGACCCCACGGCACCCATGACCACCAGCGCGCGCGCAACCGCCTGGACAGCAGCGTCGAAGCCAACCTCGCCCGGCTGGACGACATGGGCGGGCCGCTTACGTACAACCACTATCCCGTCGGCTGGGCCATGGCCGGCAACACGCCCTTCAAGCGCCACAAGGGGAACACCTATGCCGGCGGGGTTCGGGCGCCGCTCGTCGTTCGGTGGCCCAAGGGCATCCGAGCCAAGGGCGAGACCCGGCGGCAGTTCAATCACGTCGTGGACGTGACCCCGACACTTCTGGACCTACTCGGCGTTGCCGTACCGAGCCACGTCAACGGCATCGAACAGATGCCGATGCACGGCACATCCATGGCGCAGACGCTGAACGACGACGGCGCGGATCCGCGCAAGAAGACCCAGTACTTCGAGACGGTTGGCCAACGCGGCATCTGGCACAAGGGATGGAAGGCCGTCACGTTCCACCAACGCGGCACGAGTTTCGACGACGACGTCTGGGAGCTCTACCACCTCGATGTCGACTTGGCGGAGATCGACAACCTGGCT
>JAKZRQ010000126.1:0-4975 GCA_047518105.1 Pseudomonadales bacterium | reverse complement strand
AGATAGAGGCTTCGGTGTATATATCCGAAGTATCTTTGGAAAAGGCGTACTTGTTCATCTGCCAGCCAGGATGTAGGGGTGCGCGACCTACCCGATTCGCCGTACTATCACATCTCGGGAACCGGGCGAGTCATCCTGCTTCTCCAGAAAGTCCTTGCATCGCCTCAACCCGGTTGCAACGTAAGCGGTCATTTTAGGGAGTAGTTTCCGGCGCTGCGTTTTTGGGGTTTCCTTTCGAGTTGAACATCGACGAAGGCAATCGACGGATGAACAACACGAATGGGCGCGCGGGGGTACGGCGGACGATGGCGGAATGGCGCCGGATTCTTATGGATTTCGAGGCCAGCGGTCAGACCCAGGCGGTGTTCTGCGCTGGGCGGGGAGTTGGGCTCAGTACGTTTTGCCGTTGGCGGCACAAGCTGGGCGTAGACGGTTTGGAGCCGCGGCCGAATGACGGAACGGCGTTCGTGGAGTTGGCGCGTGATCGAACGGTGTCGGCGCCTGGCGTTCTGGCGGCGCCGAGCTGGGACGTGGAATTGGATTTGGGCGGCGGGACGGTTCTGCGGGTACGGCGTCCGTCGGCGTGTTGAACCTGGGGGCCGAGGCGCGGATTTGGATGTGCATCCGTCCGACCGACATGCGGCGTTCGTTCGACGGGCTCTCGGCGCTGGTGCGCAACGAGTTGGGCGGGGATCCGACGAGCGGGAATTGGTTTGTCTTCGTGAATCGGCGCAAGACGATGCTGAAGATTCTGGCGTTCGACGCGGGCGGTTACTGGATTTGGTCGAAGCGTCTGGAGCAAGGGCAATTCGGGGCGCCGGGAGGGAGCCGATCCGGCAAGCTTCCGTTCAGCCGGACGGCTCTGTTGGCGCTGATCGAGGGTGCCGATATTGTCGTTAAAAGGCAGCGAAAACGTTACCGGAGGGCTGCATGATGGGTGCGTTTCCGGTAGACTTAGCAGGTCACGGAGATGGACTGGCTGACCCTTGTCGAGTGCTCGAATAGAGGTTCTGCAAGAAGAGAACGCACGGCTGATTGCGGCGGTCGCCGGCGTCACCGGACAACTCGCCGACCTCGCCGGACAACTGCAATCCGCGCTCGGCCGGGTCACGCAACTGCAACAGCAACTGGACTGGTTCAAGCGGCAGTTGTTCGGTCGCACCTCGGAGAAGCGTCTGGAGTTCGACGAGGTGGAGCAGGCGAATCTGCTCGCGGCGCTCGGCATCGAAGCGCCGCCGGACCAGGACATTCCCACCCAGGAGATCACCTACCGCCGCCGGGAGAAGCGCCGGGACGGGGCGGTCAACGAGTGCGGGTTGCGCTTCGACGAGACGGTGCCGGTGGAGGTGATCCAGGTGGCCGACCCGGCGGTCGAGGCGATCCCGGAAGCCGAGCGGGAAGTGATCGGCGAGAAGGTCAGCCACCGTCTGGCCCAGGAGCCCGGCAGCTACAAGGTCTTGAAATACGTCCGCCAGGTGGTGAAGCGCCGGGATACGGGCGAGCTGTTGACGCCGCCGGCCCCGGCGAACGTGCTGGAGCGCACGGTCGTGGACGTCAGTTTCCTGGCCGGGATGCTCATCGACAAGTTCCGATATCACCTGCCGCTCTTCCGCCAGCATCAACGTCTGGCCGACAGCGGCATCCGGGTAAGCCGGAGCAGTCTGACGAACTGGGCGGGTCGGGCCGTCGATCTGCTGGAGCCGGTGTGTGCGGCGCAGGCCGCGCATATCCTGCAAGGCGGCGTTGTCGCCATGGACGAGACATCCGTGAAAGCCGGCCGCGTGGCGCCGGGGAAGATGCGCACCGCCTATTTCTGGCCGGTGTACGGGGAGGCGGACGAGATTGTCTTCCACTACGCCCCGAGTCGGGCGCACAAGCATGTGGAGGCGTTTCTCGGGGACTTTAAGGGCACGCTGTTGAGCGACGGGTATGCGGCGTATGCGGCCTACGCCCGGCAGCGGGGCATTGTGCACGCTCAGTGTTGGTCGCATTGTCGGCGAAACTATGTGGACGCCAAGGAAAGCGAGCCCGAGGCGGTGGCGGAGGCGCTGTCGCTGATCGGGGCGCTCTACGCCCATGAGAAAACCATCCGCAAGAAGAAACTCGACGGGCCGGCGAAGCTCGCTTACCGGCGGGAACACAGCACGCCGACGGTGGATGCGTTCTTCGCCTGGTGCCGGAAGCAGCGTGAACGGCTGGATCTGTTGCCGAGCAACCCGCTTGTGCAGGCGTTGGCGCATGCGGCGGAGCGGGAAGCCGGGTTGCGGGTGTTCCTCGAGAATCCGGATGTATCGGTGGACACGAATTTTCTTGAGAGGGGACTCAGGCCGATACCGACCGGTCGGCGCAATTGGTTGTTCGCCTGGACCGAGCTGGGCCCCCAACGAATCGGCGTGATCCAAAGCCTTCTGGTGAAATGTCGTCGTTCGATCAACGGTTCAAGGGCTCCGATCACCCATTGCCTTCGACCACTGCCGTCCTAGCCCGAATCCGACCGCCGAGCGCGACGCATGGCGCAAGGCGGTGGAGGCAATCGACAATGACCGAACGAAACATCTCCGCCGAGATCCTCGACGGGCGCCGCGAGATCCGCGAGCACCGTGCCGGTAGGCGCACACTCCGGACCACCCGCGTCGAACCGCGACCGCTCCCCGAACTCACCCCCGAGGCGATCCGCGGCATCCGCGCCGGCCTCGACGTCTCCAGAGCCGTCTTCGCGCACACCAATCTCCACACACCAGTCCGCGGGCACGCCCGATGCCCCTCCGAACGACTCCGGCCACCACGACATCGAAGCGGGTGCCGGCCACACGCTGCGCATCGCCGCAGTGCTCGGCATCCCCTTCGTCAACCTCTCCCGGCACACGCCGCCCGAGCGCAACGCCGCCGCGTCGTCGGTATAGACTGTGGCGCCATCGCCGACGTACTAGGCAACGAAGCCCTGAGCGTGTCGGGCACTACCGTACATAGTCACCCAAAAAACCTAGGGATTTACCGCGCCCAACTGTCTATGAATGCGGAGACGACGAAAACCAGTAACGTTCTTCTTCGGTGCCAACGCCTCGTGTTCGTCACGCTCGCCCTGACGGTGAGCATGGTATCGGCAAAGGACAGTGTGCAGGTCCTTGACATACAGGAACAGGCTGCTAACGCCGCTCTCACAGAATACGCCCGCGTCACAGGAAGGGGAGTGCTGTTTCAATTCGATCTGGTGAGCAGATACCGCACCAACGAGGTCGTTGGCGAATACGGTGCTGACCAAGCGTTGCGGCTGCTGATGGGAAGGTATACCTGGCGGCCAGGCGGCCCGCTCACGAGTAAGCCGACACCTCCCGTTCGCGCGCCAGCCGTGCTCGAACTTGACCAAGAAAGACGCGGCGCGACGGGTTGAACAGGTAGTCGATCGGCCCGTCCACGTACTCCGCGTTGGGGTCGGCGTCGTGTCCCTCCATGGCACGCTCGCAACCCTTGCCAAATCTCAGCCGGTGCCGGGACTCGTCCGCCGGCTTCGACAGCATCAGGGCGATCATGTGCCTCGGTCGGTCCGACGGATTGGGGACGCCGCGATGCCAGAGCAGCGCGTCGCGGACCAGGACATCGCCTGGCTTCGTGTGCGGGTTCACCGGGCCGCGTACCCGGCGATGCGCTTCCTCCATCGAGGCTGGAACCTCGTGGCTCCCGTGCACGCCTACCCGGTGGCTACCCGGCCAAATCTCGACGGCGCCGTTGCTATCGTCAGCCGGTCCCGGCGGGATGTTGACGACGATGGACATGGTCGGCGCGGTCGGCGCGCCCGGCTTGGTCGAGTGGCTGCCGTCCATGTGGAGATGCTGCCGCTCGCTACCAGGGCAGTTGGTGTTGCCGTTGTAGAAGGTGAGCCTCGGGCGTTCGCCGAACACGGCACGCGCCACGGCATTGACCGCCAGGTTCATGGCGACATCCGCAAACACGTAGTCGGAAAACGGCGGTGGCCCCTGCTGCAGGTGGCCGACAGCACGCGGGTTGCCACCGATGGTCTCGCAGAAGCGCAACAGGTCGTGGGTGTCCCGGTCCATGCGGCGGCGCAGCGCCACCAAGGGTTCCGTCGGCACCGCACATTCCAGGATGACGCAGCCGTCGAGGGCAATCGCTTCGGCGGCACGTTCCGTCTCGTCGGGCGAAACGCGAACGACGCCCTCAGCCAAAGCCGACGCTCCGATCTTCGCCGTCGGCCACGTAGGCGGCTTCCATGAGCTCGGTCAGTTGGATGGCTTCGGCCAGCCCGAACTCGATGGGCGCTCCATGGACGCAACCGGCGATCCATTGGTCGATGGGCTTCGCGTGGGCGGCGGGTAGTTGCTCGGGCCGCTGCCACCCGTTGCCTTCCACGTGTTTCGACCGAACCTCTACGCCCTCCCCCGGCGACAGCATGCGGTAGCCGCCTTCGGTGCCGTCGATCTCCATCGAATAGGCACCCCCGAAGCCGGCGAAAGACGTTTCGTTGACGGCAATGGCGCCGCTCTCGAACTCGATCACCGAGACCGTGTTGTCGTCCACGGGCCGGCCGGTGACGGTGTTGAACACGGACACGATGCGCTTCGGCGGGCCGAGCAGCCAGCGGCAGATGTACATGCCGTGGGCACCCAGGTCCATCATCGCCCCGCCGCCGCACGCTTCGGCATCGTAGAAGTGGACCGGCAGCCAGTCGCCTACCGCGCCATCGTGGGCGATACGAACCCGCACCGCGGTGACGCGCCCGAAGAGGCCCCTGTCCATGGCTTCCTTGGCGTAGAGAATCTGGGGCATCGTCCGGCGCGGAAACGAGATGCAGAACTTGACCCCGTTGGCTCGCACCGCTTCCGCGATGGCGTGGCAGTCGGCAACGGTGGTTGCGAGCACCTTCTCCGTGAAGATGTGCTTACCCGCGTTGGCCGCGGCGACCATCACGTCGCGATGCAGATTGGTCGGCGTGACGACGCACACCGCATCAACGTCG
>JAKZRQ010000125.1:0-7687 GCA_047518105.1 Pseudomonadales bacterium | reverse complement strand
TGATCGGCACGCCATCGACGCGGACGTATTCCAGCCGATAACCGTCCTCAACGCACTTGACGTCGGCGGGATTGGCCAATCCGGGAATGCTGGTGATCGGGGTCGACGACGACGCGCGCCGTTCGAGCGGTCCCTCGTCGTCGGGTGCATTGAATTCACTCTCTTGGGTTCCGGGGCGGCCGGCCTCCGCGCTGTCCTGGCTCGTCCCGGAGCACGCGCACGGCGTCAGGGCCAGAACAGCCATGCAGGAGACCAGACGGCGCAGGAACAAGCTCATCGCGGCATCGCTCTGGATGCGCTGACCGGACCGGTCACGATGTCGGCGGAGTAGTTCCGCTTCGCGAACACGGGTATGCCATCGGCATTCGGCCGCATTGCGACGGGGCGATTCGCAATGGGTAGGGACTCGAAGACGACGTCCGGCTCCGGGGTTCGATCCACGAATCTGAATCGGCGCGTACCGTCACCGTTGTCGATGATCTCGACTCTGCGCGTGAGGGCGTTCGGTGGAAGTCGGCCATTGAACCTCTCTGGTCGCGTGTCCCCCGCACTCGGCAACGTGGATGGCTCTTGCCCACCAGCGCCGACGTGGTCGGCATCGCGTCCGTCGCTCACGGTGACGAATCCGCTCGAGAAGGACTGGTTGTTCAGTTCGTTGCTTTCATCCACGTAGTCGAGGTCGTCGACCCATAGAGTCATGTAGTAGATGCCTAGGGGTACCGTCCCATGCAGCGGCGTGTCGCGCAGGTGGAAGCTGGCTGGATTGTGCGCGTCCCGGTAGATCGAATCGCCGGGATCCAGGATGTGCCCCGCTTGCTCGGAGAAGAGGTCGTAGCGGTCGCCGAGCGAGATGTCGGGATTGGTGTGCAGCAGCAGGGTGATCCACCAATCGGTCCGCGTCGTGGCGACGGTACCGATGTTCTCTACGCTGTACTCCAGCGTTCCATCGCCAGCCGCGTCCCATTGCGCATACCAACTGGTTGCCGTCAGATCCGGTTTCGTCGAACGCAGTTCGAACCCGTTCTGTCCGATCAAGACATTGTCGTTCTCGTCGCACTCCCTGACTTCCTGGATGTCATCCACCCACATGGCCATGTAGTAGGTACCCGGCGGAATGGTCTCCGGGAACGTGAACTGCTTCTCGTTGTCCTCGTCGCGGTACGCCTCGCTGCCCGGCTCGAGCGCGAACGGTATCTCCTCGTAGATCACCAAGTGGTCTTCGCTGCCGATGTTGCGATCCGTCGAGAGCATCAGGTTCACGTCCACCCCGGCTGGCGCAGCGGCGGTTCCGTTGTTGACGACCCGCCACTGCCAACGCCCTTCTCCGCCTTGCTGGGGTTGATACTCGGTGTACCAACTGGAGATCGTCAGGTTGGGCAGTTGCTCGTCGGTCGCCCCGCAGTTTCGCCTAGGGGGCGCAACCAGTCGTGGCGCTTCTCCGTTCGCGAGATCCTCTATGGTGATGGCGTAGACCGCCGAGAAGTTGCGGTGGCGGAAGGTGTCGTAGGGAATCCAGAAGAACCCCCCGCCGCCCCAGCCGGATCCCCAGGAGTTCAGCACCTTGAAAGCGCCGCCGAAGCGGTCGTCGTCGTAGCCCACGACCACCACGGCATGTCCGCCCTGCAACTCGCCGGACAAGTCGTTGTACACCGGGTTGCTTCCTGAAATGGAATGCATGCTGCCGTAGATCGGAATGCCAAGTACGAACGGAACGCGGTGGGTCAAAGCCGCCTTGTACTGTTGAACGGAGTTGACGGTTCTGATTTCTCCGCCGAGGAAGTTCTTCGCCTCGTCGAGGGCCGTGGCGCTAGGCTGGGTCAAGTAGTCTGCGGCGTTGTACGGCATGGTGGACCACGTTGCCGCGCCCTTGCTCCGAACGAGTTCCATTGCGTGCAGAAAACTGGACCCTTCGTCGCGCCCGTTGTTGATCTGGTTGTATATCCACGCCGGGCTGAACCGCGTGTCGGTCCTGAATTCCCACCGTTCCTCCAGCCGCTCCTGATAGGACTTCAGATAGGACACCGCCCAGCCGACGCAGCTGTTTTGAATACCCTGATCGCCCGGAACGGGGAAGTTCCCGGACAGATCCACCGACTGCGGCAGGGATAAGCTCCCGTCTTCGTAGTCGGACCAGATCGCCAGGTCGAAGTACGCTTTCGGCAGTTTCGCGTACGCCTCCGGGTCGATGTCCTGGGCGCCCAAGCCTCCTTCTTCGTCGGACTCTTCGATCGAGACGGTGACGTAGGCGCGATCGCTCCATTCGTATCCGTCGGTGGCCCGGAAGGGTATTCGGAGGCTCTCCCGGTCGTCGGGGCGCAACGTCGCCGATAGCTTGCCGGTACCCCATTCGACGTACGCGTCCTCGTAGCCTTCGCCGTCGTGCCCGCCATCCAACGCGTACGCGACCTTGTCCCCGTCCGGATCGGTGGCCATCAGTTGTACTTCGATGTAGGAACTCGCCAGGTCGGTCGACAGGGAGATGTCGTGCGCCACCGGTGCGTTGGTGATGCGCAGACGTTGCGTGTACGGCGTGGCGGACAGATTGGTCAGGTTTCCCGTCGGGCTGTTCAGCAGGCTCATGGCGTGGATGGGCTCGTCGGAAGAAAGAAAGAGGGTCCACTTGCCCCGGCCGTCGCCGAACTGCCCCGTCAGTCCATCGGCGCCCTCTTCCAGCTCGAGCGCCGTGATCGTCCGCGCGCCGTTTGCCGGCAGGGATAGGCTCACCGTACCGCCCGGGGCGTTGGATCCGTCGTCGTCCCGGCCCCAAATCTCGATGCCGTTGTCCTCGTCGGTGCGATTGATGATGCGCACCAGGCTCTCCTGGTTCCGGTTGCTGCCCGGATTGACGATGGATACCCAGGTCTTGTCTGCGTCGTTGGTCAGAGCCAAGTCGTGGACGCTGGTCACGAAACCGTCCGATGTGCGCACGTACGCCAGCGGCGTAATGATGAGATCGGTCTCGAACTCCAGCCGAACGTCCCCTTCGAAGGCGCCAATGCCAACGGGCAAGCCCTTGCTCGCGTTGCCGTCCGCGAGATCCGTCGAGTTGAAGTGCGCGGCCGCGAACGGCCCGATCGACAGGGCAACGGGACCGTAGGTCCGACCGGAGTCGTCCACGGCCCGGATCCCGATCTCGCCGCCTTGGCGCGAGTTGTTGACGACGCGCACGAACCCCTGCCTGTCCGGATCGGACGCGGGCAGCACCATCGGCGCGTCCTTGCGGTGCCACCAGGCGCCCGTGGACAGGTTCGTCAGGTTGCCCGTCGGGCTCTCGAGGAGACTGAGAACGTGCAGCCGCCTGTCGGACTTGATCCACAGCCGCCACTTCCCAACGCCCTCGCCGAGCCGCCCGGACAGATCCTCCGACCCCTCCTCGAGTTCCTGCGCGGTGACGATGCGCGACGCCCGGGGCGGCAAGCTGAGCTCGACTCGGCCTTCGGGCGCCGGATCCCCCCGGTCGTCGATGGCGACGATCACGACATTCGCCGTTTCGTTCTTGGGGTTCACCAGGCGCAATCGGCTCACTTGGTTGCGATTGCTGCCCGGGTTGAAGAAGGGAAGCCAGTAGACGTCCACGTCCCACCAGCCGCCTGCCTCGAACACGCTGGTGACGAAGCCGTCCGGAGTGCGCACGTAGGCCAATGCCTCGAACTGGAAGTCGGCTTCGACTTCCAACCGCCAATCTCCCGTCCCGGTTCCGACACCTTGCGACAGTCCCTTTTCGGCGTTGCCGTTTTCCAGGTCCGAGGAATTGAAGTGCACTGCGGCGAAGGGATCCAGATGGATGGCGATCAGGGGGTACCTGCGGCCGGAATCGTCGATCGGCGTGATTCGCACATTGCCCGAATCCTCCGATTGGTTGAGAATGCGGACGAATCCCTGCTGAGCCACATTCGAGGCCGAAGGAACGAACGGAACTGCGTAGGCGCGAGGTTCCGCATCCGCCGAGAGCCCCCAGGCGACCGTCCACGCAGCCAATATCCACGCGGATGCTGAAAGCGTTCTCGGTCGAATCCATCCGTGCGACCGCAGCCTCGCTCGCGCGTTGCGCGGACCTTGTCGATGCACGTCCCACCCGTCCCGAGCCGTATAAGGCGCGGGACTATAGCAAACCGGAAGCAAACCGGATGAGGCGACTGCGTTGTCCTTCGCCTCCGGGGTGTGCGACAGATCTTTGGTAGGGGCCGCCATCTTGAGATGTGAGGCGACATCGCCATACACAGCCTTCCACGGCTGTCGGTCAACGCGCGTCGCCTTCGCAGACTACTGCAGGAGTCGGGGCACGAGATTAACGAAGAGCAAGCTTGCCTGGCCATGTGCAACTTCTTCGAGTATCTCCGCCCGGAGATCGCGGGGCGGCGCGTCGGACAGTTTGGCGAAGGGCCTTGCAGTCAGTGAAGTCGTGTCCCTAGCCCGCATTTCTCACCAGGCCGCTTCTCGGTGTCAACAGAGCTCATGGTTTCAAGAAGTTGACCGCGATGCCAACGATCGTGCGGTTGCAGACTGCGCTGGCCGTGCCCTCGCGGGTCTTTTGGCCCTGTGCGCGCACATGCTCCCTCAACCGTAGGCCCCGCTATGCTCTCGGTCGCGAGCACGCGCACGTGCCCGTGTGTACACGGGGCCAAAATCCTCCGCGATCATCACGGCCCCTGGTGAGAAATGCGGGCTAGAGCTATTGTGGCTCGAATGAACGAGACGACGGCCAAGGACGCCAAGAACCGCTTCGGCCAATTGCTGGACGCAGCACAGCGCGGTCCTGTCCGTGTGACGAAGAACGGTCGGTCGGTAACGGTGATGCTGTCTGTCGAGCACTACGAACGACTTTGTGGATCCGCGTGGGAGCGACTCGCGGCGACGATGGATGCGCTCGGCGAGGAGGCGACCGGAAACGGGTTGACCGACGCAGAACACGAGCGCTGCTAGCGCGGCCGGGTCGGTACTCACGGGCGCACTCGCCGGCGCGGGATTCGTGTTGACGGCCGCGACTACAGGCTATTTGTGCGCTTGCGCATTTCACGTATGGGGGTGACATGAGCTTTGGATTGGTTCTTATCTTGACGATGCCATTGTTCCTCGTTGTGTCCGAGTTCATCGTTGCCTACGTCCGGCAGAAGAAAGAGACCGCCGCCGAATGACAAAAGCACAGTTCGCGCAGCCGGGCGATGCGACCGGCTGGCGCGGCGTTGCCGGTGTCCCGGTCCACGCGTAAGGCGGTCACGAACCCCACGCGCAGGTGTCCTTCCGCCTCGGCGTAGAGTCGCTCGCGGTCGCCTTCGTCGTCGGCCTCCGCAGCAGCCCATGCCGCCAGCAGGGCCAGTTCGAACCGGCGCGTAGCGCCATCCTCCCGGCGCTTCGCGGCGGCCCGCTCGTACTCCGCCCCCGCCTTCGGTCGGGTGCCCACGCTGAAGGGCAGCCGCAGCACGCGCCACGGCTTCCGCGTCCTGGGGTTGGTCCCCGTCAGCAGCTCGTACTGCCGCGCCGCCCACGGATCGCTCCGCCAGTCGTCCGTGTCCGTCACGGTGTTCCGCGACAACCAAGATGAGAACGCGCATTGCCTGACCTGAGATGCTCCCTTGGCCGAGGGCATTGCCTCATCTGAAATGCTCCCCACGGGGTTGCTTTGAGGAGCAGTGGAATGAGGAAGATGAGCATGACGGCGCGAGACGAGATCGTTGGCGCCCTGGCACGAAGGCATGCGGTCGGCAGCCGCGTAGAGAAGACGCGGATTCTCGACGAATTCTCGGCCATTGCAGGCTTCCATCGGAAGCACGCGATGCGCGTGTTGCGCGCGGGCACGACCCGGGCGCCCACGGAGGAAGGAAGAGCCGGCCGGCGCATCTACGACGACGCCGTGCGCGAGGCGCTGGTGGTGCTTTGGGAGGCATCCGACCGCATCTGCGGAGCACCTGAAGGCGTTGACGCCGACGCTGGCGGAGGCGATGGAGCGGCACGGCCATCTCCGGCTCGGGCCGGAGATCCGCGCCGCGCTGCTGGCCATGAGCGCTGCGACCGTCGACAGGTCGCTTGCGCAAGGTGCGGGAGCAGGCAGGCGGCAGACGTCGTCGGCGGACGGCGGCGCCTTCGTCCGTGCGCCGGAGAATCCCGGTGCGCACGTTCTCGGACTGGGACGACCCGCCGCCGGGATTCGTCGAGGCCGACCTGGTCGCGCACAGCGGCCCCGTGACGAGGGGGAGCTTCGTGCAGACGCTGGTCCTCACCGACATGGCCACGGGCTGGACCGAGTGCGCGCCGCTGCCGTACCGACCCCAGCTCGCCGCCTTGCGCTTGATGCGCTGCCCGTCGGTGAAGTTCTTGCCGGCGTGGCCCAGTGCATCCGGTCGGGGACGAAGTTGAACCACAGCTTTTCGGTGCGCACGCCGCCCTGATTCATGACCTGCAACTCCAGGTTGCGCCAGCCGCCGAGCAGCCCGTCGTGCAGCGCCGAGGGGTAGCCGGGCAGGATGACGGAACAGGGCAGGGCCTTGAGCAGTTCCAGCAACTCGAGATGATCGGTTTCCTCGTAGTCGAAGAGGCAGCGGCGTCCCGAGGTGCGCCCCAGGTAGGACGGGTCGCTGTAGATCAGTTCCGAACCCCGAAACGCGTACTCGGCCAGGAACCGGGAGGCCGCAGCGGCATTGTCCCGACCTTACGCGACCACGCGGCTGTTCGTGAGCATCTTCCAGCCCTCCTTCAAGCTGGAGTCGAAGCGCCGCGACGGCGCACGTGTCAGCAAGCGTTACCACGCGCCGGCCACGCCGTGTCAGCGGCTGCTCGCGGGTCCAAGGACGCCCGATCCCGTGCGCGAGCGGGGAGGAGCAGGCGCGGGCGCCCGACGACGGACTTGGCCCAGTCTGCCGTCTAATCCGAGCGCGTTGCCCCTGCGCCAACCGACCCCGTCGATCCGTTCTTCGGACGGGCCAGGAATCCGCGCACGCGCGTCTCATCGCCATCGACCAGCGCGAGTATCTCGTCCGTGTCCTCCAGGAACTCGTACCGGCGCACCACACGGTGTCGCCCTGACCGCCTCGGTCGGATCCAGACACCGGAACCGACGCTGGGCCGAGCGCCTTCTCCCGGTTCCGCCATCTTCATTGCCACGTGCCCGCTGCTGGACAATCCGGAGTCACTCGATCCCGCCAGGCTCCGCCAGAAGTCGGAGATAGCGGTCGTTCGCGAGCGTCTGGATCAAGGCACCCGCCTCCCACCGGCCCAAGGTTGCTTCGCCCAGCCCCGTCAGCTTCGCGAACCCCGCCCGGCTCAGGCCGTGCCGCAATCTGATCTCGCGGATTTCCCACGGCGTCAGCACCCCGAAGTGCCTGCAGAGCGCTTCCTGTTTCACGCGTTCCGCTTCGTGATCGAGGAACTCGACGCCGCACGAGGAACATCGCCGAACCGGCAAGATCACGGCGAGGTCCACCGCAGACTCCCCGGCACCGTACCGGAAGACGTCGTTGTGCATGATCGTCTCCACGCCACCCTCGCAGTGCGGACACGTCACCGTCCCCGATGCCTCTCGCGCGCCTTCCCGCTCGTTGCCTCTTTCCATTTGCTCACTCCCGACTTGTATTCACGGATACTCCGAGTAGTGAAGACTTTGACCGAAGATCGTCCCGGAACCAAGCTCCAGCTTCACGTACAGCGATGCCGTCTCCGCTTCCAGTTCGATCTTCATCACGTAGCCCGTCTT
>JAKZRQ010000124.1:0-4358 GCA_047518105.1 Pseudomonadales bacterium | reverse complement strand
GACGAAGAGCTTCCGGTACCTTACGTCGGGATGGGGGACATCGAGTCGTGGACAGGGTGACTTCTGCCCATCAACCCGAACGTCGTTCCGACCGGAACCGCCAACGAATTCAAGGCCGGGAATACGCTGTTAGGCAAGCTTCGCCCCTACTTGGCCAAGGCGTGCAATCCCGACTTTGACGGATTGTGCTCGACAGAACTCCTGGTGCTGCAGGCTTCCGACATCGACCGTCGCGCCTTGCTTTATTCATTGCTGAGCGACGGCTTCATCAAACTCGTGGACTCGGCCACCTACGGCTCAAAGATGCCGCGCGCGAGTTGGGACTTCGTCGGCAATTGCGTACTCCCAATCGCACCCTCCAACGAGCAACGCGCCATCGCCGACTTCCTCGACCGAGAGACCGCGAAGATCAACATGCTGGTGGCGAAGAAGCGGACGTTGATCGAGCGGCTGCAGGAGAAACGCACCGCGCTCATCTCGCGTACCGTCACCCGCAGCCTCCCGCCCTTGACACAACAAACGAGCGGTTCTGCAACCCTCTGGCCACGGACGTGTTGGCAAGGACTTAGGCGTTGCGAAACGGTATTGCTGAATCAAAGTGATTGGCAATACCGTTCTGCAATGTTGATCGGGTCGAGTAGGGCGACCTCCGGCTCGAACACCAGCCTGACCGCCGGCCAGGGCTACCAGGCGCAGGTCCAGGCGCTGAACAGAGAGCCCCCCCGAGCGACTGGTCGCCTTCATCGGTCGGGTCGTATCCGCACTTCGAGGCAATCGCATCTGGAAAATGGGCCTTTGTACATGTCCGGGTGTGTCGTCCATGTTGGATTTGCGCCTTGAGCTACCAAGGCACGGTGGATAATGCCGATTAGAGACTTCGGTTTCGTTGGCCCAGTCGCTGACGTCTCGGCCTCATTGAACTTCCCGCTCCCCATGACGAGGCAAGTAGCAAAGCCGGTGATCGAATGCTGTTCGCCATGCCCTTCCAAGTGTGGCGTGCCATAGTCGGTAACGCGAAACCCCAACCTGTTGCCGGTACGGAGCAAGGTGGAGAGGTCCTTCAGGGGCCAAGAGCTGTGTCCGGCTGAGGTTATGACTAGGATTTCTTGCAACACGTCGATTGGATCGTAGTCGAAGACACATAGCGAGTAGCTTGCCACGACAGACTCCACGGGCGAGAGGCGACCGTTCAGCAAGTCGACCTGCTCCGACAGCCAAGCTTCGACGGCGCTTCTTGGTGCAGCGATCTCCCCGGGGTCGCGCTTTGCGCTATTCGGCAGATGGTCGATTAGGCCGACAAACGAGTCGCCCCCATCGCGCGCGGCAAACCCACCGACGGATTTGGCCGACAGGAAGTCACACGGGCCGGCTCGAAGGGTGCGTATCGCCGCCAAGCCGTAGCAGGTGTTGCCGTGACGAATCTCGCGGAGCCTGGGTGTCACGGCGTCCACGAGCTTCGCTGCTGGTTCATTCACTCCAGCCGAGACATACGAGAGAGAACGAAGCCATTCGGCTCGATCTTTCGGATTCGGAGGGAAGCCATTGTGCGCCTGAGTACGCACACCATTCATTTCAACAGAAATGAGAACATCAATACCGCTCACCAATGCCGCCACGTAGCTCATGAACGACACGTGAAAGTTCTGGTGGCCCATGACGTTACACCGAATTTCGATCCTGTTGGGATCAGAGAGCACTCCCGGCTTGAGCACCAGTTCCACTCGAGTGCAAACGTCCATTCCGAGGTCCGCCGGTTTTCGCGCGGTGAGAGTTGGGCGCAGCGAAAGACCGTTGTCGAACGAGAGGCACCGGACATCTTCCAGGCCTTTGTCGAATCGCCTGGAAAATACATGCACGCTAGTCGCGGCCATGAAGATCGAGAAGAAGCCGATTCCAAAACGGCCTCTCGGAGAGTGTCCGGCGGCATGTATTCCCGGAAACTCGCGTGAAGCACGTTCGCTTGCCCAGAAGCTCTTGCCGAAGTCCAAGAGGTCACCGGACAGCGTTATCGGTGACATCCCAATCCCGTCATCGTCGACCTGCAGAATGTAGCGACCATTCGCATCTTCGCGGCGAAGCCGAATCCTGATATTGCCTTCGAAGCTTTGGTCCGTATCGAACACGCGTCTTGCGGCTATAGCGTCCGCAGCGTTCTGGACCATTTCGCGCAATGCGATCGCGAGACGGTCCGCGTCGGTGCCATACAACTGCTCACCGCCGAGTCTGCTCACCAAGGCGGTAACGTCTGACACATGCACGAACGAATTGGTCGGTTCCCATCCGGCCGTCTCAATGTACCTCGCGAGCTCTTTCGCATTGCCTGCTGCTGCGACGCCTTTGCAGGCGAAGGATCGTGTGGGCGCTGTCGCCGAGGCGAGAACGGCGTTGCACTGCTTAAGCTCCTTGTCGAGTTGGGCCACCAAGTCAAAAGCGACCCACCATCCTGGCGCCTCGTCCTGCCGGAACGGTGCCGTGGACGCCACGACGAGTTGTGTCGAGTCGTCATGTTTAACGGTTAGTTGACCGAGATGGTTCTGTGCCACCCAGTGGGCCCTTGAGATGGAATTCATCTCGAGAATCTTGAGGAGAAAGGTCGGTGCCCTGGACGAGTCCATGTGTCCGGCGTCGGCGACCCTTAGCAGGCACGCAACCTTGAGCGGGTCTGCTGTCCAATCTTGGGGAAGGAACGCCGCCGGTGGCCGCCGAACCGAAAACCGCTCTGCGACTTGGTCTATGTTCCAGTGATGCGAAGATGCGATTTCCCCAATTAGCGGTCCATACCGGGTTCTCAGGTCGGCGTCGTCAATGATGTACTGTGGGTCTTTCTCGGCGTCCCACGGCTCGGTTGCAAGGCTTGCCGCTCGCGTCGCGTGTAGGCTCCTGAGAGCTTCAAACTCGACGGCGTCAATGTTGACGCCCTGATTGGCCTTCCGTCTGTTGTACGCATCCTTCCACTGAACCGTTTCCCGCACGGCCTGCCGGCCTCCCGAATAGGCTTCAAAGCAGAGCGCGGCGTCGTGCAATAGGACGGCGCTCCCAAATAGATACCCTTCGAGCGGGTTGAGAAGGAAATCTTTGCCGGCGATCGTGCCTGCGACGGTCCAGAGACCGTCCAGATGCGATGAGTCGTGCATTGTCAGACTTGACAGACTAGCTGCGATTCTTGACGTTAGGTGGCCAACCCGGTCGCGGGCGCCACGAAGAGATGTGACCAGTCGGGTGACGTTGGGGTCGTTGGACTCCGCGAAGGTCCTCTGCCACAGAGGTGACTTTTCCATTGCGTTCGTCATGTCCTGGTCCTAGCCGAGAACCATTACCGGCTCGGGCCAAAGTCTCGCTCCGGCCCGCCGCAAGATGGCGGGGAAAGTCTCGGATAAGCCCGTAGTCGGCGAGATGGTGAGAGGGTAGATTTACTACACCGGAGCGGACCGGCGGAAGCTGCCGAACCAAACAATGCAACACGGCCCGTGTAACGCAGTATGGACATCACCGACTACAACGCCATTGTTTATGCCACGTTCTCCGTTCGCCGGCGCGCTTGCGCCAAGTCATAGTTGCCTTGCTGTCGTATCCATGAGTCCGCTGTTCCCCATCCGACGCGCTCCATCCTCAGCGCCATCTCCGGCGAGATGGCGCCGCGCCCGTTAATCACGCGTGACAAGGTAACGCGGTTCACGCCCAACAGGTCCGCCGCTTCACCTACCGTCCTGCCCTCAAAGCACGCATCTCGGATACTCCGGCCCGGATGTGGCGGGTTACGCAACAGCCATGCGTCCGCCGCCGCTGGCATGCTGGGCTCGTTCTTCGTCCGCTCAAGATGTTCGACTATGCGCCGGTCCCACTCTTCATCCGTCGGTTCAGTTCTCATTCCTTCTGCCATCTCTTCCCTTCCTTTCTTCAGTGGTAGTCGATCAGGTCTACGTCGTAGACGTTGCCGCGCTCGAACCGAAACACAATTCTCCAATTCGCGGAAACACGAACGGACCAGTAGCTCTTGCGGTCACCCTTCAGCGGATGCAGCCGGTAGCCGGGAACACCTAGTGCGTCCAGTGCGTCGGACTTGGTCAGCTTTGCCAGGATGTCATCTATCCGGTTCAACCGATCTTGCGGTAGTCGCCGCCCGTCGTTCCCGTCGAAGAACCGTTTCAGCCCGCTGTGCTTGAATCCCTTGATCGACAAACCTAACTATTGTAGCGTGATACAATACGAGCTACAATCCCCTGGTTGCCTCACACGGTCTACCGCTGGCGTTCCTCAAGCAGCCGTTGCAGCGCCTCTACCCCGAGCGCTTGGAGGCTGGTGTCATCGTCGAGGGCGATCTGCCGCAATTGCCGGTGCAGTTCGGTCGGGAGCCGGAG
>JAKZRQ010000123.1:0-7086 GCA_047518105.1 Pseudomonadales bacterium | reverse complement strand
GCCCCAGCGCGAGCGGGAGGCTGTTGCGGGCGGGGCCGCTAGTGCTAGTGCGTCTCGCTGCGCGAGCCGTGCAAGAGCGCTGCCCACCGGTGTTCGTATGCAACCCAAGTGTCAACATTCGGCATGCTCAAGGATTCTAGTGTGCGACCATTTCGGGAAAGGGTAACCGACTCAAGGTTCCGCGCCTGCCATCGGCGCGCCAGGACCGGCTCGGGGTTACCGGCTCGGGGTACGGACGGCTTGGGGTTACGCGGGGTTACGCGCGGGGTTACGGACACACACATCTCGTCTCCCACGCGTGGGGTAATGCCCTACAGCCGTGTAGGTGGTAAATTCTGTGTGTCCTCGTCCGGTCGGTCGAACTCGTCGGTGCCGAAGGTGTTGGGTTCGATGGATTGCCACGCGAGTTCCCGGACAGTCGGTCTCGCGTCCTTCGGGCCAACGCCGTCCCGACAGTGGTAGCCGGAGGTGAAGTTGCCACCCGGATACCGGACGATTTTCATTTCCAGCTCGCGCAGGGCGGCGCATCCGGCGCTGCTCGACGACCAACCGCGTTCTCTTGGAGAATGTCACGGGTCGCCGGGGAGGGTCCGTTCCGGGACCTGAACGCCCAGCCGACGGGCGGCGTCGTAGAGGTGGAGCGCCTGGGTGACGGGTATGAGAAGGTTGTTCTGGCGTCGGTAGGCCACTGGGTCGCCGGGCGGATGAGGAAACCCGTCGAGCCAGTCGAACGCGGCGTCCGGCACGGACCGGCACGTGTGATTCGTCCAGTAGACATGCGCACGGCTGTAGTCAAGGGAGGCGACCAAGTCGTAGTATGTCTTCTGGTCGTACGACGCCTCCTGTGCGTGGTCATCGACCTGACGGGTCGACTGGTGGTAGAGCTTGTCCCAGTCGGAGTACCGAGGCTCGACGCACCTGAGCTGCAGCTCGGCGAGGCGAACCATGGCGTCGGCGGCGCAGGCCTCCCGAAGCTCGGGGCGCGATTCGCCGCGCCAGCGCGGCCACTGCCGGAAAGACGTCTTCGTTGGGTCCGTCTCGAATGGGCGGCATTCCGGGTTGTCGAGAGCGAGGGCTACGGCCCTCCGGGTTCCCAATGGATCGTCGAGGATGCTGCGCCAGTCGTCGGTCAGGTAGAACCGGTTGAGCACGGCTTCGCACGGTGGGTCGAGCGCGTGCCACGACGCGGGGTGCGGGGGCCAGGGGCAATGCGATCGAACGGCCTCGACAACGCGCTCATACGTCGCCGGATCCCGCCAGTCGAGGTCCGATTCGCGGTCGCTATCAGCGTCGGAGTTCTCGACCGGCGGCGCATGCGCTGCGGGCTGGGGAGCCGTGGGCGGCGACGCCAACGCGGCAACGGTCGTCTCCGCCTCGGGTGTCGCAGCAGGAGGCCAAAGTAGCCAGGTGACCGCGCCAAGCGCACTAAGCACACTAGCCGAGGTGACCAATAGCCACCAACGGGACGGCAACCTCAACCGGGGCATGAAATATTGCGATGTAGTGCGGGGACGTAACGGGGGTCTAGCGGCGACGGGACGCCGAATTGCAATGAGTACCGGTCGTTGGCCTGCTGGAACGTGTAGGCCTCATCTTCGGCCTCGTTGTTCGGCCCATAATCCGCGTTATCCCACGGGGGGCAGCCAAACCTAGCCGCATGGGCGGCATGGATATACTCGTGGATTAGTGTCACTGCGAACAGGTTCATGTATGACGTGGAAAGGAGAGGGGCGTACTCTTTGATTTCGTCCTTGTCGATCTCAAGATAGTTGGCCTCGCAGGTATAGCCGCCCCCTGCGCCTTCCTCGGCGATGGTGGCGTAGTTGATATTGACTGCTTCACGATGGATGACGACGGGGCTGGCCGCGCTGTGCTTCATGCACCGGACTACGTCGTCGATGGCGGTCTCTAGGCTGTTGGAGGGTGTTGCGGCGTCCTGTTCCGACCAATACGATTGCCATTGTCCGTAGCTATAAAATGGCTGCAACTCCTCCACCGTGTCCCATTCCGGCCACACAATGGCTTCGTCTTCCTCCGGCGGGCGTTGCCCAATCACTACTACCTCTGGCACGAGGAAGCAACCTCTTGTGCCGGGTCCCGCCGTCACGACTACTGGAAGAATGGGCAGAACTTGCGTGTCTTGCATGTCGTGTCTTGCATGTCGTGTCTTGCATGTCGTGTCTTGCATGTCGTGTCTTGCATGTATAGTGCACGCCTTCGCGCGGTTGGCGGACCGATGCATCTCAAGATGGCGAACAGCGCCAGCGGCCTTTCCGGACATCAATTGTTGACGACGGTCGCGTGAGGGGTCGGCTGGAGCCATGACCACGGCGACCCCGCCTGAAGGGAGGAACGCCCTGCGTATCGGCTTGATGGGCTTCGGCCAGGTGGGTCGGCAGATCTACCGCCTGACCTTGGAGGATGGCCGATTCGACGTCGTCGCGGTGTCCGACATCGGCGAACCCGCCATCCTGCATCACCTGCTGCAGACGACCATGGCGCGCGACGTCGACCTCTCTCTGGATGGCAACTACCTGGTGAGCCGCCGAGACGCGACCGTCCATCGAACACGGCTGATGTCCGTGGAGAAGCCATCCGAGATACCGTGGGACCTACTCGGGGTGGATCTGGTGATCGATGCCACCGGTCGCTACCGGTCCAGACGCCAACTGACACCGCACCTCGACAACGGCGCTTCGCGCGTCGTGCTGTCGACATTGCCGGAGGGCGAGTTGGACCGGGTCGTGCTCTACGGCGTCAACGACGCGAGCGCCTCGGCCAGCGACCGCATCGTGTCCGCCGGCTCCGCGTCCACCACCGCCATGGCGCTGGCGCTGAAGGTGATTGCGCACGCGCAGCCGATCAATCACGCGACGATGACCTCGGTGCATGCCTATACCGGGGATCAGAGCCTCCAGGATCATGCCGGACCCGACTATCGGCGCAGTCGCGCCGCGGCGGGGAACATCATCCCCAACGCCACGCCGGCACCGCGTTGGGTGGAACGGGCCCTGCCGATCATGGCGGGCAAAGTCAGCGGGTTCGCCCTCAACGTGCCGGTGGCCGCCGGCTCCCTGCTGGACATCACGGTCGCGTTCCGGGACGCCGCCATGGATGCCCAGTCAATCAACGAACGCTTCATCGCCGCTGCCGCCGCCGAGCCAGATCTGATTGGCGTCGCCCACGACCCGATCGTGTCCTCGGACGTCAAGGGTTGTTCCCAGTCGATCCTCGTCGATCTGCAAGGCACCCTGACGGCGGGGACGAAGCTTGCGAAGGTGCTCGCCTGGCACGAAACGCTGGGCCATGCGCGCAGCATTCTCGATTTGGCGGCACGGTACGCCGATCTTGACGCCGATCAGCGGTCGGCAACGACAGGAGCAGCATGATGCGCGTCGCCATCAACGGGTTCGGCCGCATCGGCCGGGCGGTCTTTCGTGTCGCCGAGTCCTGCGGGGACATGGAGATCGTGGCGATCAACGACCTGTTCGATCACGAGACGCTGGGCTACCTGCTGACATACGACACCGTGATGGGTCGATTCGAAGGCGGCGTTTCCATACAAGACGACGAACTCGTTACATCCCGAAGCCGCGTCCGGATGGTCAAGGAATCCGATCCGTCCCGGTTGCCCTGGGCCGAGTTGGAAGTCGATGCCGTGGTGGAATCCACCGGCGTGTTCCGCAAGCGGGACCAGCTAGCCATGCACTTGGACGCCGGCGCCAGGCGGGCGTTGCTGACCGTGCCGGCCAGCGACCCCATCGACTACACGGTGGTGCTCGGCGTCAACGACGACGGGCTGCTTCCCCGGCACCGGCTGATCTCGAACGCGAGTTGCACGACCAACTGTCTGGCACCGGTGGCCAAGGTCCTGCAGGATTCATTCGGCATACGCGAAGGCGTCATCAACACGGTGCACGCCTACACCAACGATCAAAGCCTCGCCGACGTGCCCCACTCCGACCGGCGACGTAGCCGGGCGGCGGCCGAGAACATCATTCCGACCTCCACCGGCGCCGCCAAGGCCGTCGGCGAGGTGCTGCCGGAACTGAAGGGCCGGTTGGACGGCATCGCTTCCCGGGTACCGGTTCCGGATGGCTCGGTGGTCGACCTGTTCCTCGAGATGCAGCGGGACATCAGCGTGGGAGCCGTACACGACGCCATGGCGGCGGCGGCGCAATCCGAGCGCATGCGCAACGTGCTGGAATTCACCAACGAACCGGTCGTGTCGTCCGACGTCATCGGCAATCCCCATTCCTCCATCTTCGATTCGTCCTTCACCCAAGTGACCGGCGGCCGTTACCTAAAGGCCCTGTCCTGGTACGACAACGAGTGGGGCTACGCGAACCGCGTTTGCGACCTCCTCGGCTTGATGGCGGCACTGGGTTAGACTGGGATAGTGCGTCTCCGAATACGAGCCGTTAAGGAGCGCTGCCCACCGGTGTTCGTATGCAACCCAAGTGTCAACATCCGGCATGCTCAAGGATTCCAGTGTCGTGTCCCGCAAGTTTCTGGTATTTCAGCGCGTCCCACAGGGTCTGTGGCAAGGCGCGTCCCCGCCGGGAATGGTGGACCCATTGCCAAGGGGCGCAACGCGGCCACAGGCCCCGTGGGGCGCGCCCTTCGGGAGTTCGCCATGCGCGCCACTGCCGCGTTGTGGTCCTTGCCAATATGCCCGACATTTATGCCCGACATTCCCTGCGGACCACGCCTTGCATTGACGCGCATGGCGAACTCTGAAACACCAGAAACTTGCGGGACACGGCACTAGGCCCATGGCCGATGCGACTGTTCCGCTGGGGCGATTGCGCTGACACTTCCCGGGTGGTCGTTCGGCTGATCCACGCATTGGAATAACAAAATGCACGTCGGCATTTCCCTTAGAAACATGGGCGAGCAGTCCACGCCGTCCACCATGGCAGCTTGCGCCCGAGCTGCGGAAGCCGCCGGCCTGGAGTCCGTCTGGGTGGTGGACCACATCGCGATTCCCCCAGACGATACGGAGGGGTCCAACGGACGCTACGTCGATCCGCTCATCTCGCTCGCCTGGCTGGCCGGCGTCACGAAGCGCATACGGCTTGGCGTCGGGGTTCTGATCCTCCCCTACCGTTCGGCTCTTCCCACAGCAAAACAGATCGCGAGCCTCCAGGAACTCTCCGGGGAGCGACTGCTGCTCGGAGTCGGCATCGGTTGGATGGATCCGGAGTTCCGGGCCCTCGGCGTCGACCGCCACAGCCGAGGCCGCATCTCGAATGCGACGCTGTCCTTCATCCGGGACTGCTTCGACAACGACGAAGTGACCGCCAACGGCCAACCGTTCCTGTTCCGACCGCGCCCCGCCCCGCCACCGATCTACGTCGGCGGGGCGGCGCCGCATGCCCTGAAACGCGCGGCGCGGTACGGCGACGGCTGGATACCCATGGGTATGACGCCCGAACGGCTGCCTCGAGCCCGGGCCGAGTACGCCGAGGTCTGTGCTGCGGCAGGCAGGCCCGTCGGCGAAGTGGTGGTCATGGGCGGGTTGCCACTGAAGGATGCCGGGGCGTCCGCGCAGACGCTGGCCGACTTGCGCGACAACGGTGCGGCACGGTTCGTCCTCGGCGGACGCTATGCGGACAGCGACGACTACCGACGAAGGCTCGACGCCCTGGCGGCCGCGATGGAGCGTGCCGCAGCACAAATGCGACCGACGGACACCGCCCATGTATGATGATTCGACGCTCATTCCCGGAGTCGCCATGCGGTTCCTGCTGTCGCTGCTCCTCGTCCTTGTCTCGCCGGCGGCGCTTGCCGAGCCGAGCGCAGGCTGCGCCGGGGATGCCGCAACCCCAAACGGCGAACACCGCCTGATCATGGGCGACCTCGTTCGCCGATACCTGCTCGACCTGCCGGCTGCTCGGGCCGGCACCCCTCCTGCCTTGGTGCTCGCCTTGCACGGGTACACCGGATACCCCGAAACGATCGGTGACCCGACCGATGCCGTCGTGGATCACGCGCGGGACAACGGCTACGTGCTCGTGCGCCCGGCAGGAACGACTTTCGACGCCAATCTCAATGCGAACACGGCCAAGGCGCTCGGCGTCATCGACAACGAAGCCGAGTGGCCCGATCTTGCGGCGGCGCAGCGCCGCACGAACATCAGTTCGTGGAACGACCTCGCCGCCAGCAGAAGCGACGGACCGGCAGGACCCACTTGTCTGCCCGACGCCGGCACCTACCCCTGTCCACCGGAATGCAAGGAATGCGGACCCTGCGTCTGGGGAAGCTGTCACGACGATGTCGGGTTCATCCGCTCGTTGATCGAACATCTCGACCGCGGTGTGTGCTTCGACAACTCTCGTGTCTTCGTGCTCGGCCATTCCAACGGCGGCATGATGGCGCAAGCGCTCACCTGCAACCTGCCGGGCGTGTTTGCCGGCGGCGCCAGCATCAAGGGACAACCGCCCGTCGGCTACTCCTGTAGCGACTCGCGGTCGCCGTCCTTCATTCAAATCACCGGCGCCGAGGATACGACCGTGCCGCACGACGGAACGCCTTCGAGCGATGGCTATCTCTACGCGACCAGTCACCACAGCGCTCTGGCTCGCGCAACCGCGCTGCGGTGTTCGCGCGGTCCGGTACAGGTCGAGGCGACCGTGGACCACCCCTTGTCCTGCGAGCTGTGGGATCAATGCGAAAGCGGCAAACGCATCGCCGACTGCGTCGACCCGGATGGAGGCCATGAGTGGCCGGGCGGCCTGCCCGAAAACCAGTGGGGGCTCGATCTCATTTGGGGATTCTTCACCGCCGACACGGTCTTCGACGAGCCGCAAAACGACTAGGCGCGCTGCCAACACTCGGAGCGCTCAAGGACTCCTAGCGCACAGCAGGACTTCCCTGACCAGCCGCTTCGTATCGGCCCGGATCATCCCCAAGGCCCGTTTCGCAATGTGGTCGCGATGGAGCGCGCCAGCCGGTAGGCCCCACGCTTCGGTGTAAGATGCCGGGTTTTGGACGGGGGACCGACATGCCGACATATCGCGCAACCGAGGCATTGCCGAACGGCGAACCCGGCCCTTGGGGCGAGGCGGTCGAGATTGCCTACGA
>JAKZRQ010000122.1:0-3795 GCA_047518105.1 Pseudomonadales bacterium | reverse complement strand
TAGGGCGGTAGTTCTTGACGTCTTCCTTTTAGCACCGCGTCCCCGCGCTCGTTGTGAGAGCTCCCGCCGCCAATTGCGATTCGATAGCCCATCCTGCCCATGGGTACGAAACTCTGCTGGCTGTCGAGGGGCAGCAGAATAGGCGGATGGGGCTTCTGCACGGGCTTCGGCATGATGCTCGCACCCGAAGGGAGCGCCGCGTATTCGTAGAATTCGCCCTGGAATCCTGAAAACTCCTCCTCTGTCCAGGCCTTCTTCATCACCTCCAAGAACTCGAAGAAATGGTTCTGGCGCCGCTCGTCACCGATCGTATTGCCCCCCGCGCCGTAGATGAAGCGGCCGTCGCTAACCTGGTCGATCATGGCAATCTGTTCCGCGACCTGGATGGGGTCCGCTGACAACAGATGCTCCAACACGTACCGATATCTTTCACCCCCAGACCCCCTTCTATCTATCGTGGACGCGCCTTCCGGGACGTCGGCCGTGAATTTTTCGCCGGGTGCCCTCAGGTGCGGAAGGTGGACGGCCGTTGCAATCTTGATCCGGCGGGTACGGCCGGCGATCGCCGAGGCCATTAGGAGAGGATGAGAAACATTGCCCCCCAAGGGAACCCCACCGGTCCATACGGCATCCCATCCCGTCTCGTCCGCGCAGACGATCTCGTTGAAGTTGGCGGCGTAGCACTCTCCTTGCCTTGCGATTCGCCTGGTTTCGCAGCCCAAAAACTCAACAGGCCAATGTCCACAACAACCCTCCTTCCCCAGGATTAGCGTCTGACACTGCGCTCGCCTGCCAGCAGGGCTTGAGATTGGAGCTTCACGCCGTCAAACGTCCTTGCCGGCCTATTCACTGGTCTACGTTTGAAAATTGCTGGCAAGAACCATTCCCTTTCACGGGTCGCATGCTGCATCACACGCTCAGTCTCGTCGCTGCCCGCCCCCAGATCCCGGGGTACCGTCTCGGCATCCCGGAGCGAAACGGTGACGCCGCGCGTCAGGGTCCCGTCAGTCCGCCGAGACCGCTGGCGGTGGCCAAGGTCCCGGCCCGCGAACAGGTGCGGTGGACAGATTCGTCAGGTGGCCGGTAGGGCTCTGAAGCAGGCTCATCGCGACGATCCGCCGGTCTGCTTCCAGGGTCAACTGCCATTTGCCGGCACCGGGACCAAGAGCGCCCTCGAACTGCTCCCCGCCAGCTTCCAGTTCCTGCGCGGTAAACGTCCTTGCCGCCCTCGCCGGCACCGCGACCCGGATCTCGTTCGGGGGCAACTGTCCCATGCCGTCGATACCCTTGATGGTGACCTCGGCGTCGTCTTCGCCGGGATTGACCAGACGCAGGCTGCTCACCTGGCCGGTGTTCCTCCCCGGATTGAACACGGCCGCCCGGTGAGTATGAATCAGGCTCGGCGCGACGTCGTGCATGGTCGTGACGAAGCCGTCCTCGGTACGCACGTAGCCCAGCACGTCGATCTTCCGATCGCTGGTCAATTTGAGTCTCCAATCGCCCTCGCCGTCACCCACGCCGCCGGATAGTCCCTTGTCGGTGTTGCCGTCCTCCAGATCGTCGGAGTTGAAGTGCGCCACTGCGCCGGCTTCCAGCGCCAGGGTTATGGGTCCGTATTCGGTGCCCATGTCGTCGAACGCCACGATCATCGCCTCGCCCGCATTTTCGCTCCGGTTGATCACCCGCGCGAATCCCTGCCGGCCCTCCGCGGACTTGGCGGGGAACAGCGGTATCGAGTGGTTGTTCCGCGACTTGTTGCTCGGAAGCGAGGAAAGGTTGGTCAGATGCCCCGTCGGGCTCTCGAGGAGGCTCATGGCCAGAATCCACGGCAGTGGCAGCCCCGACGACGGCGCATACACCTTCTCCGCCTCGACGAACAGCCTCCACTTGCCCTTGCCGTCGCCCAGCGCACCTTCCAGCCTCTCGTTTCCGGTCTCAAGCTCTTCGGCGGAGAACGACCACGCGGCGCCTGCGGGAATCGTGGCGCGTACCTCGTCGCCGGCAACGCCATCGTCGTCCAAACCGGTGATCGTCACGGTCGTCGCCTCGTCCCTTGGGTTGACCAGGCGCAGCCAACTGACTTGGTTCTCGTTCGAGGCGGGATTGAAAATGACACCGCGACGCCCCGGTCCATGCGCCGGCATCAGGTCGTGCATGGCCGTGAGGAATCCGTCTTCGGTGCGGACGTAGGCGAGAACCTCGATGTCGAGCAGGCTGGTGAGCTTCAGCCGCCAGTCCCCTTCGTCGGGTTGGCCGACGCCGTCCGAGAGTCCCTTGTCGGTGTTGCCCGCCTCTAGGTCGTCGGAATTGAAATGGGCCGTCTCGTTCGCGTCGATGGACAGCGTCACCGGTCCGTGCGGGGTGCCGGCGTCGTCGAACGCCTCGACGGAAACCTCGCCGGCCTCGTCGCCATGGTTGATGACTCGTACGAAACCCTGCCGCCCCGAATCCGACGCCGACGGCATGAACGGCACGGCGTGGCCGATTTCGGTCAAGCTGTAGGCATTCGCCAAGATGTCCCACACGTCGTCGATGGCCCGCGAGGCGTTCGCCGGGCCCTTCAGATCTACCGTCCACTCATCGCCGGGAATTCCCGCCGGGTCGAAACCGACTTCCTCGCTGCCCAGTTCGAGATCGGGGTTGGCGAACATGGGCGCCCGAATTGCGGTGCCAGGACCATCGTCGTAGCACTGATCGGTTCGAGCCAGGATCGTCGCGAAGCACTTCGAACGGCTGAAGTTCTGATTCACATAGCCGAAGCCATAGGGCGCGTAGGAAAAATTTGGGGGATTCGCCAAGCTAAGAGGCCTTTGCCGCTTGATCTGCCAGTAACGATCATGGAGCAGCCCGAAGTTGTGCCCCACCTCATGCGAAAACGTATATCCGGTGATGCAATTTGAAGCGGCACGGGTAACACCGTAGCCCCAGCGTCCGAAATGTCCCTTGAGTTCGCGGGTCGAGCAACCTTCGTCAGCTTGCGAGCAATAGCTTTCCACGGCCCTCCTTACGTTGAGGCCTATCGAGAACGCCGAGCCGCAGGGACCTGCCGGCTTGGTCACCAGGAAGTGCACAAGATCGGCGCCATGCTTCTCTCGATGCACGAGTACGTCATCCAACAACCCCTCCGAATCGTCGCCTTCTCCTTTTCTTTCTCGGACGACCCGCAAGATGTCATGGAAATCGCCGACTGCCGGGTGCTCGATTCTTTGCGTCGCGACCAGTCTGAACTGTCGATTGTCCAGGCCGCTGTTGACCATGGCCTGATTGGTCTTCTCCACCTCCGCAATGATCGTCGCTTCCACACCTGGCCTGCCTCCCTCGCCGTTTTCCACGCCGGGCGTATAGACCACGAGCAGGTCCACCGTCTCGTCGGGGCCCGGGCCATCGACCTCCTCGGCATTCCGTTGGATGGCGCGGTCGAAGACCCGTATGCCGCGTGGCGCCGCCCACCCACCCCGCAGCACGTCGACCTCCGCCATGAGTGGACCGTCATCGATCGACGGCTGTCCCGAAACGTCCAGCTCGGCGATGCTCACCTGGCGGTCGCTCTGCGGTCCTGTTCCGGTCGATCGGATGGTGTAGACCCCGTGCGGCGAGTGAACCTCGCCCTTGACGATCCCCTGGCTCACGAAGAACGTCGCGTGGCCGCCATCGTCCAAGGTGGCGTAGACGAACGCCGCGCCAGATGGGGCCGTACGGAATCCGTCGACCGTCGCCGGAAACTCGGCGTCGGCGAACAGGTTCAGGACGAAGCGGGTTCCGCGCCCGGTCGAACGGAACAGCCGATCGCCGTCC
>JAKZRQ010000121.1:0-32097 GCA_047518105.1 Pseudomonadales bacterium | reverse complement strand
GGGCTTCTCCATTATCGACAGGAACTGGCGCGCGTAGGCGGACAGCGATTCCACGTAGCGCCGCTGGCCTTCGGCATAGAGGGTGTCGAACGCCAGCGACGACTTCCCGGAGCCGGACAGGCCGGTGATCACCACCAGTTTGTCGCGCGGGATGTCGAGGTCGATGTTCTTGAGATTGTGCGTCCGGGCACCGCGCACGGCGATCTGGGTCAAGCCGAGCGCGTTTCCGCTACCGTTGTGACTGCGATCCGCGACCACCCCCTGCGACTGCTTGACTCCCTTGGAATTCGCCTTTTGGCTAGCCAATGCGGGGTACTCGACATTAAACGTTCCACGTTACGCCGATGGCGCTTTCCAGGCAATAGTCCGACCTGTCCGAATGCCCTATCCGACGACGTCGCGACCGTTGAACATCAGTAGCGGTCGCATCGCACGCTCCGCGTCCGACCACCCTTGCTCGGCCATAGGGGCATCGGCTTACGCCATGCATAGCCAATTTCGCTAGGGTTCGGGACCCCGGTGGGCTTAAACTTCAGCCAATCGAGACAACTATCGGAGCGGACATGGCCCGGGGCATCAACAAAGCCATCCTCATCGGCAATCTCGGCAGGGACCCCGAAGTCCGTTACACTCAGGAGGGTCGTGCGGTCACGAACTTCAGCATCGCCACGTCGGAACAGTGGCGGGACCGGACCACGAACGAACAGCAGGAACGCACCGAGTGGCACCGCATCGTCTGTTTCGGGCGTTTGGCGGAGATCACCGGCGAGTATCTGCACCGCGGCTCCAAGGTCTACATCGAAGGCCGGCTGCAAACGCGATCCTGGGAACGGGACGGTCAGACCCACCACACCACGGAGGTCGTCGCCAACGAGATGCAGATGCTCGACAGCCGAGGCGGCGGAGGCGGCGACCACGGCGGCCCGAGCGACCGAGGCGGACCGCCGGACGGCGACCGAGGCGGACCGCCGGACGGCGGCCGACCCGAGCGCGAGCCGCCACGCCGCAGCGGTCCGTCATCGGCGCCCCCGGCCTCGAATGCGAGCCCGCCGGAGGAGCCGGACGACTTCGAGGACGACATCCCGTTCTGACGGCGGGCGTGTCGGTAGGGGTTGCGGCGACAGCCGGCTCCGGCTAGTGCGCGCCCTGACGGGCGCGTTTGAGAATGCGCGCCCTGACGGGCGCGTTTGAGAATGCGCGCCCTGACGGGCGCGTTTGAGAATGCTTGCGCATTCTCCCGGCTTCGTTCGAAATGCGACTCAAGCGTCAGTATTCGGCGTGCTCAAGGAATCTAGAGCATCTAGAGGAAGAACGCGATTAGCACGACCCCGAGAAGCACTCGGTAGATGACATAGGGCGTCATGCCCGTGCGGTCGACGAAGCGGATGAACGCGGCGATGCAGGCGAAGGCGCTCGCGCCCGCGATCACGAACCCGAGCGCCATGCCCGTCCACGGCAGCGAGCCCGTCCCGGCGTCGTCGAAGACGGTGTACAGCGCCGCCCCGGCGATGGCGGGGATCGCCAGCAGAAACGAAAACCGCGCCGCGCTCCGCCGTCCGAGTCCAAGTGCCAGCGCGGCGGCGATGGTGATGCCGGAACGGGATGTCCCGGGAATGAGTGCGGCGGCTTGCGCCAGTCCGATGAGGAGTGCTTGGAAGTAGCTTGGCGTGCCTTCGCTGCCGGGACGTCGATCCGCCAGCCAAAGCGCGATGCCGAAACCGATGGTGGCGAACGCGATCACCGCCGTGGACCGCAAGTGCGTCTCGATCTCGGTCCCGAACAGCACACCGGCGACCACCACCGGAACCGTTGCGATGGAAACCTTCAGCAACAGATCGAGATTGCCGTCCCATGGGCGACCGCTGGCCAGCGCCGCGCCGCTCGTCGCGAAGCCCGCAAGGTCGCGACGGAAGTAGGCGATCACCGCGACCAGCGTTCCAAGGTGGACGGCGACGTCGAACGCCAACCCCTGGTCCGGCCAATCCGTGAGCGCCGCAGGCAGGATGAGATGCGCGGAGCTCGATATCGGCAGGAATTCGGTGACGCCCTGGATAAGCGCCAGGACGACGATCTGCAGGAGGCTCGGTTCCATATGCGCCCAAGCGTAGGATTGCATGCATTCTACGAACACGCCCAGGCGTTTGCGGGGCAATTTTGCCGCGCCGGATGGTATGGTTTGGCCATGGCCGAACGCCAGGAGATTCCCCTGTTCCCGCTGGGCAACGTGCTGTTCAGCGGTGGCCGCCTGCCGTTGCAGATCTTCGAACCGCGCTACGTGGACCTTGTCGGGCGCTGCATGAAGACGAATACCGGATTCGGCGTCGTACTCATCCGGGAGGGACGAGAGACGTTCGAAGGCGGCGGTCCGCCGTCGCTGTTCAACGTCGGCACCTATGCCTCCATCATCGACTTCAACCAGTTGGCCAACGGCCTGTTGGGCATCGTCTGCGTCGGCGCCTCGAAATTCCGCATCCACCGGTCATGGGCGGCGGCCGACCACCTGGTGATGGCCGAGGTCGAATTCCTGGAGGAGGAGCGCGCGGGCGCCGTGGCACCGGAGTTCCAACCCCTGGTTGAGACCCTGCGCGTACTCGCCAAGCACCCAATGATTCAACAGCTCAAGCTCGACATCGACTACGACGACGCACGTTCGGTGAGCTGGCGGCTCGCCGAGTTGCTGCCGCTCGAACCGGAGACGAAACAGAGCCTGCTGCAAATGCAACTGCCGCGCGAACGGTTGGTGGAGATCGGGCGCTTGGTGGCGAAGCTCAAGGGATGACGGCGAGACGCCGGGACAGGGCGGGCGGCGCACCGGCGGCGACGGCGATGACCGCGAGGCTTGCCCGTTGCCATTCACAGCGATCCGATTGACGGGGTACCGGTGAGAGCCATCTTGGGCGGCACCTTCGATCCTGTTCACGCCGGCCATCTGCACGCTGCCCGCAGCGCCCGCAACGCGTTGGATGCTACGACCGTCACGTTGTTGCTGGCCGCGCGACCCTGGCACCGTCCCACCTCAGCCAGCGTTGCGCACCGCTGGCACATGCTCCGCTTGGCCGCGCAAGACGACCCGGGTCTCGTGCCCTCCAATGTCGAGGTGCAGCGGTCCGGACCGTCCTACACGGTCGACACCCTTGCCGGCCTCGCCGACGAGGCGCCGGTGACCTGGCTGATCGGCCGCGACGCCCTGGACGATATCGGGTCGTGGCACCGCGTGGAGAAACTACACAAGCTGTGCCACCTGCTCGTGCTGGACCGACCCGGTGCCGACGGTGCGAAGGCACCACTCGTGCCACACGGGTTCGAGTGGGTCGACGACCCCCGGGAACTTGCGACCGAGAACAACGGCGGTATCGCCTGCCTGCCCGACGCGATGCTCGACATCTCGGCCAGTCAGGTGCGTCGGATGATCCGGCAAAACAACGACGCTAGCGCATTGCTAACGCAGGAAGTGTGGTCATATATTAGAGCGCATGGATTGTACGCGTCGTCGACCGCGGACGGGGGCTAGCCCGCAAACACACGACGGCCCGCCGGGTCAGGGAGAATAGCTCGGTTCGACAGGAGGCAACGCCGTCAAGGCTATCAACAACAGCGCATTGAAGGATCTCGTCATGGATGCCGTCGACGACCGCAAGGGTGTCGAACCGGTCGCGCTGGATGTCTCCACCCTCACCGACATCACCGACACCATGATCATCGTCGGCGGCACCTCCAACCGCCACGTCAAGGCGATCGTGGACAACGTGCTCGAGATGGCAAGGCACCAAGATGTCGAAGTCCTTGGCACGGAAGGCCGCGACCAGAACGACTGGGTGTTGATCGACTTGGTGGACGTCGTCGTCCATGTCATGCGCGCGGAGTCACGCGCGTTCTACGATTTGGAGCGCCTGTGGGAAGAGCCTGCGGCTTCCATGGAAGACGCGACCGCTTCGCCGTCGCCCCGAGATTTCGCTGCGCGAAATCTGCCGGCGGGAAGCGTTGCCGAGCGGCGTACCGGGCCGGCCCTGGGGCGCTCAGACCGAGGATGCTCCGAACCCCGCACCAACGCGGGTGCCCGCGTGAAGCGCGGGCCAACCCCGCATTGAAAGTCCGGTTGCTAGCCGTCGGAAAAGCGCCACGATGGATCGACGAGGGTCTTGCCGAGTACGCGAAACGCCTGCCGTCCGAGAACGCCTTGGAACTCGCCGTGGTCTCGCCCCGGCGCGGACAATCCGACGAAAACCGGCTGCTCGCCGAAGTGCGGTCGAAGGAGATCGTCGTGGTTCTTGACCGTCGCGGCGAGGCGTTGTCGAGCGAAGCCTTCGCCGCCCTCGTTGCCCAATGGCGCATGGGCCGCCGGGACGTCGCCATCCTGATCGGCGGTGCCAGCGGCTTCAGCGAGAGCGCGCGGCAGCGGGCACAACACGTCCTGTCGCTATCCGCCATGACCCTGCCGCATCTGCTGGTTCGCGTCGTCGTCGCCGAGCAGATCTACCGGGCGTGGACGATTCTCGCCGGGCATCCCTACCACCGGTGAGGCATGGGACGGGGCTTGATCGAATGCTAGCGGTGAACAACTTGTTTCGAAGCCGATCACGCGGTCGCGACCGCAGCGCAAGCCGAGAGCCAAGCACTGGGCCGATGAAGAGCGCCCACCAGGAGTGGAGCACCTTCATGTCGCGCACATTCATCGTGTTCTTGATCGTCTCCGCCCTGTTCTGCCTGTTGTTTGCACGGATGGTCTGGCTATCGGTATTCAAGCACGACGAATACCTAACCATCTCCGAGGACAACCGGCTCCAAGACATTGTCGTGGCGGCAAGCCGGGGCCGGATCTACGACCGCAACGGCGAACTGCTGGCCGACAACAGTCCCGCCTTCTCCATCGTGATGGTGCCGGAAGTCGCGGGCGACGTCGAAGCCGCGCTTGCCGAGATCGGCGCGCTGGTGGACTTGACCGAAGACGAACTCGACGCCTTCCGAGCGCTCCTCGCGCGTGGACGGCGACCGCATTCGCGCATCCCCGTCAAGCTCAACATCAGCCCCGAGGAGCGCGCCATCGTCGAGGTCAACCGGCATCGCCTGGAAGGCGTCCATGTCAGTTCGGATACCGTCCGTCACTACCCCTACGGGTCCCTGATGGCACACCCCGTCGGCTCGGTCCGGCGGATTACCCAAAAGGATCTGCAAGAACTGGATTCCCGCCTGTACAGCAGCGCAACCCGGTTCATCGGCAAGCGCGGGGTGGAGGCATTCTATGAACGATCCCTGCACGGGGAACCCGGCCCGCGGCGCGTCGAAGTCGACGCCCACGGCCAGATACTGAATCGGGCGCGCCCGGATGATCCGGAACTGGCCGAGTTGAAGCCTATTGCCGGTCGGAACATCGTCTTGCATCTCGACAGCCGACTGCAGATCGCGGCGGCGGCCGCGCTCGGACAGCGCCGGGGCGCGGTGGTCGCGATCGATCCGCGATCCGGCGGCATCCTGGCCATGGTGAGCATCCCCGGCTACGACCCGAATCTGTTCGTGACCGGCATGGACGCTTCGCTCTACCAGGACATGCTCACCTCGTCGGCCAAGCCCTTGTTCAACCGCGCCACGAACGGTCTCTACGCGCCTGGATCGACGTTCAAGCCGGTGGTCGCTTTGGCCGCGTTGACGAACGGGATTACGGACTGGGAACGCACCATCGTGGACAACGGAGAGTTCAGGCTCCCCAACCGGAAGCGCGTCTACCGGGACTGGAGTTGGACCAAGGACAATTCCGGCGGGCAAGGCATCGTCGACCTTCACCGGGCGATCTACCGTTCATCCAACACTTACTTCTTCGATCTCGGCTCGAAGATGGCCATCGATGCGCTGCCGGACTTCGCCGCCGGGTTCGGCTTTGGTCGCGTGACGTCCATCGACGTGGTCGAAGCCGTGCCCGGGCTGCTGCCGAACAGCGAGTGGAAAGCCGGCGCGCGGGGCGAATCCTGGTATCCCGGCGACACCTTGAACCTGGCCATTGGTCAAGGCGCCCTGTCGGCGACGCCGCTTCAACTCGCCACCGTCGCCACGATCATCGCCAACCGCGGCCGCTTCGTGCGCCCGCGGATGCTCTTGTCCAGCGATCCGCACCTGCACGAGTCCGTTGTGGCTGGCGAACTGCCCGCCATCGTCGGCCCCACGCCGCAAGATTGGGAACGAATGGTCGACGCCATGGAAGCCGTGGTCCACCGGGGCAACCAAGGCTACCGGCAAAACGGCACCGCCTGGGCGCACATCGGCCAGGACATCGACTACCGCATGGCCGGGAAGTCCGGCACCGCCCAGGTGGTGGCCATCCCCCAAGGCGAAGAATACGACGAGGAGGCGCTCGAGGAGCACGAACGCAAGCACGCCTGGTTCATCGCCTTCGCGCCCGCAGACGATCCTCGGATCGCGCTCGCGGTACTGGTCGAAAACGGCGGCAGCGGCAGTTCGGTGGCGGGACCGGTGGCGCGCGAAGTCATCGACGCCTTCCTGCTGCCCACCCTGGCCGAGAACAGGCATCCGCTGCCTGCGGACGCCGAGGGCGATGGCGGCTACCTCCGCGTCGCCGTGGAGTCTTGACGTGCCGCTGGACTTCGCGCGCAGCCTTCGTTTGGGAGACGCTTCCGCGCGCGCCCTGTTCCGGATGCATCTCGACCCGTGGCTGCTTGCGGGCCTGTTCGCGATCATGGCATTCGGCCTCGTGGTGTTGAACAGCGCTGCCAACCAGGACTCCGCCGTCCTGAACAGTCAGATTCTCCGCATCGGCGCTGCGGTGGTCGGCATGCTGATCGCCGCCCAAATCGACCCGCACCGCTACCTGCGATGGGCCCCGGGACTCTATCTTGCGGGGGTCGCGCTACTGGTCGCCGTGCTCGTCGTCGGGACCGTGGCCAAAGGCTCCCAACGCTGGCTGGACTTGCCGGGGCTGCCCCGTTTTCAACCCTCCGAACTCATGAAGATTGCCGTACCGCTGGTGATCGCCTGGTACCTGCACGAACGTCCGCTACCGCCGCGCGGCCGCCACCTTCTCGTGGCGGCGGCACTGCTCGCGATTCCGGCTGGCCTCATCGCCGCGCAACCGGATCTCGGCACCGGACTGATGGTGGCGACGGGCGGCATCGCAGTCGTGGTGATGGCCGGTCTTGGGTGGCGAGCGATCGCGTCGATCCTGGGCCTCGGCGCGTTGGCGGCACCGCTCATGTGGTTCTTCATGCAGGACTACCAGAAGGCACGCGTGCTGACTTTTCTCAACCCGGAACAGGATCAGCAAGGGGCCGGTTGGAACATCATTCAATCGAAGATCGCCATCGGTTCCGGCGGTGTCGATGGCAAGGGCCTGTTCGAAGGCACCCAGAGCCGTCTCGACTTCCTGCCGGAGAGCCACACCGACTTCATCCTCGCAGTCATCGGAGAGGAACTCGGTCTTCGGGGCACGACGCTGCTGCTCATCCTCTACCTCGTCGTCATCGCGCGCGCCCTTTTCTTGGCCACCCGGGCATCCGATGCCTTCGGACGCCTAGCGGCGAGCGGTCTCACGCTGGTCTTCTCCGCCTACGTCTTTGTTAACATGGGGATGGTCTGTGGTTTGCTGCCCGTGGTGGGCGTTCCGCTGCCGCTGGTGAGCTATGGCGGAACCTCGGCGATCACATTGCTGGCCGGTTTTGGTATTGTCATGTCCATTCACGCCCATCGACGCACTTAAGCGGACGCATTGAGGAAGGGAATCCCGATGACGACGCCTTTGCCCGAAACGAACCATGCCTTGTCTTTCGGTAGACGCCGTCAAGCCTTGCGCCTCGGCTGTGGATGCGCCGTGATCGCCCTTGCCGCGTTTTTCTTCACGCCCGCCCGCGCGGACTACGCGGCGCGTCCCGAAGTGATCGAGTACATCGACGGTCTCGTGGCCGAGCACGAATTCGATCGCGCCTGGCTCGCCGAGTTATTCGCGGGCGCCGCCAAGAGCGAGAGCGTCATCGAGAAGATCTCCACGCCGGCGGAGAAAGTGCTCGCCTGGCACGAGTACCGCGCGATCTTCGTCACCGACAAGCGCATTGCCGCAGGCGTCGACTTCTGGCGGCGCAACAAGGACGCCATCGACGCCGCCAGTCGAGAGTTCGGCGTCTCTGGGGAGATTGTCGTCGCCATTGTCGGCGTCGAGACCTTCTATGGCAGGTACCTTGGAAACCACCGGGTGATCGACGCGCTTGCCACCCTGGCATTCGACTACCCCCGGCGGTCGGCGTTCTTCAAGCGCGAGCTGACCGAATTCCTGCTGCTCGTTCGCGAGGAGGACAAGGATCCGTTCGCACCCGTGGGTTCCTACGCGGGCGCCATGGGCTACGGGCAGTTCATTTCCTCGAGCTACCGCAACTTCGCGGTCGACTTCGATGGCGATGGTCAACGCGACATCTGGTCGAACCAGACGGACGCGATCGGCAGCATCGCCAACTATCTCGCCCGCCACGGTTGGCGTGGCACGACTCGAGTGGCCGTCCGCGTAGAAATCGCCAACGACGGCGTTCCGGAGCTCGCCGACACCGGCTTGGATCTCGCCCACACCGTAGGCGACTTTCGCAAGCGTGGCGCGGTCGTCGCCAGCGAACTTGCCGATAGCGAGAAAGCCGCCTTGTTCCGCATGGAGGCGAAGGCCGGTGGCGAGTACTGGCTCGGCCTTCACGACTTCTATGTCATCACGCGCTACAACCATAGCGCCATGTACGCGCTAGCGGTGCTGCAGCTCGCGCAGGAAATCCAACGCCAGATGATCGCGGGGAACGAATGACCGCCCAGACCCCATCGAGAAGACCGGCTGCCGTCAGGAGGAGTGAGACATGCGCCCATTGATTGTTTCGGTGGCGTTGGCGATGGCCACCGTCGCGTACGCCGCCCCGAAAGTCGTGCCCGATCCGCCGTCGATCGCCTCGAACAGCCACATTCTCGTCGACGCCGAGACCATGAGCGTCTTGGCGGAGAGCGACAGCGACAACCCCGTGCCGCCCGCGAGCCTGACCAAGATCATGACCAGCTTCATTGCCGCGTCAGAACTGGCAAGCGGTCGCATCGCCCCCGACGACGACGTACCCATCAGCGTCAAGGCGTGGCGCACCGGCGGCTCGAAGATGTTCGTCCGCGAAGGAACCAACGTCAAATTGATGGACCTGCTACGCGGTGTCGTCATCCAGTCGGGCAATGATGCAAGCGTCGCCGTGGCCGAATACATCGGCGGTGCCGAGGACGCATTCGCCGACATGATGAACAACCAGGCGCGCGAACTCGGCATGACGTCGACGCGGTTCGTCAACGCCACCGGCCTTCCCGACGATGGCCACCACTCGTCCGCACGGGATATGGCAATCCTTTCAGCGGCGCTGATCAAGCGCTTTCCGGATCACTACCGGCTGTACGCGCAGAAGTCGTTCCAATACGGCGAGATCGAACGCCCGCAATTCAACCGGAACAAGCTGCTGTGGCGCGACAAGTCCGTGGACGGCGTCAAGACCGGCCTGACCGACGCCGCCGGCTATTGCCTGGTGGCATCCGCGCTGCGCGAAGGAACCCGCCTGATCGCCGTTGTGATGGGGGCACAGAGTGACGAGGAGCGGACCCGCGATGCGCAGAAACTGCTGGCCTACGGCTTCCGCTACTTCGAGACCCGCGAGATCTTCGGTGCCCAAGCGCCGCTGGTCACGGCCAGGGTTTGGTATGGAACCGCGGAGACCCTCGCCGCCGGCGTCTCCGAACCGGTCCGCCTGACCGTGCCCCGCGGTCGCTACGACGAACTCGACGCCGTGCTCGACCTACCCGGAGAACTCGAGGCACCCATCGCCAAGGGCGACGCCATCGGTACCGTCCGCGTCAGCCTGGACGGGGAGGTTCTCCTCGAACGGCCTCTGTTGGCACGTGCCGACCTTCCCGAAGCCGGTTTCTTCGCCAAGCTGGGCGACGGCGTCCGGCTGATGTTCCACGATCTGTTCGGTACCGCCTCCGTCGGGCCCGAACAACCGACCGAGGACGGAGGCTGATCCGAGATATCCGTGTGGCACCGCGTGCAGCTTGGCAACGGTGACCGATCTCGTCGCCAGGCATCTCGGTCTGGACACCGTCTACGAGACGGTGTTCGAGGCGATGCGCACCTTTACCGACGGTCGTTCGGAGGCGACCACGGACGAATTTTGGCTTACCGAGCATGCGCCGGTATTCACCCAGGGCCAAGCCGGGAAAGCCGAGTACCTGCTCACTCCCGGCGACATTCCGGTGGTGCAGAGCGACCGAGGAGGCCAAGTCACCTTCCACGGCCCTGGGCAGCTCGTGGGTTACCTGATGTTCGACCTGCATCGGCTCGGCCTGACGGTGCGGACCTTGGTGCGCGGCATCGAGCAAAGCTTGATCGCCGTACTCGATTCGTACGGCATCGCCGGCCGAACGCGGCCGGACGCCCCCGGCGTCTATGTCGACGGCGACAAGATCGGCGCGCTGGGCCTGCGCGTTCGCCGCGGATACAGCTACCACGGCCTCAGTCTCAATGTGGACATGGATCTCGCGCCCTATGCGCGCATCGTTGCCTGCGGCTTGGCCGGTACCGGCGTCACCACCATGGCGGCGCTCGCCGGCACCTGTTCCGTGGCCGAAGTGACGCGTCGTTTGATCGACGAGATCGTCCGCCACTACGGTTTCGACCGAGTCGTTTCGCGACCGGCAAGCTTGAGCGCCTACTTGTCCTGAGCGATGGGCCCGATGCGACCCGACATTCTCTCTGCATTGTGAACGACTGGGGAGCTATCCCCGGGCTAGCGCGCGCCGCACGCGCGGAGAGTGCGCAAGCACTCTTTTGACGCGCCCGTCAGGGCGCGCATGCTCGAAACGCCTCGTGAAGCGCGGCGCCGTCGCGTTAGCGAGGCGGGTCTTCTTCGGGATCCTCGCCGTCGTCCTCTTCCATGACGCGGTCGACCAACTCGATGTACGCCACCGGTGCGGCATCGCCGTGGCGAAAGCCAGCCTTGATGATGCGGGTGTAGCCGCCAGGGCGCTTTTCGTAGCGCGGTCCGAGTTCCACGAACAACTTGCCGACGGCCGCCTTGCTGCGTAGTCGGCTGAACGCAAGCCGACGGTTGGCGACGCTGTCGTCTTTTGCCAAGGTGATCAACGGCTCCGCGACCCTGCGCAGTTCCTTCGCCTTGGGTACCGTGGTCTTGATGATCTCGTGCTCGATCAGCGACACGGCCATGTTCGCAAACATGGCCTTGCGGTGGGAGCTGGTGCGGTTCAGTCGGCGACCGCTCTTTCTATGTCTCACGGCGGAACCCTGCTTCCTTCATCCTTCGATCTTCCAACCTTCATAGACCCCAAACGACAACGCCGCCCGCAGTTGCCGAGCGGCACCGGCGCGTGCGCCGTCAACCGTCGCGCAAACTCGCCGGGGGCCACTTTTCGAGGCGCATGCCAAGACTCAGTCCGCGCGACGCGAGGACGTCCTTGATCTCGGTCAACGACTTCTTGCCGAGATTCGGCGTCTTCAACAACTCCACTTCCGAGCGTTGAATCAGATCGCCGATATAGTAGATGTGCTCCGCCTTGAGGCAATTGGCCGACCGCACGGTGAGTTCCAGATCGTCGACCGGGCGCAGCAGGATCGGATCGACCTCTTCCTGCTTCTCCTCGACGATGGCCTCGCCTTCCTTGTCGAAGTCGACGAACACCGCCAACTGCTGTTGCAGAATCGTGGCGGCGCGGCGAATGGCCTGTTCCGGATTGATCGTGCCGTTGGACTCGATATCGAGAATCAGCTTGTCCAGGTCCGTGCGCTGCTCCACCCGGGCGCTCTCCACGGAGTACGCGACCCGCCGCATGGGACTGTAGCTGGCATCCAGACGCAGCATGCCGATGGGACGGGATTCCTCCTCCTCGCGGCTGTAGTCGACCGGCTCATAGCCGCGGCCGCTAGTGACCTTCGCCTCCAGCTCGATGCGCCCCTTCTCGTTCAGCGTGCAGATGACGTGCTCCGGATTCGCGACTTCTACATCTGCGGTGAGCTGGAAGTCCCCGGCCGTCACTTCGCCGGCCCCTTCGCGCGACAGGCGGATGTTCGCCGATTCGCCGCTGTGCAGGCATACGGCGACGCCCTTGAGGTTCAGCAGGATGTCGATGACGTCTTCCTGCACACCGTCCATGGCGGTGTACTCGTGTTCGACCCCCGCAATCTGGACTTCCGTGATGGCGGCGCCAGGCATGGAAGACAGCAGGACTCGCCTCAACGTGTTGCCGAGCGTGTGGCCGAAACCGCGCTCAAGCGGCTCCAATGTTACCCGTGCGTGGGTGTCGCTCACTTCATCGACGTCGATGCGCTGCGGGGTCAGAAAATCAGTTGCCGACTGTGGCATTCAATTCCTCCGATGTGACAATGTACCGATCACTTGGAATACAACTCGACGATCAAGTTCTCGTTGATCTCGTTCGGCAGCTCCGCCCGATCCGGGTCGCGTTTGTAGACGCCTTCCATCTTTTCGGGATCGACGTCGATCCATTCCACCGCGCTGCGTTGGCTTGCCAAGTCCAGCGCTTGGCGAATTCTGAGTTGTCCTCTTTTGGATTCCCGCACCTCCACCGCGTCCTCGGGCGTCACCTGGTAGGACGGGATGTTTACGATCCGGTCGTTGACGGCAATGGCCCGGTGCGAGACGAGTTGCCGGCTTTCCGCCCGGGTGCAACCGTATCCCATGCGGTAGACAACGTTGTCCAGCCGGCGTTCCAGGATGCGCAGCAGGTTCTCGCCGGTCGCGCCTTTTTGCCGGTCCGCCTTCTTGTAGTAGGTGCGGAACTGCTTTTCCAGCACGCCGTAGAAGCGGCGGACTTTCTGCTTCTCGCGCAACTGCACGGCGAAGTCCCCGACCTTCTGGCGGCGGGCAGACCCGTGCTGGCCGGGGATGGTATCGGCCCGGCACTTCGAATCCAGCGGACGGACGCCGCTCTTCAGCAACAGATCCGTCCCTTCGCGGCGGCAAAGCTTGAGTTTTGGTCCTAGGTATCTTGCCATGATTAGACCCGTCGTCTCTTCGGTGGCCGGCATCCGTTGTGCGGGATGGGCGTCACGTCCGAGATGCTGTTGATCTTGAGCCCTGCGGCGTTCATTGCCCGCACGGCCGATTCCCGGCCCGAGCCGGGGCCCTTCACGTAGACGTCCACGCTCTTCATGCCGTATTGCTCGATTGCGCTCGTGGCCGCCCGCTCGGACGCGACTTGCGCGGCGAACGGCGTACTCTTGCGCGATCCGCGGTAGCCCGAGCCGCCAGCCGTCGCCCAGCATAACGCGTTGCCCTGGCGGTCGGTGATGGTGATGATCGTATTGTTGAAGGACGCATGCACGTGAGCCACCCCGTCGATGACGATGCGCCGGCCCTTTTTGCGAGTCGTTGTACTTGGTTCAGCCATGAATATCCTTGTCTCGCGGCTACTTCCGGATGAGCCGCGGCGGGCCCTTGCGCGTACGCGCGTTCGTGTGCGTGCGCTGGCCGTTGACCGGCAGCCCGCGACGGTGCCGTATGCCCCGGTAGCAGCCGAGATCCATCAATCGCTTGATGTTCAACTGCACCTCGCGCCGCAGGTCGCCTTCGATGGTCATCTTCGCCACCTCGGCGCGCAGCGCGTCGAGCCGGTCTTCGCCGAGTTCGCGCAAGCGCGCGTCCGGGTTCACCCCAGCCGCATCGCACACATGGCGTGCACTGGTCCGACCGATGCCGTAGATGTACGTGAGCGAGATGCCCGCGTGCTTGTTGTCCGGGATGTTGACACCCGCGATTCGTGCCACTGTGCCTCCTGTTCGCTAGTCTTGCCTAGACATTGAAACGTCGTCCGACGCGCCAAGTCCTCTATGTCCTATTGTTCCCACTGGGCCCTTGGGGGTACCCGACGCTCTTGCCGGCTTCCCTAGGGATGCCATCAACCCTGGCGCTGCTTGTGCCGTGGCTCGGTTCGGCAAATCACCCGGACCACGCCCTTGCGCCGAACCACCTTGCAGTTACGGCACATTTTCTTAACGGATGCTCTGACTTTCATCGTTCCAACTCAACTTGTGCTATTTGCCGCGTCGCGGCGAACTTCCGGTTCGGCTGCGGCGCCCGCCGGAGCGCGCTCCTCGACCGTAGGACCGCAGGTTGGACTTCTCCATCAACTTCGCGTACTGGCTCGACATCATGTGTTCCTGCACTTGCGACATGAAGTCCATGGAAACGACCACCACGATCAGCAGTGCCGTTCCCCCCAACTGCAAGGTGACGTTGAAGAACACCACCATGAATTCGGGCAGCAGGCAAACCACGGTAACGTAGATCGAACCGAAAAACGTCAGCCGGGTGATGACCTCGTCCAGATAGTCGGCGGTCTGCCGCCCCGGCCGGATGCCCGGGATGTACGCTCCCTGCCGCTTCAGGTCGTCGGCGATCTCCTTGGGATCCCGCATGAGCGCCGTGTAGAAGAAACTGAAGAAGATGATGCCGCCTGCGAACAGCAGGATGTACAGCGGCTGCCCGGGCGACAAGACCAACGCGATGTCCTGGAGCCAGGACATGTTGGGCGCCTGTCCGAACCACTGCGCCATGGATGCGGGCGCCAACAGCAGGCTGGAGGCGAAAATCGCCGGAATCACGCCGGCCATGTTGATCTTGAATGGCAACGGATGGCTTTGCGGCTGGACCATCCGGCGTCCGTGCTGGCGCTTCGCGTAGTTCACGTTGATGCGTCGCTGGCCGCTCTCGACGAAGACCACGAAACCAACGATGGCGATGCCGACCGCAGCCACCGCCAGCAAGGCCACAATGTTGATGTCGCCTTGCCGGGCCGCCTCGATGGACTGACCGACGGCGCCCGGAAAGCCGGAAACGATGCCGGAGAAGATCAACAGCGAGATGCCGTTGCCGACGCCGCGTTCGTTGATCTGCTCGCCGAGCCACATCATGAACAACGCCCCGGTCACCAGGGTCACGATAGCGGCGAGGTAGAACTCCCACCCGGGATTGAACGCCAATCCCTGGCCGGCAAGCGTACCGGTCAATGCCGTGCCTTGGATGCAGGCGATCAACAAGGTGCCGTAGCGGGTGTACTTGGTAATCTTGCGCCGTCCCGCCTGGCCCTCCTTGCGAAGCTGGTTCAGGGTCGGATACATCATCGTCAGCAAGTTCATGATGATGCTGGAGGTGATGTATGGCATGACGCCCAGGGCGAGAATGCTCATCCGCTCCAGGGCGCCCCCGGAGAACATGTTGAACACATCGAGGATGCCGCCCTGGTTGGCATCGAACAGGTTGCGCAACTGATCGGGATTGATGCCCGGCACCGGAATGTGCGTGCCGATCCGGTAGATCAGAAGCGCGAACAGCACGAACAGCAGACGCTGGCGCAGTTCCGTCAGTCCGCCGCCTCGGCCCGCCAATGTGGGTGCCGCAACAGCCATTATTCGACCCGGCCTCCAGCCTTCTCGATCATCGTCCGCGCGCCCTTGGTCACTGCCAAACCTCTGACGGTGACGACGCCGTGCACCGCGCCGGAACGAAACACCCGCGCCCGCGCGGCGTTCTTCGGAATCACGTTGGCCGCCTTGAGACCATCGAGGTCGACAATGCCGTCGGCACGTGCGGCTGCGCGGACCAGTTCGGACGTGCGCACCTCCGCCGTCTTGGCCCCAATACGGGACCGGAAGCCGAACGCCGGCAAGCGTTTCTGCAGCGGCAGTTGGCCGCCTTCGAAACCCGGCCGCAAGTTGCCGCCGGAACGCGACAGTTGACCCTTGTGTCCTCGGCCCGCCGTCTTGCCGCCGCCAGCCGAGATGCCGCGCCCGACGCGCTTCTTCGTCTGTTTGCTGCCCGGCGCCGGAGCGAGGGTATTCAAACGCGCTTTCATTCCTCGTCCACCTGTTCCACCTGGCCCGTCCCGCCGTCTACCTCGAGCAGGTAGGCGACCTTGTTCACCATGCCCCGCACCGCCGGCGTGTCCTCGAGTTCGCTGACCGAGCCGATGCCTCGGAGCCCAAGGCCCGCGACGCACGCCCGGTGCCTCGGCAGTCGGCCGAGCGGCGACTTCACGAGCTTGACCTTGACGGTATTGTTCGCCATGCGTGACTCCTATCGCCCTCGACTCGCCCTCGACACTGCGGCCCGTCAGGCCGTCATCCGGTCCACGGTCATGCCGCGCTTCGCGGCGATCATCTGCGGCGAGCGCATACTGACGAGCGCACGGAAGGTGGCGGTCACCACGTTCACGCGGTTGGTGGAGCCGTAGCATTTGGTGAGCACGTTCTTGACTCCCGCGCATTCGAGAACCGCGCGCATCCTCTCGCCCGCGATGATGCCGGTACCCTCGGACGCCGGTTGCAGGTAGACGGTCGATGCGCCGAAACTCGCCTTCACGGGATACCAGATCGTCGTGCCGTTCAATTCGACATCCACCATGTTCCGCCTGGCGGCCTCGTTGGCCTTCTGGATCGCCATCGGCGTCTCCCGCGCCTTGCCGCGACCGAAGCCCACGCGACCTTCGGTGTCGCCGACGACCACGAGCGCCGTGACGCCGCGCTGACGCCCGCCCTTGACCACCTTGACGACAAAGTTGACGTCGATGACCTTCTCGACCAGGCCCTCTTCTTCTATGGTTTCCGAATACGCCATGGATCAACCCGTCCTAGAATTCCAAACCGCCGGCACGCGCCGCCTCGGCGAGAGCCTTCACGCGTCCGTGGTACTTGTAGCCGGAACGATCAAACGCGACGGTCCGAATGCCAGCACCAATCGCCCGCTCGGCGATCAATTGTCCCACTGCCGAGGCGGCAGCGACATTTCCCGACGCCCCGTTGCGGAGCGACTTGTCCAAGGTGGACGCCTGCGCCAGCACACGGTCGCGGCCGCGTTCGCCCTGGATCACCTGGGCGTAGATGTGCCGCGGCGTGCGGTGCACGGTCAACCGCAGCGCCTCGAGTTCGCGGATCTTCATCCGCGCCCTCTTGGCACGCTTCAGGCGGTTGGCCTTTCGGTTCCCCGCCTGCCTGCTGGACAGTTGCTTGCCTGCCATCACTTCTTCTTGCCTTCCTTGCGCCGCACGCGCTCGTCGGCATAGCGGACGCCCTTGCCCTTGTACGGCTCTGGGGGACGGAACCCGCGAATCTCCGCAGACACCTGGCCCACGAGTTGTTTGTCGATGCCCTTGACGACGATCTCCGTCGGGCTGGTCGTCTGCACGTCGATTCCTTCCGGCAACTCGTAGTCAATGGGGTGCGAATAGCCGAGTTGCAAGTTCAACCGGCGCCCCTGGGCCTGGGCACGGTAGCCGACACCCTGGAGCTGGAGCCTTTTCTCGAATCCCTCGGACACGCCGACGACCATATTGCTGACCAGGGAACGCGTGGTGCCGGCCAGCGCCCGGGACGCGCGCGAGGTGGTGCGCGCCGCAAACTCGATCACGCCGTCCTGCTGGCGGACCTCGACCTGCGGCGAGACATTGAAGGCAAGGGAACCCTTCGCGCCCTTCGCCTTGACGACCGTCGTCGCGCCCGACTCCACGGCGACCTCGACGCCCTCGGGAACGCGGACGGGGTTGTTGGCGATTCGTGACACGGCTATAGACCTCCTGGCGAGGGACCTTCCATCGGTACCGGCAACACGTTCAAAAAACCGTACACAACACTTCGCCGCCGACCCCGGCGCGACGTGCAGCCCGGTCGGTCATGACGCCGAGGTTGGTGCTCACCACCGCGATGCCCAATCCGCTGCGAACCTCGGGCAAGTCGTCCTTCTGCTTGTAGATGCGCAACCCGGGCCGGCTCACCCGATGGATGTCCGCGATCACCGGCGCGCCATCGTGATAGCGCAGCGTGATCGTGAGTTTGCTCTTGACGCCGCCGCTGTCGTGGAAGTCGCCGATGAAGCCTTCCTCCCGCAATACGCGGCAGATCGCCATCTTCAACTTCGAACTCGGCAACGACACGGATTCGTGGTGCGCGCTCTGCGCGTTTCTGACCCGCGTTAGCAGATCGGCGATGGGATCCTGCATGCTCACGGGGTCACCAACTTGCCATGACTAGCCCGGGCACGTCACCACGGGTCGCGGCTTCACGGAGCTTGTTGCGTCCCAAGCCGAATTTGCGGTAGACGCCGCGCGGTCGTCCGGTTTGGCCGCAGCGTCGCCGCAACCGTACCGGCGAAGCGTTTCGGGGCAGCGTCTGCAACTGGAGCTGCGCCTGCCACCGCTCGTCGTCGGAGGCGCCTCGATCCGCCACGACCTTCTTCAGCTCCGCCCGTTTCGCCGCGTACTTGGCGACGATCTTCTGGCGCTTCTTCTCGCGCTCGATGATGGAAATCTTTGCCATGGACCTTCAGTTCCTGAATGGGAAGTCGAATCCGCGCAACAGCGCGAGACCCTCTTCGTCTGTCTTTGCCGTGGTCGTGACCACAACATCGAGGCCTCGGATCTTGTCGATCCGGTCGTAGTCGATCTCGGGGAACACGATCTGCTCGGTGATTCCCATGGAGAAGTTGCCGCGACCGTCGAACGAACGCGGATTCAAGCCTCGGAAATCGCGCATTCTCGGAATGGCGATTCCGATCAGCCGCTCCACGAATTCGTACATCCGTGTCCGGCGCAGGGTGACCTTGCAGCCGATGGGGAAGCCGTCGCGGATCTTGAATCCCGCCTCCGACTTGCGCGCCTTGGTAGCCACCGGCCGCTGCCCCGCGATCAGCGCCATGTCGGCCATGGCGTTGTCCAGGATCTTGCGGTCGCCCGCCGCCTCGCCAACGCCCATGTTGAGCGTCACCTTGGCAAGCCGCGGTGCTTCCATGACCGTCCGGTAGTTGAACTGCTCGACCAAGGCCGGGCGAACGTCGGATAGGTATTTGACCTGTAGATCAGACACGGCTATTCATCCACAAGGGTGCTGGTACTCTTGAAGTACCGTACCCGTTTGCCGTTCTCGACGCGTACGCCGACGCGGTCGGCTTTGCCGGTCTCTGGATTGAACAAGGCCACGTTGGACACCGCGATGGGCGCTTCCATGTCCTTGATGCCGCCCGGCTCGTTGATCATCGGGTTTGGCTTCATGTGCTTCTTGACCAAGTTGATGCCAGAGACAAGCACCCGCTCGGTCGACACGATGCGCGTCACCGAACCTCGCTTTCCCCGGTCTCGCCCGGCGATCACCACGACCTCGTCTTCTTTTCGAATCTTTCGCATGTTTGTTCGCGTTGTCTAGTCGTCCGTGCCGACGTGCCGGCCTAGAGCACCTCGGGTGCCAGGGAGGTGATGCGCATGAAGTTCTCCGTACGCAGTTCCCTGGTCACCGGGCCGAAGATCCGCGTGCCGACGGGCTGCAAACCAGGGGTCAATAGCACGGCGGCGTTCTGGTCGAAGCGGATCAGCGATCCGTCGGCCCGCCGGACGCCCCGCTTGGTACGCACCACGACCGCGTTCATGACCTGTCCCTTGCGGACGCGGCCACGCGGCATCGCTTCCTTGATCGTCACCTTGACCACGTCGCCGATGCCCGCGTATCGCCGCCGGGATCCGCCGAGAACCTTGATGCACTGCACTCGCCGGGCACCGCTGTTGTCGGCTACGTCGAGCATGGATTCCGCCTGGATCATTTCCCTAGCCTCCGCCCTCGGAACCCTGCACCGTCGTCGGGCCCGCCGCCTCGGCATCGTTGGCGCGTTCGACAATGCTCAACAGCCGCCACGACTTGGTCTTCGACAACGGCCGCGTTTCAACGATGGTCACGGTGTCGCCCTCCCGGCATTCGTTGCGCTCATCGTGGGCCGCGATGCGCGTCCAACGACGGATGAACTTGCCGTAGACGGGATGCTTGACGCGCCGTTCCACCTGTACGGTGATGGTCTTGTCGGCCTTGTTCGAGGTCACCACGCCCGTGCTTGCGCGGGCCGACCGCGCGGACGCGGCGGCAGACGCCGGTTGGGTAACCTCGGGCGTCGTTTCCATTTTGTCTTCCATGGTGTCAGGCACCGGCTTTCTCCCGGAGCAGGGTCTTGACGCGGGCGATATCGCGCCGCGTCCGGGTGATCAGATGCGACTGCGGCAGCAGATCGCTCGCGCGCTGCATCCGCAAGTTGAATTGTTCCTTGCGCAAGCGGATTAGCTCGCCGCCGAGTTCATCTTCCGTCTTGTTCCGGAAATCCTCGAGTTCAACCGACTTCACATCGCCCTCGCCTGTCTACCTGCCAACCGCTTGAGTTCAAGTTCAAAACCGTCAAATGCTGCGCTTGACGAATGCCGTGGAGAACGGCAGCTTGGCCGCCGCCAGTGCCAGCGCCCGGCGCGCCACGTCTTCGCCAACACCTTCCATCTCGTAGAGGACGCGACCGGGCTGCACGAGGGCGACCCAATACTCGACGCTTCCCTTGCCCTTGCCCTGGCGCACCTCAAGGGGTTTCTTGGTGATCGGCTTGTCTGGAAAGACCCGAATCCAGACCTTGCCGCCACGGCGGACATGACGGGTCATCGCCCGCCGCCCCGCCTCGATCTGCCGGGCAGTCATCCGGCCGCGCCCCACGGCCTTGAGGCCGTATTCGCCAAAGCTGACGCGGCTGCCACGCACGGCCAGGCCGCGGTTGCGACCCTTCTGCTGCTTACGGAATTTCGTTCTTTTCGGCTGCAACATGTCAACTTTCCTTCGCGACGGCCCTAATCGGCTTCATCGGCGCTCAAGCCTTGGCGTTGGCTTGATCGCCAACGCTGAGGACCTCGCCCTTGAAGATCCACACCTTGACGCCGATGATCCCGTAGGTGGTCAAGGCTTCGGCCGTGGCGTAGTCGATGTCGGCGCGCAGGGTATGGAGCGGTACGCGACCTTCTGCGTAGGTCTCCGAGCGAGCGATGTCGTTTCCGTTGAGCCGCCCGGCAACACGCACCTTGATGCCCTTGGCACCGAGGCGCATGGCGTTCTGCATCACGCGTCGCATCGCTCGCTGGTGGCGGACGCGACGCTCGAGTTGCTGGGCGACGTTCTGCGCCACCAGCAGAGCGTCCACCTCCGGCTTGCGAATTTCCTCGACGTTGATGTGTACCGGAACGCCCATCCGACGCGCGACTTCGGCGCGCAGCCGCTCCACGTCTTCGCCCTTCTTGCCGATCACGATTCCCGGGCGCGCGGTGTGGACGGTGATGCGCGCCGTTTGCGCCAGGCGTTCGATCTCGATCCGGCTGACCGACGCTTGCGCGAGCTTGGTGGAAATGTACTCGCGCACTTCCAGATCGTTCAGCAGGTAGTTCGCGTAGTCCTTCTTGGTCGCGTACCAGACCGAGTTGTGATCCTTGACGATGCCAAGGCGAAACCCCGTTGGACTGACTTTCTGACCCATTTTAGTTCACCCTTCGCATCAGTCGTCCGTCACCGTCACGGTGACGTGGCTGGTGCGCTTCAATATCCGGTCCGCCCGGCCCTTGGCACGCGGTCGCATGCGCTTCAAGGTACGGCCTTCGTTGACGAAGATGGTCGCGACCGTCAGGTCGTCGACGTCCGCGCCTTCGTTGTTCTCCGCGTTGGCGATGGCGGACTCGAGCACCTTGCGTATCAGCGGCGCAGCCTTCTGCGTGCTGAACAAGAGAATGTCGTGGGCGACGCCGACACCCTTGCCGCGCACAAGGTCCGCCACCAGGCGTGCCTTGCGCGGCGCGATGCGGAGCCGTCTTGCGGTAGCACTGACTTGCATGCTCGTCACCTAGCGTCCTCGATCCCAAAATGCCTGGCGTTCCGATTCCGAATTGCCGTGCCACACCGTACGACCTTTCGGCTCGCACGACAGAAACGCAAAGCGAGGATGTGCCGCCCTCATGCACCCGCAGAAGTCGGTTTCGCGTATGCGATTGGGCAGCATGGACATTACGCTATCTTGGAAGCGGCACACTAGCGCCTGGCCTTGCGGTCGGCGGCATGGCCTCGGAAAGTTCGTGTCGGCGCGAATTCGCCGAGCTTGTGACCCACCATGTCTTCGGAGACGAACACCGGCACATGCTGCCGGCCGTTGTGCACCGAAATCGTCAGGCCCACCATGTCCGGCACGACCATCGACCGCCGAGACCACGTCCGGATCGGACGTCGGTCCTTGTTCGCCGCCGCCTCGCTGACCTTGCGCATCAAGTGCAGATCCACGAAGGGGCCTTTTCGCAACGCTCTCGGCATCCCTTATCTCCTGCCGCGACGGCGGATGATGAACTGATCCGTCCGTTTGTTCTTGCGCGTCCTGAATCCCTTGGTGGGCGTGCCCTTGGGCGACACCGGGTGGCGACCGCCGGACGACTTCCCTTCGCCGCCGCCATGGGGATGATCGACCGGATTCATGGCGACGCCGCGAACCGTCGGGCGCACGCCGCGCCACCGCTTGGCACCGGCCTTGCCAAGCGAACGCAGGTTGTGCTCGCTGTTGCCCACCTCGCCTAGCGTCGCTCGGCACTCGGCGAGTACCCGGCGGGTCTCGCCGGAACGAAGGCGCAACGTCGCGTAGCTGCCCTCCCGGGCGACCATTTGGCACGATGTCCCGGCGCTGCGGGCGAGTTGCGCCCCCTTGCCGGGTTTGAGTTCAACGCAATGGACGACGCTACCCACCGGGACGTTGCGCAGTGCCATGGCGTTGCCGGGTCGAATGGGCGCGGTCGAACCCGACATGAGTTCATCGCCTACGGCCAAGCCGCGCGGGGCGACGATGTAGCGGTACTCGCCGTCGGCGTACTTCAGCAGCGCGATGTTCGCCGTGCGGTTGGGGTCGTACTCCAAACGCGCCACGCTCGCCTTGATTCCATCCTTGTCGCGGCGGAAATCGATCTTGCGGTAGTGCTGCTTGTGGCCGCCACCGCGATGCCGCGTGGTGATACGCCCGGAAGCACCGCGACCGCCAGTGTTGCTCTGCTTCTCGAGCAGGGGCTTGTATGGCGTGCCCTTGTGCAGCGTCGGGTCCACCACCTTGACAACGGCACGGCGTCCGGGCGACGTGGGCTTGGCTTTGACGACGGGCATCGCTAGCGTCCTGTGCCTGACATCAACATTTCTCGACGCGGCACGTTATTTCTCCAACGCCGTATAGTCGACGTTCTCGCCTTCCTGGAGCCGCACATAGGCCTTCTTCCAGTTCTTGAGCTTCGTCTTGGAGTTGCGCAGCGTGCGCTTGACCTTGCCCTTGACGTTGACGGTCGTGACATTGGCGACCTTGACGTCAAACAGCGTCTCCACGGCCCTTCTGATTTCCACCTTGGTGGCGTCACCCGCAACCTTGAAGGCAATCTGGTTGCTGGTCTCGCCCAGATTGGTCACCTTCTCGGTGATATGCGGTTCCAAGAGCACGCTGTAGCGCCGCTCCTCGCGGGCTAGCTGGGTAGCGCTCCCGGTCGTGCCGCTCGCGCCCTCGGCGTCGGCGCCGCGACCGAAACGGCCAAAACCTCGCCGGCTCATGTCAGCCGCTCCTCGATGGCTTTCAGCGCCGAGGCGGTCACCAGCACCTTTTCGTAGGCGATCAGACTCACCGGATCGATGGTTTCCACGTCGCTCACTTCCACGCCGCGCAGGTTGCGCGACGCGAGATGCAAGTTGCGGTCTACCTCGACCGTCAGGATCAGCACGTCCGTGAGATCCAGCTCCTTGAGCTTGGCGGCGAGAGATTGGGTCTTGGGAGCGTCGAGAGAAAGGGAGGGGATCGAGACGAGGCGGTTCTGGCGGACAAGTTCGGAAAAGATACAGCGGATCGCACCCCGGTACATCTTCCGGTTCAGCTTCTGCGAATGATCCTGGGGCCGGGCCGCGAACGTGCGACCGCCGCCTACCCAAATCGGACTGCGGATCGAACCGGCGCGCGCCCGTCCGGTACGCTTCTGGCGCCACGGCTTGCGCCCTCCGCCGCGGGCGTCCGAGCGCGACTTTTGAGCCTTGGTACCGCTACGCGCGCCTGCCAGCCACGCGACCACGGCCTGATGCACCAACGGCTCGTTGAAGGCCTGGCCAAAGGCGGCATCCGACACTTCCACCGGCTCGCCGCCGATCGATGAGACCGTGAGCGTCCCAGGGCTCATGGGCGACCCCGCTTGACGGCAGGCCGCACGCAGACATCGGCCCCCGGAGCGCCTGGCACGGCACCCTTGATGAGCAGCAGGTTCTGCTCCGGACGGATATCAAACACGGTGAGATTCTGGACGGTGACCCGGCGATTGCCCATGTGGCCAGCCATCTTCTTGCCCTTGAACACCCTGCCCGGGGTCTGGCACTGGCCGATGGACCCGGGGGCGCGGTGGGAAAGGGAGTTGCCGTGGGTCGCATCCTGACTGCGGAACTTCCACCGTTTGATAACGCCGGCAAACCCCTTGCCTTTGCTCACCCCGGCAATATCCACGATCTGTCCCTTCTCGAACTGGTCGACGCCGAGTTCCGCGCCGGGGTCGAGGTCCTCGGCCGGGGCTTCGGCTAGGCGGAACTCCCACAAGCCGCGGCCGGCTTCGGTCTCTGCCTTGGCAAAGTGCCCGATCTGCGGGCGATTCAGCCGATTCGTCTTGACGCTGCCCGCCGTGACCTGGACCGCGTTGTAGCCATCCGATGCCTCGGTCTTCACCTGCGTGACGCGATTCGGCGCGGCCTCGATGACGGTGACGGGAATGGATTCACCCGCCTCGGTGAACACCCGCGTCATGCCGCTCTTGGTTCCTATGACCCCTATGGCCATCGGCTCTTCACCTCAAGTTCTCCCTACAATCCTCAATGACTCCGCGAACGGGCAAGCGTCCGCTGTCAGACCGAGCTGGGTACGCTGATCTGGATATCCACGCCTGACGCGAGATCAAGCTTCATCAATGCGTCCACGGTCTTGTCGGTTGGCTCCACGATGTCGAGCAACCTCTTGTGGGTGCGAATCTCGTACTGGTCGCGCGCGTCCTTGTTCACGAACGGCGAGATCAGCACGGTGAAGCGTTCCTTTCTCGTGGGCAGCGGGATCGGCCCCCGTACCTGCGCACCCGTCCGCTTGGCGGTGTCCACGATCTCTGCGGTCGACACGTCGATGAGCCGATGGTCGAAGGCTTTCAAGCAAATTCGTATGCGCTGGTTTTGAACCACTATTTCGTCCGGTGTCCTGGGATGCTCAACTGGGCAAGCCCTTGTTTCCTTTTGCGTTCCACACGCCAAAGAGTTAAACAGAGGCCACCGCTTCTCGAAAAACGGAGGGCGAATTCTACGCATCTACGCGTTGGGTTACAACGACGAAATGCGTCACGCGCCGGTTTGTCGCGTGCGCCTGCGGGTGAATGGCTGGTCGCGGCGATCATGACCTCTTGATGATCCCTTGGGCGATATTGTCCGGCACCTCCGCGTAGCGCGCGAACTCCATCGTAAAGGTGGCCCGCCCCTGGGTGGCGGAACGCAGATCGGTAGCGTAGCCGAACATCTCGGCGAGCGGCACGGCGGCGCGGATGATCTTGCCCGCCGGGTTCTCGTCCATGCCATCGATCATGCCTCGGCGGCGGTTGAGGTCGCCGACCACATCGCCCATGTAGTCTTCCGGGGTCACCACCTCCACGGACATGACGGGTTCGAGCAGCACCGGTCTTGCCCGCACGGCACCTTCGCGCATCGCCATGGACCCGGCGATCTTGAACGCCATTTCACTGGAGTCGACTTCGTGAAACGAACCGTCGTGGAGCGTGGCGCGCACATTGATGAGCGGATAGCCGGCGATGACGCCGTTGTTCATCTGCTCTTCCAAACCCTTGGCCACCGCCGGGATGTACTCTCGCGGCACGGCGCCGCCGGTTATCGCATCGACGAACTCGAAGTTCGGCGCGTCCTCTTCGCCGTAGGTGGGCTCCAGCTTCACCCAGATATGACCGTATTGGCCGCGGCCCCCGGTCTGGCGGATGTACTTGGCTTCCTGGTCGATGGTCGAGCGGATGGTCTCGCGGTAGGCGACCTGGGGTTTGCCGATATTGGCCTCGACGCCGAACTCCCGGCGCATGCGCTCGACCAGGATGTCGAGATGCAGTTCGCCCATGCCGGAGATGATGGTCTGGCCCGACTCTTGGTCGGTCTCCACGGCGAACGACGGATCCTCCTGGGCGAGCTTGCCGAGCGCCACGGACATCTTCTCCTGGTCGGCGACGGACCTCGGCTCCACCGCGACGGAGATCACCGGGTCGGGGAAGTCCATGCGTTCGAGCGTAATCAGGTTGCGCCTGTCGCACAGCGTGTCGCCGGTGGTGGTGGACTTGAGGCCGATGGCCGCGGCGATGTCGCCGGCGCGGACTTCCTTGATTTCGTTGCGGCTGTTGGAGTGCATCTGCACCATCCGGCCGATGCGCTCGCGCCGGTCGCGGGTGGCGTTGAACACCTGGTCGCCGGAATTCAGCACGCCCGAGTAGACGCGGAAGAAGGTCAGCGTGCCGACGAACGGGTCGGTTGCGACTTTGAACGCCAACGCCGAGAACGGCTCGTTGTCGTCGGCCTGGCGTATCGAATGGGTTTCGCCGTCATCCAAGACGCCATCGATCGGCTTCACCTCGGTGGGTGCGGGCAGGTAGTCGATGACGGCATCGAGCATGGCCTGGACGCCCTTGTTCTTGAACGCGGCACCGCAAAGCGCCGGCACGATCTCGTTGGCCAACGTACGGATCCTGATTCCCTGGCGGATTTCGTCCTCGGTGAGTGCCCCCCCTTCGAGGTACTTCTCCATCAACTCTTCGTTCGCCTCGGCCGCGCTCTCGATGAGTTTCTCGCGCCAATGCTCGGCATCGGCCGCGAGTTCGTCGGGGATGTCCTCCAGGTCATAGGTGAGTCCCTGGTCGTCCTCGTTCCAGTAGATCGCCTTCATGCGTACGAGGTCGACAACGCCGCGGAATTGGTCCTCGGCACCGATCGCCAATTGAACGGGCACCGGCGTCGAACCTAGGCGTTCGCTGATCTGTTCAACCACGCGCAGAAAATCGGCGCCGGCACGGTCCATCTTGTTGACGAACACCATCCGCGGCACCCCGTACCGGTTGGCTTGGCGCCAAACCGTCTCCGATTGCGGCTCGACACCGGCCGTGCCGCAGAACACGACGATCGCGCCATCGAGCACGCGCAGCGACCGCTCGACCTCGATGGTGAAGTCCACGTGGCCGGGCGTATCGATGATGTTGATGCGGTGCAGGTCGTACTGCTGGATCATGCCCTGCCAGAAACACGTGGTGGCGGCCGAGGTGATGGTGATGCCCCGTTCCTGCTCCTGTTCCATCCAGTCCATGACGGCGGCGCCGTCGTGGACTTCGCCGATCTTGTGGGACAGACCCGTGTAGAACAGCACGCGTTCGGTGGTGGTCGTCTTGCCCGCATCGACATGGGCGATGATGCCGATGTTGCGGTAGCGGGCAATGGGTGTGCTGCGGGCCATCTTGTCAATCCTCGGGCGGGCGTCTGCTGCCGGACGCGCCGATCAAGCTTCAAATATCCAGTCGTCTGGTCGCCGTCTAGGCGCGCCGCATGTGCGGCGCGATCGAGAATGCGCGCCCTGTGGGCGCGTTTAGGAATGCTTGCGCATTCTCCCGGCCTCGTTCGAAATGCAACTCAAGTGTCAACATTCGGCGTGCTCACGGAATCTAGTAGCGGAAGTGGGAGAACGCCTTGTTGGCGTCGGCCATGCGGTGGGTCTCCTCGCGGCGGCGCACGGCGGACCCGCGGCCTTCGGCAGCGTCCAGTAGTTCGCCGGCCAGGCGAGCGGCCATGGACTTCTCGCTGCGCGCGCGCGCGCTGTCCACCAGCCAACGCATGGCGAGCGCCTGGCGCCGGGACGGGCGCACATCCACCGGCACCTGGTAGGTGGCGCCGCCGACCCGCCTCGACTTCACCTCGACGAAGGGCGCCACGGCCTCGAGAGCCTTGTCGAAGGTCTCGACGGGATCCCGGTGGTCGCGTTCCTCGATGCGCGTCAAGGCACCGTACACAATCCGCTCAGCCACCGGCTTCTTGCCGTTGACCATCACGTGGTTGATGAACTTGGCGACGGTCTGGTTGTGGTACTTGGGGTCGGGAAGAATCTCGCGCTTGGCGACGACTTTACGTCTCGGCATTTTGTTGAAGTCTCCTTAGCCGCCTTGTCGGGCCATGCCCTGGGCGCTTGCTTCAGGTTGGTCCGCCACTGCGGGCGGCCTTACTAGGAACAATGGGTAGGTTGGTTGGACGGCTACTTGGGCCTCTTGGTACCGTACTTGGACCGGCGTTGCCGACGATCCGCAACCCCGGAGGTATCGAGCGTGCCGCGAATGGTGTGGTAGCGCACACCCGGCAGATCCTTGACCCGCCCGCCGCGGATAAGCACCACGGAGTGCTCCTGGAGATTGTGGCCTTCGCCGCCGATGTAGGAGTTCACCTCGTAGCCATTGGTGAGGCGTACACGGCAAACCTTGCGCAGCGCGGAGTTGGGTTTCTTCGGCGTGGTCGTGTAGACCCGCGTGCAGGTCCCCCGCTTCTGCGGGCTGCCCTGCAACGCCGGCACCCGGTTTTTCTCGATCCGGCGCTTGCGCGGCTTGCGCACGAGTTGGCTGATGGTGGCCATCTGGTCTCCTGATCCGTGAAGCGAGAGTCCGACAACGTCCGAACGCTCGATCCCAAGGGGCGCGAATTGTAGGCGGGCTTGGGTGGGCTTACAACCGTCCAAAACGGTCCATCGGGCGGATGTCGAGCGGAGGTCCGAATGGAAACCCTTGCAAGCACAGCCGGATTGGCGGTTCTCAATCATCCGCGCGATGAACAGAAACGTTCCCAAGACGGCTGACAGCTCGCCAAACGCCGGCGACGAAGTGCGCGGTTGCGCATCGTGACCGCGTGTTCGCTTAAACTCCCCTCGCGTGGCCACGGGTCGCGCCGTCTTTTCAAGCCCATAGGGAGGACACCATGCAGCAGGCGCTCGACTTGCGCGAGGAAGGCGAGGAGCTCTACAAGCTCGTAAGGGCATTGGATCCAGGCGACTGGGAGCGCCGCACGCCGTTCAAGAACTGGACGGTCAACGACGTGATCGCACACCTGCACACCACCGACCTGGTGGCGCGTGTCGCGCTTGAAGACCCGGAGCGTTTCCGGGCCATGGTGCGCGCCGGCGAGCGTGCGATCTGGATCGGGGGCGCCGCGGCCAATCCGGCGGAAGTGCCCAACGGTCCCGAACTCGGCGAGCGCTGGCACGCCTATCTCGGCGAACTGTGCGATCAGCTCGCCGCCATCGATCCATCCGTGCGCGTGCCGTGGTTCGGACCTGATATGGGTGCCAGGATGTTCGCCACCGCGCGCCAGATGGAGACCTGGTCCCACGGCCAGGACATCTACGATCTGCTCAGGAAGCCACGGCGCAACACCGACCGCATCAAGAACATCGCGGTCATCGGCGTGCGCACCTTCGGCTGGACCTTCGTCAATCGCCGCGAGGAGATTCCCAACGACATGCCCTACGTGCGACTGACCGCGCCGTCGGGCGAAATCTGGGAGTGGAACGAACCGAACGAGACGAACCGCGTGCAAGGTGACGCGGTCGAGTTCTGCCACGTGGTCACCCAGGGCCGCAACATCGCCGACACGGCGCTCGACGTCGGCGGCGAGACCGCCACCCGTTGGATGGCGGTGGCGCAATGCTTCGCCGGCGGACCGGAGGAACCGCCCGCAGCGGGGGCGCGGCACTGGAGCGGTTGAGCGCCCCCGGCCCCGGATCCAGACCGCCGGCTACTTGCCTGCGCTGACGTAGAGCTCGAGCAGAGCGTCGTTGTCGGCGCGTGATAGCGTGTCGTACTTCTTCTTCATCCTGGCCTTCTTCATCCTGGCGGCCACGCGCGGCGCGCCGCTGTCGAAGTTCTCGAACTCCGTGGCCACGTAGTCGCGCCGCTATCCCGCCCGGAACCCGCCCGGAACCCGCCCGGAACCCGCCCGGAGCCCGCCCGGAGCGCGTGGTCGGATTCCGGCACGCTGCGATAGCTCTCCATCAGGTCCATGATCGCGAAATCGGAGAATCCGCCGATGGAGGGGTGCTGTCCCGTGGCGTCGGCACGGGGCCTCGCGCAACTACTACAACGCCCTCGTCAGCGTGGCACTGAAGACGTCGTTCTAGCCCGCGCCATCCTTCCGCACCATGTCAGGCCTGGGGCGATCCGTCCGCCGACGAGTTCAAGAACTCCAAGGCGACCTCGCGCGCCTCGTCCAGCGTTTCGACGAGGCGGTGTTCGGGTACGCGCTGCAAGATGTTGAGGGTGTGCAGCGTATGCGCCACCGCGGCCGACAGTCCCATGACGATGTACTCGGTCTGTTCCTTCGTCGCCACGTCGAACAGTTGTTCGATCACCATGGCGGCGCTGTCATCGAGATAGGTCGCACCGGAAAAGTCGAATATGACGACCTCGTGATCCTTGATGTCCGCGCCGACCACCACCACGAGCTTGCGCGACGACGCCACGGTGAAGCGCCCGCGCAACAAGACCATGCCGACACGCGCCGAGTAAGGGTCGGCGGCGGCAGTGTTCAGGCGGTTTGCGAAGAATTTCCGATCGAGGATTGGGACGGACACCACGCTGTCGAGTTCCAGGCCTTCGAGTTGTCTGCCGTGAGCCATTCCCGCCGCGATCAATCCGATCGCCACGGCAGTCAACACGTCGACGAAGACCGCGAGCCCCAGCGTGATCAACATGACCGCCAGGTGCTCGCGTTCGAGGCGATGGAGACGGGAAATCAGGCGCCAATCGATGATGTCCCAACCGATCTTGATCAGGATGCCCGCGAGAGCGGCGTGTGGGATGGGCTCGACGTATCGGCCTAGACCCAGTACGAGCGCCAACATCAGGATCGCGTACAAGGCGCCCGAGACCGGGGTCCGTCCCCCGGCGCGAATGTTGGTCACCGTGAGCACCGGCGAGCCGGCGCCCGGCACGCCGCCGATCAGACCCGCAACCATGTTGCCGATGCCCTGACCGACGAGTTCGCGGTCCGGGTTGTGGCGCGTGCCGGTAAGCGAGTCGGCAACCAGCGAGATCAACAGGCTGTCCACGGCCCCGAGCAGGGCGAGAATCAGCGCCGGCTCAACGGCACGCACCCAAAAACCGACTTCGGGCAACCCCAATTGCAACGACGGCAGGCCAGTCGGCACCGCCCCGATCACCGGCGCATCGTGCAACCACAGCACACCGAGCAGGGTACCGACGGTCAACGCCACCAGGGGACCGGGCATCAGCCTTGCCAACCGCCGAGGCCAGAGCACGCCAACCGCGAGCGTGACCGCGGCGATTGCGACCGCGCTGAGGTTGGCGTTAGCGATCGCTGCCGGCAGTGCGCGAATCGCGCCAACCGCGCCATCCGACACCGATGCCATGCCGAGGAAGGGCATGGTCTGGATCAGCACGACGATGATGCCGATGCCGGACATGAACCCGGATACGACCACGTGCGGCGTATAGGCCACGAATCGCCCGATCCTCGAAAACCCCAGCAGCACCTGGAACAGACCGGCCATCGTAACCACGGTTAGCGCTTCGGTCAGATCGGTCGCGTAGCCGGTGACAATGACCGCCATGGCGACGGTCATCGGTGCCGTGGGACCGGAAATCTGCGATCGCGTGCCGCCGAACACCGACGCGAAGAAACCTACCGCTATCGCACCGTACATCCCCGCCGCGGCACCCAGACCCGACGCCACACCGAACGCCAGGGCGACAGGCAACGCCACCACCGCAGCGGTCACGCCTCCGAACAGGTCGCCTCGCAGCGTGTGGAAATCGAACTTCAACGGAAACAGCCGTCCTGCGGCGGGTTGTCCAATACCAACTGCACCGGGTGCGTGCATTCCCTCCTACTTGAAGAGCATTGAAGCACACAACGCCATGGCGTTCACTTGAACATTGGGATTGGCGCAATGGCGTCGCCGCCCTGCACCGCGCCGACCCTCCCGAACTCAATGGAACCCCTTGGGAGGAGACGTTCGGGGGACGCGCGGACTAGCCCGCATTTCTCACCAGGCCGCTTGTCGGCGTCAAAAAGCTCTTGGGTTTCACTAGTTTGACCGCGATGTCGATGATCGTGCCGATGGCGGACTGCGCTGGCCGCGCCCGCCCGCGCTTCGCGCGGAGGCCCTCGCG
>JAKZRQ010000120.1:0-2585 GCA_047518105.1 Pseudomonadales bacterium | reverse complement strand
CGCAGGTACATCAACCGTTCTCCTCGAGGTCGCGCATGGCGATGGGGGACGGTGGCGGTTCGGGGGCGGGGTCGTCGGTCTCGATCCGGGAGGACGGGCGGGCGCGCCGAACGGCGGTGTTGGCGTAGGCGTCGAGGACGGGCAGGCGCTGAGAACGTTCCGTATCACGCATCCCTTCCATCCGCTTCGCGGTCGCGAGTTCGAGTTGATCCAGGTCAAGCTGTGCTGGGGGATCGACCGGGTCTACTACGCGGGCGAAGACGGCGCGTTGCGGCATGTGCCGGTGGGCTGGACCAGCGTGGCGGCGGTGGATCCGTTCGTCGCTGTGGCGCGCGGCCGCGCCGCGTTCCGGGTGGAGGATCTGTTGGTGCTCGCGGAAGCGATCGACGGGGTGTTGTAAGGGAGATTATGACGCATGTGTAAATTCAAATACGCGCATGATTCGGATGGCATGGGAGGTGCTGATGCTGTCGTACTGATCTAACATGCCTGTAAATGTTGCACTAGAGCCGTATTCTAGCGACAGTCGGCCCCGGAGACCTTGTTAAGGTTGACTTGTACGACAAACTGCATCCCGGCGGCCCGCCGGCCCCGGCCTAGGGGGAATACCGCGGCGCGGGCCGGATCGACCTGCGCCGAGGCGCGGATAATGGCTCCATCCACCATGAAATGGGACATGCCTTCTACGACAAGCACATCGCAGAAACTGGGGTTCTCGAAGAACAAGGCACGAGCGAGGGGATTGCGATGATTGTCGAGGAAGCCCTCGGCAGTGAGCCTCGGAACGTCCCAAGCGGGAAAACGGTCGACGGCATCCTACAGAATTGCACGACGAATTTAGGTTGCGCCTACGAGCTGGGAATGCTCGTGGTCAAGCGCTTCCAAGATTTGAAAGAGACCAAGGACGCGGACTACGCGCTCGACGTGTACCTGGAGGCGGTACGGAACCTCGAGGGGGCCGTCACGCCTGACACCCTTGACGAGCAGGTGGCGCGGGAAATCGTCAAGAAGGAGGGCATCACGTTGCAGCCCGGACCTTCGCCAAGCGACGAAGTGCCTGGAAACGAAGAACCGGTCAACGTGGGCTACCTGTTTTTCGCCAGCGTGGCCGAGGCGCTGAGCTACTACCTCTCGTTCGAACAGGGCGAGGGCACGTTCTGCATCACCCTGCCGAACATTGGCAGCGTATGCCTGTTCTGACGCCAAGGCGGGCCGCGCTCGGCGCGCTCGCGGCGGGCGGCCTCGCGGCGGCTTTAGTCGTTTTCGTTCCGCCCCCGTGGGGCTGGGGGCAAACGGTTGTCGCCGATTCGCCGCAGGGTATGGTGAAGAACCCGGCGTATTTCCCGAGCCGCAGCGCCCCCCCCCCGCTGCGTATTGATAGGGTTCTTGTTGAGCCCGCGTTGATCTCTGGCGAAGACTCCGGCGACGACGGGTTCGCGCCGCCGTGCGAAGGCTGCCTCAACGAGGCCGGGGCACTGGACGTGGCGGAGACGTTCATCTACCACATGCGCCACGAAAAATACATCGGCACCCGGGCTGAGCTTTACTCCGCCATCGCCGCCAGGCTCGAGGCCGCAGGGCTCCCTCCCCCGCACGAGACGGGACTTCCCAAGCTTCCGCCGGGACTGGTGGATGCCCCGCCGGATCGTTCGATGAGCGGCAGGGTGCTCCCCTTCGTGGAAAGGCCTGGGGAGACTTGGGTGATCTGGGTGCAGGAGGGTTGGTTCGACACGCAGTCCTATATCGACGGGGGCATCCTTCCCCCGGCCGCAGCGGCATGGCCACCTCTCAGACATGAGAAGTACATGCTCGTTGACGCTCGGAGCGGCGAAGTGTTCGCGGATGACATTTGGCGTAGTAGACATCGCCGCAGTCTGGGTGCCTACGGAGATGTTGCCGCGCAGGCTGCCGCAAGACGCGCCGAGCACTGGATCGGCAATGGGCCAGCCCCCTGAATCGAGCGGGGTGAGGTGGTCCCACTTTTTCGGACAGGTCGCTAAGGTGTACGCCGGTGTCGAGAGGAGACACCGGAATGACAAAGAAGAGGCGCCGATTCTCGGCGGATTTCAAGAGGCGGGTGGCGCTGGAGGCGCTCCGACCGTAGAAGGTAGGCGACTATAGCAGAGACAAGAGCGCCGATAACGGCACCCAAGATGATTGCGTGAGGCTCGGTCAAAGTAGGAGGACTACGCCAGTGCCGCTCATAGCGGGGTCTCCGCAGGAAATTGAACTAGGATCGCGAGCATCCAAGAAGGCGTAGGGAAATGTCAAGACGGAGGAGTCTTAGGCTTTGTCGCGGGGTCGGAGTTGTGGCGAATGTTCACTATCCGCGGACTGGTCCGACGGGTTTGGCGAGGGGTCTCCGGAGGTCGAACCATTGGCGGGCGTGGTGGGCGGCTTCGGATCGCCTTTCGCAGCGCGCTCTGTCGCATCTTCGACGGCACCTGCTCCAGGTGCAAGTGAACGGTGTCTTCGGTCAGCGTCTTGGAGGCTTCGAAGACCACAGGCCGAATCGGTGCGTCGCGGCGCCACTCGGCGAGTTTCTCGTTGGTCTTCCGCGGAATGCGGAGGGTGTCCAACGTCGC
>JAKZRQ010000119.1:0-3209 GCA_047518105.1 Pseudomonadales bacterium | reverse complement strand
GTGGGAACTCACCGCCCGGCTGGACCGTTCGATGCGTGCGCCGAGTGGCGAGGAACTCGCCACGTCCAATGTCCATCTCGCCATCGGCGGTTTCGAAATGGGGAGCCTTGATCTCGACGAGGAGGAAGCTGTCAACTTGTCGGTCGCGGCACGCTACCGCAGCGAGAAATTGCGCATCACCCTGGAGGCCTACCGGTATGCGTTCGACAGCTTCATCTACCAGCGCGAGACCACCGATGATCACGGCGGACTGCCGGTGTTCCAATGGTCGCAGACCGAGGCCACCTTCGTTGGCTTCGACGCGGAGGCCCGTGCGGAACTGGTGACGGCCGCCGAACACACCGTCGATCTGATCGCCCGCTACGACTGGGTTGCCACCGACGTCGATGACCCGCACGAAAGCCATCTGCCGCGGATTCCGCCGCAACGCGTGTCCGTCGCCGCCGAGTTCACCTGGAAGGCGTTCTGGGGCCGTGCGGCCTACTCGCGCTTCTTCGACCAGGACGAGGTGACGAGCTACGAGACCCCAACCGACGGTTACGGCAACCTGGACCTCGAAGGGGAGTACGCGACCTATCTCGGGGGTGCCGATCTGATCCTGTTAGTTGCCGGACGCAATCTCGGCGATGAGGAACAGCGCCAGCACACCTCCTTGGTCAAGGAAGAGGCGCCGCTGGCGGGCAGGCGGGTGGAGGCCGGCGTTCGGATCCTGTTCTGACGGATCCCGTCTCGTCGAGCCCCGTTCACTGCGACCGTCAGGGATGTCTTTTTGCTTGCTCCCGCATGAACCGGATGACGGCGTCGGTCTCCTCGGGCCGGGCGAAGTTCGTCCGCACGAAGCCGCAACGCTCGCACTCGTGGGTCAACTTCCACCGGCCCTTGCTCATGCGCACCGACGTTGGGCGCATCGTGCCGCAGCAGGTGGTGGCCCGGTCGCCCGGCGCGACATCGACATGCTTGCTGTAGAGGCAAGCGGCGCAGTGGTTGGTGTATCCGTCGCCGACGTTGAACGCGCCGCAGCGTTCGCAGATGAAGTCCTCGATCCGCCTCTGGAAACGGCGCGTCTGCTGGCTTGATTCTTGGGCCATGGCGGGTTGGCAACGGATACGAGTCCAACGGAGCATAGCGCATGGGCCGGTCCTATCTATAATCAGGCGATGAATTGCTCGCCGCGGACCCGTCGACGACACGCACAGCGGGTGAGGGCGTGATGCCTGCGGTTGCCGCTGGCGCTCGAACAGCGCCGGTGCTAGTCGGCGTCTCGCAACTGGTACAACGCAACGCCGACCCCGTCGCCGGGATAGGCAAGGAACCCCTGGAATTGATGATCGACGCCGTACGCGAAGCGGCGGTGGATGCGGGTGCGCCGGCACTGTTGGCCAGGGCGGACTCGGTGCGCGTCACCCGCGGCATGTGGTCCTACGAGAATCCGGCCAAGGCCGTTGCGGAGGCCATCGGCAGCCCGGGTGCCGAAACCGGCGTGACGATGTGGGGTGGGGACGCGGTGCAGTCGGTGTTGACCGAGAGCGCCCTGGAGATTCAAGCCGGCAGACTGGAAGTCGTCATCCTCACGGGCGCCGAATGCGGTCGCACCCAGGCCAAGGCTCGCCGGGCCGACATCGACCTCGATTGGCGCAAGGCGCCGGGTACGCCGGACAGGACCTTCGGCGAAGAACTCAAGATGCGTACACGGGCGGAGGCGGTGCGCGGCGTGTCGCAGCCGATCCAGATGTACCCGATCTTCGAGAACGCCGTCCGCCACGCCCGGGGCGAGACCCTCGACGGGCACATGCATCGCGTCTCGGCGTTGTGGGCGGGCTTCAGCCGGGTGGCTGCGGGCAATCCCCATGCCTGGATGCGCGAACCCGTGACAGCCGAGGCGATCCGTACGCCAACGGACTTCAATCGGCCTGTTTCCTTCCCCTACCCGAAGCTCATGAACTCGAACAGCAACGTGGACCAGGCAGCGGCATTGATTCTCTGTTCGGCGAGCGTGGCAAAGCGCCTTGGCATTCCCGAGACCAAGTGGATCTACCCGTGGGCAAGCACCGCTGCTCACGACACCTACGCGGTGTCCAACCGGGACAACCTGTATTCGTCGCCCGGCATCCGAATTGCCGGCGGACGCTGCCTGGAAATGGCCGGCGTAGGAGTCGCCGAAATCGATCACGTCGATCTCTATAGCTGTTTTCCGTCCGCGGTCCAGGTCGCCGCCGCAGAACTGGATCTCGGAGAACAACGGCCCTTGACCGTGACCGGCGGCCTGACCTTCGGCGGCGGTCCGCTCAACAACTATGTCATGCACGCCATCGCCCGGATGGCCGAAGTGGTGCGCGAACGCCCCGGCGACCTCGGTCTGGTGAGCAGCAATGGCGGGTTCATCACCAAGCATGCCTTCGGCATCTATTCGACCGCGCCCCCGGCGGCGCCATTCCGTCACGAAGTGCCGCAGGATCTCGTCGATGCCACACCGACCCGGGAAGCCGCTCCGACCTTCGACGGCCCAGTGGAGGTCGAGTCCTACACGGTGATGTACGGCCCCGACGGCCCCGTTCAGGCGCTTGCCGCATGTCTGCTCGAAGACGGACGGCGGGCCTGGGGCAATACGGACGATCCGGACGTGATGCGCGCGATGGTCAGCGAGGAGTTCTGCGGTCGCCCGGCGCGGCTTCGCGAGGCGGGCCGGATCGAGTTCTGAGGCGGTGCGAGTACGCGTAGACCGGGAGTTGTACATCTGATGGTGACATTCCAAGAGGGCAATCTGCTGGAAGCGGATGTCGAGGCGCTGGTCAATACGGTGAACACCGTGGGTGTCATGGGTAAGGGCATCGCTTTGATGTTCAAGGAGCGTTTCCCGGATAACTTCCGGGAATACGCTGCCGCATGCAAGACCGGGGATGTGCGACTGGGCGAGATGTTCGTGACGGAGAACCACGAGCTGGTCGGGCCGAAGTGGATCGTGAACTTTCCGACCAAGGATCACTGGCGGTCGAGAACCAAGCTGGAGTGGATCGAACAAGGGATGAAGTCACTCGCACGAGTCATCGAGGAGAGACGGATCGGGTCAATTGCAGTGCCCCCGTTGGGATGTGGCAACGGGGGACTGAACTGGCAGGACGTGAGACCGGTGATCGAGTCGGCGTTATCGGAAGTGGTGGGACTGGAAGCGACGGTCTACGAGCCAACCGCGAGATATCAGAACGTCGCAA
>JAKZRQ010000118.1:0-17012 GCA_047518105.1 Pseudomonadales bacterium | reverse complement strand
TTGCTCACTCCCGACTTGTATTCACGGATACTCCGAGTAGTGAAGACTTTGACCGAAGATCGTCCCGGAACCAAGCTCCAGCTTCACGTACAGCGATGCCGTCTCCGCTTCCAGTTCGATCTTCATCACGTAGCCCGTCTTCCCGGCAGGCCGCCGCAACTCCACCACCTCCACCTGGTGCCCATCCTCGAGCTTCGACGCGACGGAGCAGAGGTGGCCGGGAACCCCGCTCCGGCACTCGCACCGCGAGGTGCCCCTGGTTAGACCATAGATTCGGACCATGGTACGATCGAGCCATGGAAGAGATACAGATCTCGAAGTTCAAGGCAACTTGCTTGGCCGTGCTCGCCGGGGTCGCCAGGACCGGACAGCCGATCCTGGTGACGCGTTTTGGCCAGCCGGTCGCGCAAGTCGTCCCTCCTCCCAGAGCCCTCGACGAATGGCTTGGTTCCATGCGCCGTCGGGGCGAAATTCTAGGGGACCTGATCGAACCGGCAACCGAACCCGGGGATTGGGAGGCCTTGATCGGAGGGTCGAGCCGGCCTGCGGGTCCGACCGAGGACTGAATTGCACCTGCTGCTCGACACGCACGTGTGGCTGTGGTCGCTAATGGAGCCGGCCAGGCTTTCCTCCAGGACTCGGGACCGGCTCGTCTCGCCTCGGTCATCCCTGCACCTGTGTTCGGTCAGCGTCTGGGAAGTTCTCGTCTTGGCCGAAAAGGGGCGCATTGCCCTGGACGGCGAGCCAGCCAGTTGGCTTCGCGAGGCCCTGGCAGGAAGCCCTGTCACGGAAACGCCCTTGACTTTCGATGTGGCACTCGTCAGCCGATCCATCGAACTGCCGCATGGTGATCCTGCCGACCGATTCATCGCAGCCAGCGCCAAGGTGTTCGGGCTGACGCTCATCACCGCTGACCGCCGGTTGATCGGCTGCCGGGACATCGACGTTCTGGAAGCGTAGCCCGTTCCTCGTGGGTGCCTTCCTCACCTGACGCCGATTTCGCGCGAGCCGGTCAGCGTGCCCGTCGAGATCGCGACCTTGGAACGCTTCGGGTGTCTGCGTTTCGCACGGGGCGCGCGCGCCCAGGCAATGCGGGCGCAAGAACGGACAACCCTGGATGTAGTCTGCCCACCACCGCTCTAGCGATCCGACTGCCTGCCTGCCAGGGGCGGGTGATGGATGATCTGCACCGTCGTGCCTTCGGGATCCTTGCAGTAGAAGCTTCTCGCGCCATCCCGGTGGGTGCGCGGCGGCGCTTCCGCCGGAACGCCATTGGCGGTGAGGTAGGCGTACCACCGGTCCACGTCCGCTGCGTCGTCGATCAGGAAGCCGATGTGATCGAGCCGCTGCCCGTCGTCCGCCACTGCGCCATCGGCCCGGTGGATCGCCACGTTGTCCGTGCCGGAGGTGAGGTAGACGTTGTCGGCGTCGGGCCGCCACTCCTCCGCGAGCCCTAGCAGGTCCCTGTAGAACGCCAGGGTCTCGTCGAACCGGCGCGCATGCAGGGCAACGTGGTGCATGCCCGCCATGGGTGGCCGGTTCATGCTTCGATCAACGCGTAGTCGTGGGTGACGACGACGCCGGCGCGCTCGAGCATGATGGATGCGGAGCAGTACTTCTCGGCGGTCAGTCGAATGGCCCGTTCGACCTTTCGAGGGTTGAGCCCGCGTCCGGTGATGCGGAACCGGAAGTGGATGCGGGTGAACACCTTGGGATCGGTCTCGGCGCGCTCGGCCTCGATTTCGGTGACGCAGTCGAGGAGATCCTCCCGTCCTCTGCGCGGGATGTTGACTACGTCGAAGGATGTGCAGCCGCCGACGCCCAATAGCATCAACTCCATGGGACGGACGCCCTGGTTCCGGCCGCCGAGTTCGGGCGGTCCGTCGATCGGCACCCGGTGCCCGCTGCCCGAGGTGCCGTCGAAGCGGACGTCGCCGGTCCAATCCACTGTCGCGCGCATCGTGGACATCTCAACCGAACAGCCGCTTGAGCGCTGCGCCGGGGTCGGCTTCGCGCATGAACGCGGTGCCGACGAGGAATGAATGGACGCCCGCCTCGCGCAAGCGGCGGACATCCTCGCGCCGGTGGATGCCGCTTTCCGTCACCACCGTCACGTCCTCGGGAATCGCGTGCAGGAGGTCGATGGTGGTGTCCAAACTCGTGGCGAAGGTGCCGAGGTCCCGGTTGTTGATGCCGAGCAGCGATGCCTCCACGTTCAGGGCGGTGTCGAGTTCGGCACGGTTGTGGACTTCGACGAGAACGTCGAGGGCGAGTTCACCGGCGAGTCGGGCGAGATCGGACAGTTGCGCCGGTTCCAGCGCCGCGGCGATCAAGAGCACGCAGTCGGCACCGAGGACGCGCGACTCGTAGACCTGGTATGCATCGACGATGAAGTCCTTGCGCAACGCCGGTAGCGCGACCGCGTCGCGGGCTTGGGCAAGATGGCTGTCGCTGCCCATGAAGAAGCGTTCGTCGGTCAGCACGGACAGACAGGCGGCGCCGGCGTGCCGATAGGACCGGGCGATGGCGGCAGGGTCGAAGTCGGCGCGGATCAAGCCCTCGCTGGGGGATGCGCGCTTGATCTCGGCGATGACCGCCGGACGCGTTTCCCGGATCGCGCATGCGAATCCCCGGGTCCCTGGGGCGCCCTCCGCCCTCCGGCGGAGCTCGGGGAGTGGCCGGGCGCTGCGCCGGGCAGCGACTTCCGCGTGCTTGTGTTCGAGGATCTCGTCGAGTATTCCCACCGGCTCGGCGGCGAGTTTCCGCGACCGGTTCACAACTGGCCCATCATCCGCGTCATGTCCACGAACTCGGCGAGCTTTTCCGCCGCCTGGCCGGAGGCGATGACGTCCTGGGCAAGAACGACGCCGTTCGCGAGCGAGATCGCGACGCCGGCCGCATGAACGGCGGCGCCCGCGTTCAGGGCGACGATGTCCCGGGCGGCTTCGTGGGTGCCGTTGAGCGCGGCCCGAATGAGTTTCAGGCTCTCGGCCGGCGTGTCGGCGCGAAGATCGTCCATGCCGCGTTCGCGCAGCCCGAAGTCCGAGGGCGAGACCTCGTAGGCATCGATGCGGTCGCCGTCGAGTTCGACCACGGTCGTGGGCCCTTCGATGGACAATTCGTCGAGACCCTCGCTGTGCACCACCAACACCCGCTCCGACCCCAAGGCGCCGGCCACCTCGGCGAGTGGACGCTGCCATTGGGGAGCGAAGACGCCCAGTAGCTGTCGCTTGGCGCCCGCCGGGTTGGTCAGCGGCCCGAGAAGGTTGAACATGGTGCCGATGCCGAGTTCGCGGCGCACCCGGCCGGCATGTCGCATCGCCGGGTGGTGGCGCTGGGCGAACAGAAACCCGACGCCGACCTCGCGGATGCAGCGGGCAATCTGGTCCGGCTCGAGCTCGATGTTGGATCCGGCGGCCTCCAGGACGTCCGCGCTGCCGCTGGAACTGGAAGCGCCGCGGTTTCCGTGCTTCGCCACGTGCGCACCGGCTGCGGCGGCGACGAAGGCGGCTGCGGTGGAGATGTTGAATCGCTTGGCGCCCCCGCTGCCGCCCGTGCCGCAGGTGTCGACCAGGTTGGGTACCGCCACCTCGACCTTGGCCGAAACGGCGCGCATGGCTTGGACCGCACCGGTAATCTCTTCGATCGTCTCGCCCTTCGCCTTCAGCCCCACCAGCACGCCGCCGATCTGCGCCGGGGTCGCTTCGCCTGCCATGATCGCGTCGAACACGGCCCGAGCCTGGTCGCGGGTCAGGTCCCGGCCGGCGACCAGTGCCCGGAGAGTCTCGTTCATCTGCACGTTGCCCTCCGCTGGAGTTCCGATTCCGAATTGCCGTGCCACACCGTACGACCTTTCGGCTTGCACGACAGCAACGCAAAGCGAGGATGCACCGCCCTCAAGCACTCGCACAAGTCGGTCTCGCGTGTGCGATTGGGCAGCATGGACGCTACGCTATTTCGGAAGCGGCACGCTAGCCCGCATTTCTCACCAGGGGCCGTGATGATCGCGGAGGATTTTAGCCCCGTGTACACACGGGGCCAAAAGACCCGCGAGGGCCTCCGCGCGAAGCGCGGGCGGGCGCGGCCAGCGCAGTCCGCTATCGGCACGATCATCGACATCGTGGTCGAACTAGTGAAACCCAAGAGCTTCTTGACGCCGACAAGCGGCCTGGTGAGAAATGCGGGCTAGGGCGCGTTGAGGAAGTTGCCGAGCAATTCGTGGCCGACTGGCGTCTTGATCGACTCGGGATGGAATTGGACGCCTTCGACCGGGTGCTCGCGATGCCTGATGCCCATCACCTCGTCGGCTTCGCCGTGCTCGGTCGCGGTCCACGCGGTCACTTCCAGGCAGTCGGGCATGTCGGCGACGATCAACGAATGGTAGCGGGTGGCCTCGAATGCGGGCGGCAAGCCCTGGAACACGCCCCGGCCGCTGTGGTGAATGGCGCTGGTCTTGCCGTGCATGACGTCGCGTGCCCGCTGCACGGTGCCGCCGTAGGCCTGGCCGATGCTCTGATGTCCAAGGCAGATGCCGAGCATGGGCACGTCGCGACCGAAGGCGCGTACCACGTCGAGCGAGATGCCGGCCTCGTTCGGGGTGCAGGGACCAGGAGAGATGACGATCTTCTCCGGCGCCAGGCGTTCGATCTCGTCCAGGGTGATCTCGTCGTTGCGGCGCACGTCCACGTCGGCGCCGAGTTCGCCCAGGTACTGCGCGACGTTGTAGGTGAAGGAATCGTAGTTGTCGATGAGCAGGATCATGGCCGTGCTTGCGGTGCCGTCGCGGTCCGTCGGTCGAGGCGGTCGATGTCCATCTCGCGCAGGCCGAGGCCCATGCGGATGTCGTGGGCTTCGCCCGCGCGTCCTTGCAGGTCCTCCGGCCGATGGGCGTCGGAATTCACGATCACCGGCGGGTCGCACTCGGCGGCGAGTTCCCAGAACGGCAGCCACGGATACAGCGGGTAGGGGTTTCCCGGCTTCTTGCGCGCCTGCTTGCGCAATCCCAGGGCGTTGATCTCCATGCCGACGTCGCACTCGCGCGCTGCGACCAGGATGTCCCGGGAGCACGCCCGGGCGTCGGCGTCGAACACCGCGTAGCAGTTGCCGAACAGGTCGGGGTGGGCGATGAAGTCGAACAAGCCGGTTTCCATCATGTCGATGGTGTAGTCGGCGTAGGCGCGCAGGCTCTTCGCATCCCGGGTGCCGCCGTAGGTTCCGGTCCAGTCGTCGCCCTCGGGAAAGAAATGCGCGGCGCCCACCAGGTAGTCGAAGGCGCGGGCACCGAGCAGTTCGTCCTCGTAGAAGGCGTGGAATTCGGGAACGTATTCGCACTCCATGCCCTTCAGGACCGTGAGCCCCGGGAAGTCTCGTCTGCCCTTGTCGATGGCCGCGACGTAGTCGTCGAGGTCCGAATAGGGCATGCGCGCCCCGAGCCAGCGGTCGTCCGGCAGGGCCGTATGGTCGGAAAACCCGAGCGTCTCCATGCCGAGATCGACGGCCACGCGGCAGTAGTCGGCGACATCGCCGGTGGCGTGGTTGCAGCGGTAGGTGTGGGTGTGGAAGTTGCGTCTGTGGGCGCTGTCTGGGGTTGGCACTGCGGCTCCCGTTCTACGGCGTAACAGCGCATTGTACAGGCGCAAGGGCGCGCAGAGCCGATCGGTCGCCGGGTTGCGGGGGAGGCGGGGAGGAGGCGGGGGAGCGCCATTGACGGAACCGACCATCGGGAGACAAGATGCCGCTCCTTGGATGTCAATTGAGCTGGGGCGGGTTGCATGCGTGATGTGAACGGGTTCTTGCTGGGAGATATCGTTCGAACGGGATTCTCGGCCTATTTCAGTAACCTGGCAGCGTTTGTTCCGCTGTCGCTGGTCGTCTTCGTGCCGTATTTCGTGGCGGCGGGATATTTCCTTCCCGGTTTGGGCAGCTTGGAGCAGGGTCTTGTTGGACTCGACCCGAACACGGTGCCCGAGGACCCGGCCGCAGTCTTGGAAGTGATGCGCGTTGTCGGCGTGATGATCCTGTTGGCGTGGGTCAACTTGATCAGCCTGTTCGGTTTGCAGGCGGGCTTGACCTACGGTGTCGTGCGTCACTTGCGAGGCGGCCCGGCAGGCTTTGCGCAGACGTTCTTCGAGTCCATCCGGCGCCTGCTGCCGGTTGCATTGATCGCCATCGTCGTGGGCATCGCGACCGTGGTGGGGTTTGCGCTGCTAATCGTTCCCGGAGTCATCATCGGATTGATGCTGTGGGTAGCGGTTCCGGCGGCTGCGGTCGAACGCAATGGCCTCGGCGCGCTGCGCCGAAGCCGCGAGCTGACGCAAGGCTACAAGGGGCAGCTCTTCGGATTGGCGCTGCTACTCGGCGTGTGCGAGTACGTGGCACTGAGCTTGGTCGATCGACCTGCGCGTCATCAAGGAGGGCGTCGACACGAACGCCATCGCAAGGGTCTTCGAATGACCGGCCGTTCACGCCCCGCTTGCGGGCGTCCGAGCGCGGCGTCGGCCCGCCGCTTCGTGCTTGTCGGCGCGCCGGTCGCCGAATAGGACATGCTGTTCGAGATAGGCTCGTAGGGCCCGATAGTAGTGGTTCAGGAAGGCGTGGGACTCTGACTGGGGACACCCACCTCAGTGGTCGGACGCGCAGGGCGGCACGGTGGATGTCCTCCGGTGGGTGTCCCCGGTGGGTGTCCCCGGTGGGTGTCCCCCGGTGGGTGTCCCCGGTGGGTGTCCCCCGGTGGGTGTCCCCGGTGGGTGTCCCCGGTGGATGTCCCCCTCAGTGGTCGGACGCGCAGGGCGGCACGGTGGATGTCCCCCGGTGGATGTCCCCGGTGGATGTCCCGGTGGGTGTCCCCGGTGGATGTCCCCGGTGGATGTCCCCAAACATCTGCCGGTGGATGTCCCCAAACATCTGTCCCGGTGGGTGTCCCCATGAGAAGGTTCCCATGAGAAGGTTCGGTGGGTGTCCCCATGAGAAGGTTGGTGTTCACTCACCAAACATCTGTCGTACACCCCTGCGGGGTGAGCGCATTGACGGAAACGGCCATCGGGAGAGAAGATGCCGCTCCTTGGATGTCAATTGAACCGGGACGGGTTGCATGCGTGATGTGAACGGATTCTTGCTGGGAGATATCGTTCGAACGGGATTCGCGGCCTATTTCAGTAACCTGGCAGTGTTTGTTCCGCTGTCGCTGGTCGTCTTCGTGCCGTATTTCGTGGCGGCGGGATATTTCCTCCCCGGTTTGGCCAGCTTGGAGCAGGTTCTTGCTGGACTCGACCCGAACACGGTGCCCGAGGACCCGGCCGCAGTCTTGGAAATGATGCGCGTTGTCGGCGTGATGTTTCTGCTGGCGGGGGTCAACTTGATCTGCCTGTTCGGTTTGCAGGCGGGCTTGACCTACGGTGTCGTGCGTCACTTGCGAGGCGGCCCGGCAGGCTTTGCGCAGACGTTCCTCGAGTCCATGCGGCGCCTGCTGCCGGTGGCATTGATCGCCATCGTCGTGGGCATCGCGACCGTGGTGGGGTTTGTGCTGTTGATCGTTCCCGGAGTCATCATCGGATTGATGCTGTGGGTAGCGGTTCCGGCAGCCGCGGTCGAACGCAATGGCCTCGGCGCGCTGCGCCGAAGCTACGAGCTGACGCAAGGCTACAAGGGGCAGCTCTTGGGATTGGCGCTGCTACTCGGCGTGTGCAACTACGTGGCACTGAGCTTGGTCGATCTAGGCGCGACTCTGCTGTTCGACGATATTTGGCTCTATCTCATCGTCAATCAGTTTGCGTTCATCCTGACCTCGGGAATCTGGGCGAGCATCGTCGCCGTCACCTACCACGACCTGCGCGTGATCAAGGAGGGCGTCGACACGAACGCCATCGCAAGGGTCTTCGAATGACCGGCCGTTCACGCTCCGCTTGCGGGCGTCCGAGCGCGGCGTCGGCCCGCCGCTTCGTGCTTGTCGGCGCGCCGGTCGCCGAATAGGACATGCTGTTCGAGATAGGCCCGTAGGGCCCGATAGTAGTCGTTCAGGAAGGCGTCGGGATCGACCGCCGCGTCGCTCCGGTCCCAACCGATCTTGTTGCGAATGCGCTTGAATACCTCCGTTCGCGCCGCATTGGTTCCCGGGGCTCGAGGGCCGCGCAGCAGCTTCTCGAGCGTCTGCAGTTCGGCGATCCCGTACACATCGAGTTCGGTGCGTGTGAAACGGTAGCGGGGCGCGTCGGCGGGGCTCGGGGATGTGAGGTCGCGTTGCAGGATCACGCCCTGCGCACGGACCACCCAGGTTCCCGCGATCATGTCGCCGATCCGCAGGCGGTCGCGATTGAACAACGGCATCAGGGTGAAGATGCCAAGCCAGACCAGGGCTGCGACGATCCACAGGGTTCCCGGGTTGATCGCAGTCGACGGTGCAACCAGCACGAGCTGCATCGGCATGAACACCTCGACCTCGCGCATGACGTTGCGCGCCGCCACCGCCTGCGGCGAAAGCGCTCCGCCATGCCTGTCCACCACGCGCAGCTTGAAGACCCGTTTGCCGGGGGTCTGGCCGCGCCAGCGCATCTCGAAAGCCATGAAGTACGGCGCCCGCAGCAAGAACGACAGCACGGAGACCAGCATCACCGCGACGGTGCCGACAACGGGCATCAAGAGCACCGCCAATAGCGCGGCGACGACGAGGGAACCGACGATGATCGCGAGGTCGATCAACAGCGCCCCGGCGCGGGCGCCATGGTCGGCCAGTTCCACAGCCACGGGGACGCCCTCGGGGGTGGCGACGGACCGCAGTGCCGCCTCGCTACCGGTCATCGCCGCGCCCGGCATCCGCCCGAACCATCGCCCGACCGCAGAACACGAAATAGGCCAACCACGCCGCTGCCATGACGCAGCCGACGGCCAAGCGCAGATGGGTGTCCACGATCAGTTGCCGCCCGAGACCCTCGAGCAAGGCGGCGACGAACAGCATGACCACGGCACCGACCACCACCGTCGCCGCCGTTCTGCCCTTGTCGGCGAGCGCGGCCAAGCGCGTTCGCCGGCCGGGATGGATCATCGCCCTGGCAAGATGAAAGCCGGCGCCGCCGCAGAGGATGACGGCCGTGAGCTCCGTCGTGCCGTGAATGGCGAGCCAAGCCAGGAACTCGAGCGAGAGATCCTGGCCCGCGAACACCGCGCACAGCGCCCCGATGGGCAAGCCGTTGTAGAACAGTAGGACCAGAACGGGCACGCCGAACGCCGCTCCCAAAGCGAAGCACAGCATGCCGATCCGCGCGTTGTTCTGGAACAGGAACGATGCGAACGCGGTCAGTGTGTCTGCCGCCGAGGGACGCTGGAAGAGGGTGTCGGCAAGTTCCTTGCGCGTCGCCGCCGGCGTTCTCCCCTGGGCCATGTCCGGCGATATGAAGGCCTCGAACCACGCGCTCTCGGTCGCCGTGACCAGCCATCCGGTGGCGACTCCGCCGAACAACAGGATGGCGGCGAGCCCGATGGACCAACCCGTGCGCCGCACCGCCGCCGGGAAGTAGCGGCGGAAGAAACTGGCGATCACACGCCCAAGGTGCCCGCGCACGCCGTAGACCACGAAGTAGGCGCGCAGGGTCAGGGACTCGAGGTAGGCGAGCAGGTTGGCGTCCAGGGAAATGCTCCGGGCCACCGAAAGCGACGATATGCATGCCCTGTAGAGGCTTGGGGTGCGCACCAGTTCGTCGGCCGAGAGGGATGCAATGCCATGGCGTTCGGCGCGGGTGACCAGTCTGTCGAGCTCGCGCCAGCGGTCCTCCCGCTCCAGGCGGAACCGGTAGCTCTTGAGAAGGTCGTCGGCCATCGGATCCTCGGTCGATGGAACTGTTGATCAGATCAGGTCGCGCGCCTTGACGGCGAGATAGCGGTTGATCAATTCGGCCCCCAGGCGCTTGGCCGGCGCCTCGACGCACAACACGCCGAGCCGCGCGAGCTTCGCGAACACCGCGCGTCGCTCCCGGATCAAGTCGTACGCCACCACGGCCCGGGCCACGTCTTCGAGGTCGCGCGGGCGGCGCTCGAAGGGTTGCTCCAAGGAGGTGTCGCCGAGGGCGAGGAACACGACCAGGTGTCGTTTGGCCAGGTGTCCCACGTTGTCGATCATCATCTGCGCGGTCACCGTGTCGACGAAGTCCGTCGCAACGACGATCAGGCAACGCCGCGACAGCCGGCCCCGTAGTTCGGCCAGCGCCAGGGTGAAGTTGGTCTCTTCGGTGCTGTAGTCGATGCCCGAGAACGCAAGCTGCATGCGCGCCAGGGTGCCGAGGCCCCCGCTCGGCGCGGCGAACGCCCGGGTGCGCGAGTCGAAGGCGCACAACCCCACCTTGTCGCCCGCCTTGAGCGAGACATAGGAGAGCAGCAGCAGGGCGCCGATGGCATGGTCGAGTTTGGGTAGGCCGTCCACCGCTTCGGCCATCAGGTGGCCGGTGTCGAGGGCGAGCACGACATGGTGATTGCGTTCCGTCTGAAACTCCTTGCACAGCAGCTTGCGGTGGCGGGCCGAGTGCTTCCAGTCGATGGCGCCGGAGTCGAGTCCGACGGCGTAGTCGCGCAATGCCTCGAACTCGGTGCCGGTGCCTTTTTGGAACTGGGGCTTGGCGCCCAGGGGCGCATCGCTCGCGGCGAACACGAGCGCTTGGCGTTTGACCGCCGCGATGTTGGGCACCACGGGGCGTTCCATGTCGAGGTCCCGGCGCAGGGTCCGGCCGGCAAGACCGAGCGGGCCTTCGTCGCGAAGCCACAGTCTGGTCAGGCGCACCGTCCCGCGACGGCGGGCGCGGATTTCGATGGCGCATTCCACGACACCGTCGCCGTCGAGCTGCGCGACTTGAGGCTCGACGCGTTCCAAGGGTCCCTCGATGTCGATGGTGAACTCGACCCTTGCCGGTCGTGGGCTGCCGAGGCGCACGGTCGCCCGCTCGGGTTCGCCGACATAGAGGACCGCCGGGCAAGCGACCTCGTTGTCGATCCGACGCCGAAGGAGGACAACGGCGTCTGCGGCCGCAGCCGCCAGGACGACGCCGAGCCACGCGAGGCCCAGCATCCACCAGCCAGGCATGGTGAAGGCGACGATCAATGCCAGTGGTGCCGCAACGCCGATCGCGAGGCCCGTGCCGGCCGTGGGATGGATCACTTCGGTACCGGGGTCCGGTCGACGATGTCGGCGACGATCTCGTCCGCTTGAAGCCCTTCGATCTCCGCTGCGGGCGAGAGCACCAGGCGATGGCGCAGCGTTGGCGTGGCGAGGAGCTTGATGTCGTCGGGGATGACGTAGTCGCGTCCGGACAGCGCGGCCAATGCCCGCGCGGCGCAGGCCAGCATGTTGGCGGCACGCGGCGAAGCGCCGAAACTCAAGCCCGTGTGTTCCCGGCTAGCACGGATCAGGTCGACCACGTAGTCCACCAGATCGTCGCTTAGGCGAATATTCTCAACCAGCGCCCGCGCCGTTTCGATATCGTCCAAGTTCGCCACCGGCTCGATCCCGAACGACGCCGGCGCGCCCGTCGTGGTCCGATTGCCGTGGGCTCGGACGATGTCGCGCTCGTGGTCTCGTTCCGGGTAGGCGACCACGTGCTTGAACAGGAACCGGTCGAGCTGCGCTTCGGGAAGCGGATAGGTGCCTTGCTGTTCGATCGGATTCTGCGTCGCCACGACCATGAAGCCTGCGGACAGCGCATAGTCTGCGCCGTCGATGGTCACCGCGCGCTCCTGCATCGCCTGCAATAGGGCCGCCTGGGTCTTCGGCGGCGTACGGTTGATCTCGTCCGCGAGCAGTATCTGGGTGAAGACGGGCCCCTTGGTGAGTACGAAGCGGCTGTCCGCGAAGTTGAAGATGTTGGTGCCGAGGACGTCGCCCGGCATGAGATCCGGCGTGAACTGAATGCGTCCGAAGGCGAGGTCCAGGCTCGCCGCGAAACAACGGGCGATCATGGTCTTGGCGGTGCCGGGCACGCCTTCGATCAACGCGTGGCCGTTGCAAAGCAGGCTGACCAGGAGCAGTTCGAGGGTGGCATCCTGGCCGACCACCGCCTTGTGGACTTCCGCCTTGATGGCCTTAGCGAGCGTGGCGACGTGGTCGGGATCCACCGAGCATCTCCTCCATCCAATCGTAGGTGCGTCGCGCCTGGGTCAAGGGCCGTTCGCTTTCGTCGTCCGGCAGCCGGGCGCGAACGCCGCGCCGCTGGGCAATGGCCGCAAGCATGCCGCGCAAGTCGTCGTTGGCGCGCCCCGTGCCCCCTGGGCGTGAGCTGCCCCTGGTTTGGCGAAGGTGCAACGCCCTGGCCGCTTCCTCCACGGACGCCGCGCCGTAGCGTCGGGCGATATGGGCACCGTGGTTGGCGGAGGCTAGCAGGCGACCGGCGTTCTGCAACAGGGTGGCGTGACCGCTGCGGTGGACGGGTTCGGCTTCGTCCCCGAACGGCGAGCCGAACCGGACGGTGGCTCGCCAGATCGCAATCGCGACTGCCGCCAGCGCCAGCAGGGTCGCCGCCAGGAAGGGAGGCACGAACATGAGGCGTGGCAGGGTCGGCGAGATGGCGAAGCCATGCAGCGTCTCATCCACATGGATGGTTCCGGCGCTGCCGTCCATCAATCGGTCGACCAGGGCGACGGCCAACGCGGCATTGTCCCCGCGATGCAAGCCGTGATTCGCTATGACATCCGGATCCGCCAATAGGACGATCCGGGAAAGGACCTCTCCGAAGTGGTGGATTTCGCCGGCGAGGACTCCTTCGGCGTTGGCGGCAAGCGGCGTCAACGGCGTGCCGGTCAACAGTTGCGGACTGTCGAGCTGTGGCGCGCCGCTCGCCAAGAAGCGGATGCTCCAGGCGTCCTCGGACTCGGGACGATTCACCTCGGGCCGTCGGATCGTCGCGCTCGCGACCTTCGCGGCTTCGGATGTCGGCACGAGCTCGGCGGCACCGATCCAGCCGCGCGGCGCTTGACCCGTTCGCGCCCGCCACTTCGGCAAGGCGAGAAGAACCCGGCGTTTGTCATGGATGAGCCGTCTGAGATCGTCGACGCTGTAGTGGCCGAGGTCCGGTTCCAGGACGAGTAGAAGGTCGTCGTCCGCCATGCGCGCGGCCCGCCGGTCCCTGTTGACCGCCACCGGGTAGCCGATGTCGCGCAACAACGCTACGAACGCGGCGTGCCCGATCGCCGAACGCGAGTAGCTGCTCGTGCTGGTGACGTCGCGTTTCGCCGGGTCGTCCACCACGAGCAGGAAGAGGAAGGCGCAGAAGGCGGCGCCACCAACGAGGACCAGCCAAGCCATGGTGCGGCGTCCGAGAATCTGATCGCTGTTGCTAGGCATGGTCGGACGCGGTCCCCGTCTAGGGTTCTTGAGAAGCCGTCATGTTCGGAGGTTCGCGTCGAGTTCGACCGCGTGTTGGCGGCAGGCGAGGTACTGTGCCTCGGAACCGGGCCGACCGCCGAAGTGAACCAGTTCCGATGTTCGAATCAATACGCCAAGGCCCTCGGCGTCCGCCCCGGTCCGCATGTGCAGGATCTCCCGCCCGGTGACCGCGGGGGACCATCCCGCGTTGCCCTTGGTCGGCAAGGCCCTGAGGATGCCGAGGAGCATGGCGTGGATGGCTTCCGCGAAGCGGCCTTGGCGTGCGAGTCCGTCGGCCGTCCGGAGCCAATCGCTCGCGATGCCGGTCTCGGCATCCCCTGCCGCATCGCCGACCTGGGACTGCCGCCGGCGCTCCTTGCGGGGCTTTGCGCGGGGCTTTGCGCGGGGCCTTGCGAGTAGAGCGTCGAGACTGGTGTTCGTCAACCGAAGCGCGAGCACCACGGCACCTAGGACTGCGACGACGAGCACGAGCCAGCCCGCAGCCGGTGGAATTCCGAGGCCGTGGAGCTTGACGACGTCCGGCGGGCTACCCGGCAGTTTCCGCTGATAGTCGGTCTCGTCGTAGATGCGATCCAATGCGTCGGCGATGTCGGGTGCGGCGAGCGCGGAACCCCCGGGCAGCACGGCGAACAGGCAGCAGGCGAGAATCGCATGCAAGAGTGGTGGTCGCATCGCCGAAACGTACCACAACAGAGCGCCGGCGCGGCGGGCCCGCGCGCGATCAATCAAGCGGCGCTCGACACGCTCGAACGGACTCGGTGTCTCCGAGCCCGTTCGAGGATCAGGGGAAGCGGCCCAACGACCGCTCGCTCGGTTGGCTTACGCGAACTTAGGGGTTGTATCCCATGATGGCTTTCACCTCGAGGAATTCCTCGAAGCCGTAGCGGCCCCATTCGCGACCGTTGCCGGACTGCTTGTAGCCGCCGAAGGGCGCCTTGGTGTCCACTGGCGCACCGTTTAGGTGGACGTTGCCGGTGCGGATCCGGCGCGCGATGTCGCGGGCGCGGTCGCTCGTGCCGGAGATGTAGCCGGACAGGCCGTAGCTGGTGTCGTTGGCGATGGCGACGGCGTCGTCGTCGTTCTCATAGCCGATCAGCGACAGCACCGGGCCGAAGATTTCCTCGCGCGCGATGGTCATGTCGTTGGTGACGTGGGAGAACACGGTCGGCCTGACGTAGTAGCCGGCGTTCAAGCCATCGGGTCGACCGGGGCCGCCGCATTGGAGCTTGGCCCCTTCCTCGATGCCCTTCTCGATCAGGGCTTGGATCTTCTCGAACTGTACGGCGGAAACCACCGGACCGATGGTGGTGCCTGGCGCGTCCGGGGCGCCGACCTTGACGTTCGCCGCCGCCGACTTGGCGATCTCTGCGGCTTCGTCCATGCGCCCGTTCGGCACGAGCATGCGGGTTGGCGCGTTGCACGACTGGCCGGAGTTGACGCACATGCCGAATACGTCGCGGGCGATCGCGGCACCGAAATCCGCATCGTCCAGGATGATGTTGGCGGACTTGCCGCCGAGTTCCTGGGCCACGCGCTTCACGGTCGGCGCGGCGTTGCGGGCAACTTCGATGCCGGCGCGGGTCGAACCGGTGAAGGACATCATGTCGATGTCCGGGTGGGACGAGATGGCAGCGCCCACGGTGGGACCATCGCCGTTTACCAGATTGAACACGCCCGCCGGCACGCCCGCTTCGTCGAGCACTTCGGCGAACAGGATGGCATTGAACGGTGCGACCTCCGAGGGCTTCAGCACCATCGTGCAGCCCGCCGCCAGGGCGGGGGCGACCTTGCAGGCGATCTGGTTGATCGGCCAGTTCCACGGCGTGATCAAGCCGCATACGCCTGCCGGTTCGCGAATGATGCGCGACGAGCCGATGTCCTCTTCGAACTCGAAGTTCTTGAGAACATTCAGGGTCGAGATGAAGTGACCGAGTCCCGCCGGCGCCTGGGCACCGTTGGCCAGTGCCGCGGGCGCGCCCATCTCCTCGCTGATGGTGGAAGCCACTTGGGGCATGCGCGACTTGTAGACGTCGATGATGCGTTGCAGCAGCTCGACCCGTTCCTCGCGGGTGGTCTGCGAGTAGGCGTCGAAGGCCGCCACGGCGGCGGCGACGGCGCGGTCGACGTCGTCGGCATTGCCAAGCGCCACCTGCCCGATGGGCTCCTCGGTGGCAGGGTTGATGACGTCGAGGAGGTCCTCCGAAAGGGGATCCACCCATTCGCCGTTGATGTAGAACTGGCTACGGTGACTCATTGCGACTCTTCCTCAAGGTATTGATGCAAGCCGTGCAACCTATGCGAAATCGGTCCTGCTTCGCAAGTGCAAGGCGTTGGAAGGGTGTACGACAGATCTTTGGTGAGTGAACACCAACCTTCTCATGCGGCCACCCGCACGCGGTCGTCCCGGCGGTTGGGAACCCTACCTACAAGGGCTGTAGCGGGGTCGATCACAAAGGGCGCGCAAAGTACCACAATGAATGCAACGTGTGGCAAGCATACATTCGGTGTACTCTCCCCTTCATCACCAAGTAGTGCACAGTCACCGCGAGGAACATTGCCACCAATGACACATGATGATGGTGTCCCCAAGGAGCACGTCACAGAGGACGAGGCGCTGCAACGGAACATCATGGAGTTCGACGCCAAATTGGATTGGCTCCAACAACACCATGGTGCAAAGTGGGTGATCTTCCATGATGCGTCCTTTGTTGATGCCTTCGATACGTTCAACACGGCGGCCCGAGAGGCGGTTCAGCGTTTCGGCACCGGCCCCTATCTGATCCGGCAAGTGGGTCAACAAGCGACGATGCGCATTCCAGCGTCGGTGGCCTTCCGACCGGTTCATGCCGTTAGCTGACGCGGGCTTCCCTGACAAAGATACAGGCCATCCGGACAACGGCCGGTTGATCGCCTTCGGTCCGACGTTGAGGGTGACGGTTTCTCAATTCAACCAGGTCACCGAGACCGGAAATACTGCCACACAGGTGGTTGCCGCGTTGGTTGACACCGGTGCCAGCGAGAGTTGCATCGACAACAAGTTGGCGGAAGAACTAGGTCTCCCAGTCATCGACAAGATGGACATGTCGGGTGTCAGTGGTACGAAGAAGCACAACGTCTATCTCGCATCCGTTCACATCCCGGACCTAGAGTTCTCTCAATACCGACGGTTTGCGGGAGTCGACCTTCGAGATGGTGGGCAGGTACACCAAGCGTTGCTCGGTTGGACGTCCCTTCGGAATGTCATCTTGATCTACGACGGTCTCCGTGGCCAAGTTACCCTCGCCTCGCGACGCCTGACTAAATAGATCGCGCTAGTGCGTCTCGCTGCGCGAGCGCGTCTCGGAATACGAGCCGTGCAAGAGCGCTGCCCACCCGTGTTCGTATGCAACCCAAGTGTCAACATTCGGCATGCTCAAGGATTCTAGATCGACCCCAACGGATCGAGCAGCCGCCGCAGCGCCTTGTCGGCCTTCTTCTCGGCCCTGGAAAGCGCCGGTTCCACGATGTCGTAGGGAGTCCGATGTCAGCGGACGCTCACCAAGGATTTGTCGCACACCCGCGTTGGAACACCGGGAAGAGAGGTTGCGGCGCGTCAATCCGGCAGACCCAGCACCCGCTTGGCGATGATGTTCAGTTGCACCTCGTTGCTCCCGCC
>JAKZRQ010000117.1:0-29978 GCA_047518105.1 Pseudomonadales bacterium | reverse complement strand
ACTCCCGAAGGGCGCGCCCCACGGGGCCTGTGGCCGCGTTGCGCCCCTTGGCAATGGGTCCACCATTCCCGGCGGGGACGCGCCTTGCCACAGACCCCGTGGGACGCGCTGAAATACCAGAAACTTGCGGGACACGACACTTACATCCCTGGCGTTCTTGAGGCAGCGAAATCCTTGCAGTCGCGTAACGAACTTGATCGAGACTCCATAGGGGATTCGCCCGTCCCCGTGGATCACTCGTCGTCCGGATTGCCGGCGAATGGCGAGCGCATCGAGGCGGTTGGGTTCCGCCCCACGCAGTCGGCCTCCGGCAAGCGCGCGCCTGCGTTCAACCTTCGCCGTCTCATCGCGCTCGCCTTCGGCGCGGCGGTGGTCTGGATGCTCTGGTTCATCTTCACGGCCAAGGCCGTTCGGCTCGACGTCCAACCCGCCACCGCAGGTATCGAGATCGATGGCAGCTTCTCGTTCCGCTTCGGCGAGATCTACCTGCTCCGTGAAGGCGCCTACCGGATCCGCGCCGCGGCACCAGGCTTTGAGGACCTGGCGCAATCGGTCCTCGTCGGCAGCGAGCGCAACCAGATCATCAATATGGACATGATTCCGCTACCGGGCAGGGTGACGTTTTCCATCGATCCCGTAGGCGCCCGGGTCAGCATCGTGGGCGTCGATGGCCTGGACGGCACCGCACCGATGGAACTGCGCGTCCCGGCCGGGCCCCAAGCGGCACTGGTCACCCATCCGCGGTACCAGGACGCCACCCTGGCGTTCCACGTCGAAGGCAGGGAACTGGCGCAGACCGTGACCGGATCGCTGGTGCCGAATTGGGCCGACGTGACCATCCCGACCACGCCCGCCGGCGCCCAGGTGCGCATCGACGACGAGATCGCCGAAGTCGTCACTCCGGGGCCGGTACCTGTCCCCGCTGGCGAGCACCGGGTTTCGGTAGGCCTTCCAGGCTACAAGACCTGGACGGACATCCTCCATGTCGAGGCACGCCAAACCGTCGAGCTGGAACCCGTCACGTTGGTGAGAGCCGACGGCCTGGTCGCAGTGGATTCCACGCCGCGCGGGGCCAGCGTCACCGTCGACGGCGAGTACCGGGGGGTGACGCCGCTGGATCTCGACGTCGTGGCCGACCGCGCGCTGGCGATCCGGGCATTCAAGGTCGGCTACGCCCCCGAGAGCGTCTCGGTGACCGTGGCTTCCGGCAAGCGTCGATCCTTGTCCTTCTCGCTGACGGCGCTCGAGGGCAATCTCGCCGTTCAATTGCGGCCCGAGGATGCCGAGTTGTGGATCGACGGCAAACGGCGCGACCCCGGCAACGGAACAATCACCTTGGCCGCCGTACCCCACGAACTCAAGGTCAGGAGGACTGGCTACGCGGGTTTTTCCAAGACGATCTTGCCGCAGCCCGGCTTCACGCTGGAACTCAAAGTCCAACTCCTGACCTTGGAAGAAGCGCGCCTCGAAGCCTTGAAGCAAGTGCGGACCACAAGCCAGGGCCAGGAACTCGTGCTGTTGGGTCCCGGCGCGATTCGCATGGGCGCATCCCGTCGCGAGCCCGGACGCCGCGCCAACGAGGTGCTGCACGACGTCGAACTGACCCGGCTCTTCTACCTGTCTCGCCACGAAGTGACCAACGCCCAGTTTCGGGTCTTCGCGTCGGGGCACGACTCGGGCAGCTACGAAAACACGAACCTGAACCAAGCGAACCAGCCGGTGGTCCGCGTTTCCTGGCAGGAAGCGGCACTGTATTGCAACTGGCTCTCGGCCGAAGAGGGATTGCAGCCGTTCTACCGCGAAGAGTTCAGCAAGATCATCGGTTTCGACAGCAGCGCGCTGGGTTATCGACTGCCGACCGAGGCCGAATGGGCCTGGACCGCCCGCGACGTCGAGGGCGGCAAACCGTTGCGGTTTCCCTGGGGAGACAAGCTGCCGCCGCCGAAGCGGCACGGCAACTACGCCGATCTCGCCGCTGCACACACCGTCGGGCGGATCATCTTCGGATACAACGACAACCACATCGCCGGCGCACCGATCGGCACCTTCGACGCGAACGCCAAGGGCATCTTCGACATCGGAGGCAACGTCGCGGAGTGGGTTCACGATCACTACCACATTCCCGACCCGAACGCCGTCGTCGATCCCTTCGGGCCCGAGCAGGGGGACTACCACCTGATCCGAGGCGCGAGTTGGATGCACGGCACGGTGACCGACCTCAGGCTGTCGTTCCGCGACTACGGTGCCGACGGCAGAGCCGACGTGGGGTTCCGCATCGCGAGGTTCGCGGAATGAAGGTCTGCCTGCCCGCCGCCCTCCGGGGAATCCGATGCGCCGGACTTCTGGTTTGCGCCACGGGCGCGTTTGGCGCCTTGTTGCCCCTCGGGCACGCCGCCGCCGAAGAGCGCCCTTCGGTGGCGAACACCGCGGAAGAAGACGGGAATCCACAAGACTCCGCCCCGGGGACAGAAGCCGCCGACCCCGGTCAGCTCAGCGCACAGGGCAAGCGGCCCAACTCTCCGGACTCGGACAGACCCCGCGGCACCGCCGAAGGCGAAGAAGGGAGCGAAGAAGAGCAAGAAGAGGATGCGACGACACCGGCCGGGGCCGAATCCGTCGAAGTCTTTGTTCCGAGCGAGGATATCTCCGAAGATGTGTCCGTTCCGTTCCCCGTGGACATCTGATCCGCAAGGATTGCCGACATGAAGAAAACGCTTCCCTTCGATTTCGTCTACCAGATGATTGCGCTCTTCGTCACCATCATCCTGGTGCACCTGGCGTACGTCACCGTGGTACGACCCAATGCCGATGCCATCCTCGAGGCCCAGGCCGACCGCTCTCAGTCTGGCGAGGCGTTCGTGCCGGATCGGTCCCTCTACGTGGTGCTGCGCGACTACGAGCAGGAGTCCTGCTTCATCCTGATGCTGTGGGCGATGTCGATCATGGGATTGAAGACCCGCAACTGCCTGCGCGAACGGCGGATGTTGCAGCGATCGTTCATCGAAGTGACCGAGGGCATGAGCATCCTGCCCCGAGACACCCGCGAGTACGCGCGCCCCTTGCAGGCCCTGCCCGAGGCGACCCGGAACAACCTGCTGCCGCGGACGCTATTGGCCGCCCTGCACCGGTTCGCGGCGACCAGCAACGTCCAGGACGTTTCGAACGCGGTACACGCGGTCTGCGACACCGAGTCCGATCGCTTGGACAGCGAACTCGCCATGGTCCGCTACATCGCCTGGGCGATCCCGTCGATCGGGTTCATCGGCACCGTACGCGGCATTGGCGATGCCTTGGGGCAGGCCTACCGCGCCGTGGAGGGCGATATCGCCGGGGTGACCGCGAGCCTTGGCGTGGCGTTCAACTCGACCTTCGTCGCCTTGGTAATCAGCATCCTGGTGATGTTCCTGATGCATCAACTGCAGCTCATCCAGGAACGCTTGGTGCTGGACACCCAAAACTACTGCGACGACTTCCTCGTTCGTCACATGCAGGTACGCTGATCATGCTCGTCCTGGAGATCAACGACGCCGAGATCGTCCTCGGTCGCGATGGCGAAGTCCTCTACCGGCAACCCGGGGTGGCAGTGGTCGACCCGGACGGTGCCGTGTTCGGCCACCAAGCCCTGGCGAGGTCGCGCCTGCACCCGCAGCAAACTCACAACGCCTTCTGGCAGCGGCTGAATGCCGACCCGGTGACGCCTGCCGGTCCAGGCGTGGCCAATCAGGCCGACCTGGTCTACCTGCAGTTGGGCTCGATCCGGGCCGCCGCCGGTCTCGACCTCCCCGGCAATGATCGAACAGCCGTGGTCGTCGCCGCCCCCGCCACCCTTGCGCCCGAACAACTCGCCGTGCTGCTTGGCATCGCTCACGAAGCCGGATTCGACGTGGTCGCCATCGTGGACTCGGCGGTCGCCGCCGCCTGCCTGCAACCGCTCGCCGGCCGGTGCCGGGTGGTGGATGTATCGCTGCACCGAAGCCTGGTGACGCAATTGGATATCGACGATGCCGAGGAGGCCATGCTTTGCCGAACGGCGGTGGACGAGATTCCCGCAGCCGGCTACGCCGTGCTCGTGGAAGGCTGGGTGGACGTGGTCGCCGACCGCTTCGTGGACGGCACCCGTTTCGACCCGCTCCGCATCGCCGAGACCGAGCAGCAGGTCTACGACCAGGTCGTCGCCGGAATCCAAGCAGGAGGCCCGGAGTTGACCATCGAAATCGTCCACGGCGACGTAACCCGGCGGGTTAGCGTCTCCCGGCATGCGCTTGCCGAAAAATCGCGACAGCGCTACGACCTGTTGGCCCGATCCATCGGCGACCCGACCACACTCGCCATCAGCCACCGCGTCCAGCGGCTACCGGGTCTTGCGTCTTTTCTCCAGGAATTGGGACACGACCTGAGGCCGCTGTCGACGACCGCGGTCGCGACTGGGATCGCCGAACATGCCGCCCGGTTCGAACCGCCGACCGGGGAAGCCCGGGGCAGGAAGGCCGGTGCACGACTCGTCACCGCGCTACCCGCGCGCCGCGAGGGCGCTTCCGGGGCGATTCGCCGCCGACCGCCAACCCACCTGCTGTGCGGCACGCTCGCCGTGTCCCTCGGCGACGATACCAGCGCTCGGGAGCATCCGGGTTGCATGGGCGGCAGTCCGGGTTTCCGGATTCTGCGCCGCGAGGGCGGCTTTGCGGTGGCTCCGTCGCCGGGTGCGGCGGTGTCGTTGAACGGCAGTCCCATCGACTTCGAACATCCTGCGGAATCTGGCGACGCCATCGTCTCGGGCGGCAACCAATTCAACTTGATCACCGTCGTCGACCCAACCGGCGCCGATGATGGCGCGTAGACAAGGGACCCGGCGTTTCAACGTCTTCTCGCTGGCGTTCCTCGACGTCATGTCATGCGGCTTCGGCGCAGTCGTGCTCGTGTTCCTGATCATCAACCATCGCATCGAAGACGCCGCCAAGGATGTGGATCGGGATCTGCTGTCCGAGTCACGCAAGCTCGACTTCCAGATCACCACGGGCGAGAAGAACCTGGTGGAATTGCAGGAACGGTATCAGGACACCAGGAAGCGTGTCGGCGACGCCAGTCGCAAGCTCGTTGCCGTGGTGAAGGACCGGGATGCACGCCGCGAGGAACTCGAAGAACTCGATGCGCAGACCGCAGCGGAACGAGAGAGTGTCGAGGAACTGGAGTCGGACGTCGAGACCCGCGAGCAGGACGTCAAGCGGCTCCAGGACGAGGAGGAGGCACTCGGCGGTACCAGGCTGCGGGAGATCAAGGGCGAAGGCGACCGCCAGTACCTTACCGGCTTGTTCGTGGGGGGCACCCACGTCCTGATCGCGCTCGACGCCTCGGCCAGCATGCTCGACGAAACCATCGTGCAGGTCATCCGGCGTCGCAACATGTCGCGCGAGCGCCAACTCGGCGCGCCCAAGTGGCAACGCGCCCAGCGGACGGTGGACTGGCTGTCTGCGCAGATTCCCCTGGAAAGCAACTTCCAGATCCTCCTCTACAGCGACGAAGCCCGATCTCTTCTGCCTTCCATGGCGTGGTACCCGATAACGGATGTCACCGCGTTGTACCAGGCGTTGGACAGCTTGGCGGAAACCGTGCCGAGCGGCGGCACCAATCTCGAAGGACTGTTCGAAGCCATGGGAGAACTGCACCCCCTTCCAGACAACGTCTTTCTGATCACGGACGGCCTGCCGACCCGTACCAACCGCCGGCCCCGCTCGGCGACGGTCTCCGGCAGGCAGCGCGCCGAGTTCCTCGGAGAGGCGACCAAGCTCTTGCCCAGGGGCGTGCCGGTCAACGTGGTGATGTTCCCCATGGAGGGCGACTGGGAAGCGGCCGCACGCTACTGGATTCTCGCCGGTAGAAGCGGCGGCACCTACATGTCGCCGTCCAAGGACTGGCCATGATCCGGCGCCGCGGCTTGGAGGAGATCGGGCTATCGTTCCTCGACGTCATCTGTTGCGGTTTCGGCGCCATCATCCTGCTCCTGATGATCGTCAAGACGGTCGAGCCGATCCTGCTCGAAGATCCGGTGGTGAACCTTGAAGGGCTGGTGGTGCAGAAGCGCGACTCGCTCAACGAGATACTCGGTCGAACCCGGGTCCTGACGCGCCAGATCAGCGACGAGGAGCGACAGCTTTCCCAAGACCTCGCCGCACTCGCCCGGCTCGAGCGCGACATCAACGACATTCTTGCGCGCTTTCACGCCACCAAGGACGAAGCCGAGCATCAATCGGCGAGCCGTCTTCAACTCGTCAAGGCGAAACAGTCGCTGACCGCGGAAATGGAACGGCTGCTCGGCCTCGACTTCGTCCGCACCACCAATACTATCGGCGGCATCACGGTGGACAGCGAGTACATCATCTTCGTCATCGACACCTCCGGCAGCATGCACGATTGGGCCTGGCACCTCGTCCAGCGGAAGGTCCAGGAGACGCTGCACATCTACCCGCGCGTGAAGGGCATCCAGGTGATGAACGACATGGGCGACTACATGTTTCCGCAGTTTTCCGGTCGGTGGATTCCCGATTCCCAAAAGCGTCGGCAAGACATCCTCCGAGTCTTGGCGACTTGGAGCGCGCGGTCCAACTCAAGTCCCGTGGAGGGAATTCAGGCCGCCATCAACACCTTCTACGACGCCGACAAGAAGGTGAGCATCTACGTGTTCGGCGACGACTTCTCGGGCAAGTCGATCGAAAGCGTGGTGGACAGGGTCGATCAGTTGAACCGCATCACCGAGGACGGCACCCGCCGGGTACGCATCCACGCGGTTGGCTTCCCCGTGGTCGTCGGTGGCCCGTCTGGAAACCGGTTTGCGGCGCTCATGCGCGAACTCACCTACCGCAACAACGGCACCTTTGTCGGCCTGCCCCGTTTGGAGTAGTCTCTTCCCACGACCCACAAGGCACCGGCGACGGATCGCTGGCCCACGTTCGACCGCGTTCAAGGAGACAAACGGTGCACACCAACCGATGCCCAGGCTACGGAACGCTTGCGGCGGCGCTGATCGCCGCAGTGTTTCTTGCGGGGTGCAAGAGCGGCGCATCGGTCACCGTGGATGTGCGCGTACCCCGCCCCTTGGTGGAACCCATCGATGCGGCGGTGGGCGTCTACTACGACCCTGCGTTGATGAACTACGTCCACGCGGAAGAGCTCGAAGACTACGGTCCGTACCGAATCGACATCGGCGCTTCCCAAGCCCCGGTATTCGCCCAAGTGTTCGACGCGATGTTCAACACCGTTGTGCCAATGGCCCGGGTCGATGGCGGCGAGGCGACGGAAGATGCTGCCGAGGCGGTTGAACCCGACGACGCCGCCGGGGAAGACGCCGAGGCGGCACCGGAGGAGGAAGAACCAGCGCCCGTCCATTTCACCCGTGCCGACGGCACCACCGCCGACGTCGACGGCATCATCGCCCCGAGCATCGAGGAAGTGCAGTTCGCCATCCCCGACCAGACCGGCGGCGAGTTCTACGAAGTCTGGATCCGCTACAAGCTCGAACTCTTCGACACCGAGGGAAACCGTCTGGCCGGGTTGCCGTTGATCGGCTACGGCAAGGCCAACCAGGCGAACTTCGGAAGCTTGGGCCGGGCTTCCCCGGCATTGAACGAAGCGACCATCTGGGCCTTGCGGGACGCGGCGGCGTTGCTGTCGTTCCAATTCCGCACCCAACCGGAAGCCAGGAACTGGCTTGCCATGATCGATACCCCGAAAGGGCAACAGGACGCCGACACCACCGGCGAGCGCGAGCAAGAGGCGACGAAATGAAACACCGTGGCATGCACCCTGTCTGCCTTGGCATCGCCGTGCTCGTCGCGGGATGCGTCCAGACCACCGTCCAAGGCGTGCGTCAAGCCGAGGCCTACCTGGGCGAAAGCGAGTCCATCGTCATCCTGTCGCGAAAGCACAAGACCCAAGGCGAGACCGAAGACGACTTCGTCACCTGCCTGAGCAACCACGTCAACACCGGTTCGGATGCCCTGGCCGTGTTGAGCGAGGGGGAGTTCGTCGACGCCACGTTCCCTTGGTTCGAACCGCGTACGGCACCGCTCACCATGAACGACCTCACCGAGGTCATCAACCGCCGCCTGATCTCCGAGAGAATCGAGGAGATCGGCGTCCGCTACCTGGTCTGGATCGAAGGCACGACGCAGCGCTCGGACGAGAGCGGCAGCTTGCAGTGCGCCGTCATCACCGGCGGCATACCGGCATGTTTCGGCTTCCTTTCCTGGGAGACCGGATCCAACTACGAAGCCTCGGTGTGGGATGTCGAACGGGGAATGACCGTCGGCACGCTGAGTTCCGAAGCCGCCGGCACCAGTTTCGTGCCCGCCGTCGTGGTCCCTCTGCCCTTCATCGCCCGGGTTCAGGAAAAGGCCTGCGCAAACCTGTCGGACGAAATCAAGAAGTTCCTCGACCCGTCCGCCCGGTCGTCGTCAAGCGGCTGACGCCGGTCGCACCGGTCACGGCCTGACTTCCAACACCTCGCCGGTTGTCCGCGAAGGTTCCACCGCGTACCACTCCTTGAGCGTTACCTGCCAGTTCTGTTTGGAGCAGCGATCCGCCAATTCGTAGAACGTCGGGCGGCCCGGATCGGCAATGACGAACCGCTTGGCACCGCCTTCGAGCGCCCGGCGCACCACCTCGAACAACGGTTTGATCATGCTGTCCCAGAAGCAGATGTCCGAAGCGATGACGAGGTGTTCCCTGCCTAGGCACTTGGCGCTCAGGTTGTTGAAGTTGCCCTCCAGGCGCGCGACCTTGACATCGTTCAACGCTGCGATCACCTCCAAGTAGGGGAAGACGTTCGCATCGAGGTCCACCCCCGTGACCTTCGCGTTGAAGCGATGCGCGCAGAACACCGCGCCCGGTCCCCAGCCGCAGCCGAGTTCCATGACCCGAGTTCCTCGCCGCGGCGGATTGTGAAGCAGGTAGTCCATCAGCAGGAAGCTCGCCCGCCAGGCCTTGTTGCCGTGGATGGAAGGCTCGTAGAACCGCTTCAGGCGCCGGATCAACCGATGCTGCGACGTCAGCAGATAGATGCCGTAGGCACGGTAGATGTGCTCCTCGGGGATGCGCTCCAGTTCGGGCATGGATGACTACCCCGCGTTCAGGTAGACGACCTGGAGGCTCGCAAGCAGGTTGTTCAGGGCGTGCATGGCAAAGGGCACCGCGAGGGATCCGCTGCGGTGCCTCGCGAAACCGAGGACGACGCCCAGCACGAAGATCTGAGCGATCTCGTAGGCGCCGTACTGGAGGTGCATCGCCGCCCACAGGGCGGACGTGAGCAGGATCGTTCCCCCCACCCCCAACTTCGATCGCGACCATCCCGCGAACAGGAATCCCCGAAAGAACACCTCCTCGAACAACGGCGCGCCGACCACCACCGCGAACACCAGAAGGAGCGGAAACTCGGCCGACGCATAGAGATCGGTCATCCACTCGGAGACATCGCGATCTAGGAGCAAGGTGAGGCCCTCCAGCGCGACCACGACGACGACCATGAGAACTGCCCAAATCAACAGCGGCTTCGCGCCAGGCGAGGAGAGCGCGAGGTAGTCGCGCACCGCCAAGCCTTTGCGCAGCCAAGCGGATACCAGGATCAGAAGGGTTCCAAGAACACCCGTTGCAAGCAGCGCCGCAGCCATGTACTCGGCATTGATACTCAGCGCCAGGCCGAGTTCCTGGACCGACATGCCCGGTTCTTCGACCATCAGGGCGAACGGGATGGCGACCAGGCTCTGAACCAACAAGAACGCCACGAAGACACCCGCGCCGAGTCCGGCCGTCGCCCAAAAACCCCACGGTTCCACCTCGGGGCGGCCCGTATGAGTGGCCTCCGCAGGTGCGGCTGGCGTCAACGATGGATCGAGGTCGCTCATCGTCGTTCTTCCTGATTCTTCCTGTGCGTCCTGTCTCTTCACGTTCTCGTGCCATCGGCCGGCCGCAGCCGCCGGGCACGCCGAAGCCGGTAGAATGAATCCACGACGCCCGTCCCCGAGTCCGCCGTCGAGACGTTCAAGCTGTGCCGCCGATTCGGCGACCTCCGCGCCGTGCGCGATCTCGACCTTCGGGTCGAGCGCGGCACGTTGTACGGCTTTCTCGGGCGCAACGGGGCCGGGAAGTCTACCACCATCAAGATGTTGACCGGCCTGTTGGCACCGAGCGACGGCACAATCTCGCTCCTCGGCAAGAACCCCTTGGATCCCGCCGAGGCCGTCGCCCCCAAACGCCAGATCGGGGTCGTCCCCGAGGACTTGGCGCTCTACGACCTGTTGACGGGGCGCGAGAACCTGACCTTCGTGGGGCGCATGTATCGAGTCGAACGCGACGTCCTGCAGAACCGCATCGACGAACTGTTCGCAATCCTCGAACTTGGCCGGGATGCCAGCGAGGAAGAGCGGCTGGTGATCGACTATTCCCACGGCATGAAGAAGAAGCTCGCCCTCGCTGCGGCCCTGCTGTCGAACCCGGTGTTGTTGTTTCCCGACGAACCGTTCGAAGGCGTCGACGCGGTCACGTCGAGGGTCATTCGCAACCTCTTGACCCGCGCCGCGGACCAGGGCGCGACGATCTTCATCACCTCCCACGTGTTGGAGATCGTCGAGCGCGTGTGCACGCACGTGGGGATCATCGACGCAGGGAGGCTCGTGGCGCAGGCCCCGCTCACCGAGATCCAGGAAAACGCAACCTTGGAGGAGACGTTTCTCGCCAAGGTCGGTTCCACCGACGACATCAGCGCCAACTTGACTTGGCTGGACGAGGATGACGCCCGCAACGACGCACCGTCCGCCTGAGCGGCCAGCCAGGGGAGCGGGCTCGGCGGCGGGCATCGACCGCACCCAGATCTGGGCGATCCTGCGACTCGGGTGGACGTTGTCCCGGCGACGCTGGGGACGCCAGAGTCCTCTGCTCGGCGGTATCGCGGTTCTGCTCGTCGTACTGGGTATAGGCTCGTCGGTTGGCGCCTTCGTCCTGGCGTACATTCTGGGCATCGCGTTCCTGCCGGAACTCGAACCGGCATCGGTGCTCTACCTCTGGGATGGCGTCATCGTCGGGTTTCTCTTGGCGTGGATTGCCGGATTGTTGCTGCAACTTCAGTTGCGGGGTGAAGCGCTCTCCCTCGGCAAGCTCCTGCCCATGCCTGTGCCGCTTGCCAGCGCGTTCCTGGTGAACTACGTCGGCTCCCAGTTGCGCGTATCGCTCCTGATCTTCCTGGGTCTCATGCTGGGCCTGGCCCTCGCCTCGGTGAGTGCGCTTGGCGCCAGCAACCTGATCCTCATCCCGCTAGCCCGCATTTCTCACCAGGCCGCTTGTCGGCGTTCAAAAGCTCTTGGGTTTCACTGGTTTGACCGCGATGTCGATGATCGTGCCGATGGCGGACTGCGCTGGCCGCGCCCGCCCGCGCTTCGCGCGGAGGCCCTCGCGGGTCTTTTGTGCCCGTGTGTACTCGGGGCCAAAATCCTCCGCGATCATCACGGCCCCTGGTGAGAAATCCGGGCTAGTCTTGGCAACCGTCACCCTGGTCACCGCGGTGACCTACCAGTTCCAGAGCTGGCTCGCTCGGATCCTCGCCAACAAGCGCCGCCGGAGCACCGTGGTGGCCGCCGCAGTGGTCGCCTTCATCATCCTCGTGAACGTGCCCAACCTCGTCATGAACGCGAATCGGGATGAAGACCCCGCGCAAGGGGCCGCGTTCGACTCCAATACCGTGGAAACATGGGCCATCGCCGTCAATGCCGTGCTACCGCCCGGATGGCTCGCCCTCGGCGCGCGCAGTGCCAGCGCGACCCAAGGGTCGACCGCTGGCGTGCTCAAGGATTCCCGGGGCGGCCAGGTCTGGCCAGGGGCATTGGCCGTGGTCGGCCTCTTCGGGATCGCCGCGCTCAGCCTCCGGCGTTCCTACCGGAAGCTGCTCGCCTCCTTTGCGATGGCTTCCACTGCGATGGCTTCCACTGCGATAGAAGGTGCGATGGGTGGAGAATCCGCTCGCGATCCGGGCGACGCGCCGGCGCGGCAGATGTCCCGGACCGGGGCTGCCCGCCCTGCCAAGGTACCCGGACCAACACGTTCCGCCGCGCGCAAGGTCGCCCTTGCGATCGCCGAGCCGTTCTTGCGCCGCATTCCGGATGATGCCCGCGCAGTGGCGTGGGCCGCACTGCGCCTGTGGATGCGTTCACCCCAGGGCAAGATGGTCTTGTTGAGCCCCATCCTGTTGATCCTCCTGTATTTCTTGATTTTATCGCAACGCGTTTCGGGTGGCTGGGCACCGCACTTCGCCGTGCAGTCGATGATGGGCTTGGTCATCCTTATGTCGTTCAACCTGTTCGCCAACGCGTTCGGTCAAGACGGCGCCGGATTCAGGACCGTGGTCATGGCGGGCACCGCTCCCAAGGACCTGCTGCTCGGCAAGAATCTCGCCTTGGCATCGTTCGTTCTGGCCATCGCCGCCGTGGCGCTGGCGGCCCTGCAATGGAGGAACCCGCTTCCCGCAAGCCACTTCGTCGCCAACGTCGCGCAACTCATGATCCTGTACTTGGCCGGCTGCCTGTTGGGCAATCAGTTCTCCATCAGGGCGCCCCGGGCGATGTCCGCCACGTCGATGGGCACGCGCAGTTCATCGGCCGCCATGATTCTCGCGACGCTGTCGTTCATCGTCCTTTTCCTCCTCCTCGCCTTGCCGCTCGCGTTGCCGATGTTCATTGAACGCCGCATGCAAGCGGCCGGCTTGCCGGTGCCCGTGTACCTTCTCGCGTCGTTGCTGGAATTGGCGCTCGCCATCTTCATCTACCGCCGGATGCTCGCGAGGCAAGGCCGGTTGCTGGCGGAACGGCTCCAAACCGTGCTCGACCGCGTCACGCAACCCGTGGACTGAAGCGATCGCAGCGCCGCGATTCCCCACGCGGCCGCAATAACCGAGTGAATCAGTCGGTTATTCGATACAATCGCCTGATCGACTTCGGCGCTGTTCGACATGTCCGACTACGCAACCGAACTGGACGACCTCGTTGGCCGCACCAACGCGGCTCTTGGACGCGAGTACGCGGCCGGATTCGTCACCGAGATCGAGGCCGACACCCTGCCGCCGGGCCTCGACGAGCAGGTGGTGCGCGCCATCTCCGCCAAGAAGGACGAACCGGACTGGATGACCGAATGGCGTCTCGACGCCTTTCGAGGCTGGCGCGAAATGCGGCCGCCACGTTGGGCCCATGTTCAGTTTCCCGACATCGACTTCCAGTCGATCTCCTACTTCTCCGCGCCCAAGGGAGACGCACCGAAATCCTTGGACGAGGTGGACCCGGAACTCTTGAGGACCTACGAGAAGCTTGGCATCCCCTTGCACGAACGCGCCAAACTGGCCGGCGTACAGGAGAGCGACGACGAGATGCCCGAAGTGGCCGTGGACGCCGTGTTCGACAGCGTCTCCGTCGCCACCACCCACAAGGCGAGGCTCGCACAAGCAGGCGTCGTGTTCTGTTCCATGTCCGAGGCGATCCGCGAGCACCCCGAGCTGGTGCGGAAATACCTCGGCAGCGTGGTCCCCAAACCGGACAACTTCTATGCGGCGTTGAACTCGGCGGTGTTCAGCGACGGCTCGTTCGTGTACGTACCCAAACACACCCGCTGCCCGATGGAGCTGTCGACCTACTTCCGCATCAACGCCGAGAACACCGGCCAGTTCGAGCGTACCTTGATCATCGCCGAGGAGGGTGCCTACGTCAGCTATCTGGAAGGCTGCACGGCGCCGATGCGCGACGAAAACCAACTACACGCCGCCGTGGTCGAGTTGGTCGCCTTGGACGACGCCGAGATCAAGTACTCGACCGTGCAGAACTGGTACCCCGGTGACGACCAAGGCAAGGGCGGCATCTACAACTTCGTCACCAAGCGAGGCGCCTGCTTGGGGGAGCGTTCCAAGATCAGTTGGACGCAGGTGGAAACGGGCTCCGCGATCACTTGGAAATACCCGAGCGTGGTGCTCCGCGGCGCCGATTCGGTGGGCGAGTTCTACTCCGTCGCCCTCACCCGCAATTTCCAGCAGGCCGACACCGGCACCAAGATGACCCACATCGGCCCGCGCACCAAGAGCACCATCATCTCCAAGGGGATCAGCGCTGGACACAGCCGAAACAGCTACCGGGGACGGGTGCGGATGAACCCCGGTGCCAAGGGCGCGCGCAACTACACCCAGTGCGACTCGCTGCTCATTGGCGATACCTGCGGCGCCCACACGTTCCCCTACATCGAGTCCAAGCTGCCGTCTGCAGTGGTCGAACACGAAGCGACGACGTCCAAGGTCAGCGACGAACAGCTCTTCCTCTGTCAGCAGCGGGGCATCGACCCGGAGAAGGCGGTGGCGATGATCGTCAACGGCTTTTGCCGCGACGTGTTCCGGACCCTGCCGATGGAATTCGCCGTGGAAGCGGCCAAGCTCTTGGAAGTCAGTCTTGAAGGCGCGGTCGGATGAGCCTGCTGCACGTCGAAGACCTGCACGTCGACGTCGATGGGCAGTCGATCCTCAACGGCTTGGACCTCACCGTCGAAACCGGCGAGGTGCATGCCGTCATGGGACCGAACGGCTCCGGCAAGAGCACCTTCGCCAATGTTCTGGCCGGCCACCCGGGCTACACCGTGACCGCCGGGTCGGTCACCATGGATGGCGTGGACCTCGGCGCCCTTTCGCCCGAAGAACGCTCCCATCGCGGACTGTTCCTCGCCTTCCAGTATCCCATCGAGATTCCAGGCGTGAGCAACATGGAGTTCCTGAAGGCCGCCGTGGACGCCCATGCGCACACCCGAGGGGAGGAGGAGCCTTCGGCGGTCGAGTTCATGAAGCGCGCGCGCGATGCGGCGTCAAGCCTCGATCTGAAGCCGGACTTCCTTAGGCGCGGGGTCAACGAAGGATTCTCCGGCGGTGAGAAGAAACGCAACGAGATCCTGCAGATGCTGATTCTCGAACCGCGTCTTGCCGTGCTCGACGAGACCGACTCGGGTCTCGACATCGATGCCCTGCAAGTGGTCGCGGCGGGCATCAACGCCTTCCGCCGCGACGGCAACGCGGTGGTGCTCGTCACGCACTACCAGCGGCTCCTCAACTTCGTCGTTCCGGACCGGGTGCACGTCCTCACCGGCGGGCGCATCGTGCACTCCGGCGACCGCTCCGTAGCGCTCGATCTCGAAGCGAAAGGCTATGGCTGGCTCGACGACTGACGGCGCGATCTTTGCCGAGGAGCTGTTGGCCATCGGCACCAACCGCTACGCGCCTTGGCTCGACCGTCGGGTTTGCCTCGAGGTCCTGGAACACCGAGGCCTACCCGAGCCCCGCTCCGAAGCTTGGCAGCACACCAACGTGGGCCGCTGGTACGAAACCGCATTGGCGGATTCTGCGCCCGCAACCGGGCTGCTTGGGGTCGAACACCCCACCGAAGTCCAGGTCATCGACTTCGCCGATGCCCGTGCGCAGGCGCTTGTCGAGCAACATGGCGGTCGAGCCTTCGAACTGGCCGCACAGCCGCTTGCGGCCGTTAACGGCTTGCTCCTTGGCGCGGGTTTGGCGATCCGGGTACCACGCGCCACGCACCCCGCGAGCGCCGTGCGTTTGGCCGACCTAGGTGCCGCCTATCAACACATCCTCATCGTCGTCGAGGCCGGTGCCGTTGTCGAGTTGATCGAGGAACCCGCTCGCTATGCCCACCGCATCGTCGAGGCGGTGATCCAACCCGGCGCAGTTCTCAACCACCGGCGTCTCCAGGCGGCATCGGCCGGCCGGGAGTGCAGCCTCGTGGGCGTCCGCGTGGAAGCCGGCGCCCGATACGAACTCGCGCAAATCTCGCGGGGCGCCGAGCTCCGTCGCAACGACATTCTCGCCACCCTGCTCGGTGAGGGTGCGGAAGCCGTCATCCAGGGCGCATGGCGGTTGGACGGGCGCAGTCATCTCGACAACCAGATCGCGGTGGATCACGCGGCCCCCGGCGGCCGAAGCCGCCAGACCTACCGGGGGGTCGCCGCCGACCGGGCGCGGGCCGTGTTGAACGGACGGATCCACATCGCCCCGAACGCACAGCGAAGCGATGCAGCGCTAACCAGCAAGAGCCTCCTGGCCAGCCCTGGGGCCGAGGTCTACGCCAAACCGGAACTCGAGATCTACGCCAACGACGTCAAGTGCAGCCACGGCGCCACGGTGGGCGCGATCGACGACGAAGCCGTGTACTACTTCCGCTCGCGCGGCATCGGCGAAGATGCCGCCCGGGCCCTGTTCGTGCGCGGCTTCCTCCGCGAAGCCATCGACGACGTGGAGAGCGCCGAGCGCTTGGGGGTGATCGCATGACCCCCGGCACCTGGCGAAACGACTTTCCGCTGCTCGTCAAGCGCAGCGACATCGTCTATCTGGACAATGCCGCGACCACGCAGAAGCCTGCCGCCGTGCTGGATGCCTTGCGCGGCTACTACGACACGTCCAACGCCAACGTCCACCGTGGCGCGCACCGGCTATCCGACGAGGCGACGCGCGCTTTCGAAGCCGCCCGGGAAACCATCGCCCGGCGCATCAACGCCCGCTCGTCCAAGGAGGTGATCTGGACCCGCGGTACCACCGAAGCCATCAATCTGGTGGCCGCGGCGTACGCACCCCTGGTGCTCGGCGAAGACGACGGCGTGTTGATCACCGAGATGGAGCACCACTCCAACATCGTGCCCTGGCAGAACGCCTGCCGGCGGACCGGCGCCGTTCTGAAGGCCGCCCGGGTGCTGCCCTCCGGTGAACTCGACCTCGACGATTTCGAGTCCAAGCTCGACGAACGCACGAAAATCGTTGCCTTGGCCCATGTGTCCAACGCCTTGGGCACCGTCAATGATCTCGCGGTCCTCCTCGAACGCGCCAAGGCGGCGGGTGCCATCGTGTTGATCGACGGTGCCCAGGCCGTCGCCCACTTCGACGTCGATGTGCAGGCGCTCGGCTGCGACTTCTATGCCTTCTCCGGACACAAGATGTACGGCCCAACGGGCATTGGCGTGCTCTACGGTCGGGAGGAACTGCTCGAAAACATGCCCCCTTGGCAGTTCGGCGGCGAAATGATCGAGCGGGTGCGGATCGAGGCGACCACCTATGCCGCCCTGCCGTTCAAGTTCGAGGCTGGCACGCCGGACATCAGCGGCGCCATCGCCTTGGCCGCGGCTGCGGACTATCTCGACAGCTTCGATGCGGATGCGGTCAGAGCCCACGAAGCCGCCCTGCTCGCCTACGCCACCTCGTGCCTCAACCAAATCGAGGGACTGGAGGTGGTGGGCCGAAGCCCGCGCAAGGGCCCGGTGTTGTCGTTCCTCGTGGATGGTACCCATCCGGCCGACGTCGGCACCTTGCTCGATGCCCAGGGAATCGCGGTGCGCACCGGACACCACTGCGCGATGCCGCTGATGGACAGGCTGGGCATCACGGGAACCGTGCGGGCGTCGTTCGGCCTGTATAATTCGAACGAGGATGTGGATAGGCTGGTCCAGGCCGTGCGAGCGGCACGGGCAATGTTGTAGTGGCGCGTTTCGGCAACTTCGGGAGCGAACGATGGAGGTCCAAATGAGTGCGGAACTATTCGATCCAGCCGCAATTTCCATGACGCCGGCCGCCCAGGCCCACGTGCGTCGGCAGTTGGCGAAGAACAGCGCCGAGGCACTGAAGCTCGGCATCACCCAAAGCGGCTGCAACGGCTACATGTACGAACTCGCCTATCTCGGAGGTGGCCTCGTTGGCCGCGCTTTCGAGTTCGACGGCGTCACCGTGGTGGTCGACGACGCCGATTGGAAGCTCGTGCAAGGCACCGCGATCGACTACGTTACCGAAGGCCTCAATTCGGCGCTCACCTTCAAAAACCCCAACGCAACCGCCGAGTGCGGCTGCGGCGAGAGCTTTTCGGTCACCACCGCCGAGGTGCCCTAAGGTGAAACGTCGGGTCGTCCCGGTCGCGCGCACCGTCGAGGCGCGCCTGGTGCCCACGGGCACCCCCCTCACCGTTCCCGCAGGCGCTTTCGTGACCATCACCCAAACCTTGGGGGGCGCGTGCACGATCATCTACAACGGCAACATGGCGCGGGTCGATCCCGAGGACGGCGACGCGCTCGGCTTGGAGCCGGAGATCCTTGTGCTCGAGTCCCCCGCAGACGGGATAGTTTCCGAGAACCAAGTCTGGCAGGCGTTGCGCACCGTGCACGACCCCGAGATCCCGGTGAACGTCGTCGATCTCGGTCTGGTCTACGGATGCGCCGTCAACGGAAACGCCGTCGACATCGACATGACGCTGACCGCGCCGGGATGCGGGATGGGTCCGGTTCTCCTCGCCGATGTCGAGCGGCGCGTGGGCAAGGTGCCGTTCGTCGATGCCGTGAACGTCCACCTGGTATTCGATCCGCCCTGGGACCGGGCGATGATGACCGAAGAGGCGCAGCTCGAACTCGGCCTCTACTGATGGCCAAGCCTTCCCCGCACACGCTCGACGACATTCGCTCGGGGTTCGAGTTCTTCGAGGTCTGGCAGGACAAGTACCGTTTCCTGATCGACATCGGCAAGCAGGTCGGGGACCTCCCCCCACCGGCGCGAAACGACGACAACCTCGTGCGCGGCTGCCAAAGCCAGGTCTGGCTGGTTCCGCACTACGATGCCGAGGGCAACCGGCTGCATCTCGCCATCGACAGCGACGCGCATATCGTCCGGGGGCTGATCGCCATCGTACTTGCTGCGTACGACGACCGCTCGCCGCGAGAAATCCTCGACTTCGACATCGAAGGCCTGTTCGCCGAACTCGATCTCGTCAACCACTTGAGCCCAACACGCGGCAACGGCCTCAAGGCCATGGTCGGGAAGATCCAAGGCGTTGCCGAGGGCGTGGCGCGCCTTTCGCGGGCGTGAGAAGCATCCGACGTCCCCAAGGATTCCAAGTCCGCCAGAAGGGTAGTTCAAACCACAATCTCCGGGTGAAATCAAGTGAATACGCTGCTATAGTGCCCGGCTGAAGGGAGAAGGACTCGGCAAACGGCACCGGTGCCGTGACCCTCGGTCGGACGACGCCGGACGATGCTATCAAGGGGCTCGACGCGGCAAGATATGCACTTGAGGAGGACGTTTTGAGCCGCGCTCAAAAGAAGGTTGGTCAGAACAACATCGAAATGCGAAAATCCATCGAACAAGATCTCAGGGATTTTCTGGCTACTGGCAAGAAGGTCCAAGTCATTCCCATGGGTGTCAGCGGCCAAGACAAGATGGGTCGCAGCAAGAACATCGTGATTTCCCGCAAGCGTCGCACCGCGATCCGCACGAGTTGAAGCCGGCTCCGGTCGGCAACGATCACCCCACCCATTCTCGAACCCGCGTAGGCCGGTCGACGCCACGCGTTCCCTTTGCACGAGATACGAAGCCCCGCATCAGGCGGAACCATTGCGCCAGCGGGCCAAGTCCGCCGCGTCGTCCACGTCCCACAACGCTTCCAGGAGTCTGACGGATAGACCCTGCGCCGCTCTCTTGGTCGCGGCGAGCACCTCCGGCGAACCCCAAGGGATGCCCTCGAAGATCTCCGACCGCGGTGCATTCATCGCCACAAGGCAGTATCCGCCGTCTTCCGTAGGACCCAGCACGACGTCCGCATCGCCCAAGGCTGCGAGCGCACGATCCACGTACTCCGCAGTGATGACCGGAATGTCGCTGCCGACGAGCGCGCTCACGCCGTCGTCGAATGCAGCCGCCATGCGCTCCCCCAAGTCGCCAGACGGCTGCGCCACAACGGGGAACGTGTCCCGCCACCGTGGAAGAGCCGCGGTTGCGTCACCATCGACCCAGATTTCCGGGGCGAACCGACCCCTGCCGGGCGCGAGGCGGAGCAAGGTCAACGCCAATAGCTCTTCGTAGGCCCTCAGCGCGACACGGTCGCCCACTGCCGCCGCTAGCCGTGTCTTGACCTTGCCGAAGTCCGGCGCGCGGACAAAGATCGCTAGCCGAGGCAGGTTACGATCAGCCGTCATAGCACCGGGCCAGAACCTCGGGATCCGCGCCCAGGAAATAGCGCAGCCGCAACCCCCACATGTGGATTACGGTACGAGCGATCCCGCGCCCCTGCCACCGGCGGGCAGAGGTGACGATCGGAACCGGTATGCGTCGGGGCTTCGCCACTCGGCGAAGGCGCTTGCACAGTTCCACATCCTCCATCAATGCCTGCCAGGGCACGCCGCCAATAGTATCGAGCAACTCGCGATGGACGAAGATCCCCTGGTCGCCGGTGGCGATGCCCGTCGCGGACGAACGCCAGTTCATCGCCGCCTCGATCAGGCGGTAGGGCCAGGACACGCCGTCCAACCGTATCGAGAAGAAACCCCATCCCGGCTCGTCCATGGCAGCTGCCAGGGCTTCGACCGATGGCGAATTCAAGCGGGTGTCGGCATGCAGGAACCACAGCCAGTCGCGCTCGGTCGCCGCGACCCCCGCTTGGAGCTGTCCACCCCGGTTTCGCGGCGCACTGCGCACCGTGTCGGCCGCGGAAGCGACCGCCAAGCTGTCGTCTTCGCTACCCCCGTCCACGGCCACGATCTCCAAGCCAGGTTGCGCCCGGAGATCGGCAATCAGGAGGGCGAGGTAGCGGGCATCGTTCAGAACCGGTACGACAACGCACACCTTGGTCGCAACACTCAATTGCACGTCGCGACCTGCTCCCGAGCCGCGCGATGAACCCTGAGGCAATTCGCGACAACGAGCTCCTGGTCTTCCGCCAAGACGTGGCCCGTCTCGATCATCCATTGGGTCCTAGCCCGCATTTCTCACCAGGCCGCTTGTCGGCGTCAAAAAGCTCTTGGGTTTCACTAGTTAGGCCGCGATGTCGATGATCGTGCCGATAGCGGACTGCGCTGGCCGCGCCCTCGCGGGTCTTTTGGCCCCGTGCGCGCACGTGCTCCCTCAACCGTAGCCCGCTATGCTTTCGGTCGCGAGCACGCGCACGTGCCCGTGTGTACACGGGGCCAAAATCCTCCGCGATCATCACGGCCCCTGGTGAGAAATGCGGGCTAGCACGCACCCGGCGCTCGCACTCGTCCGCAGGCGGCACCTCCTCGTCGAACAGCGAGAATCCGACGAAGATGGCCGGCAGGCCGGGCGCACCGTGATCCGGATGCCGGGGATTCCATCCGCTGTGACAGCCCACCGGCAGCGCGATGTCCGGCAGACGAATCCAGGCCACCTCGCCGGTCAGGGCGAAGGTGCTGGTGGGCGGCAGGATGCCATTGACGTGATGAGTCCCCCCAAAGAGGTCGTTGCGCTCCGCCGGATGAGGCGGCCCTTGATGATCTCGAAAACGGCACAAATCGCCGAAGGCACGCCCACGGGCATAGTCCTCGAGCGTCTCAACTTCCCAGTGCGTCATGGCCAAAGGATCGCACGGCATTGCTCGGCCCATGGCCAAGACCGTAGCAGGCTCGTCAACCGAACGCGACCATTGAGCGATGGCGACGCCCGCGCGAGCCAAACGCCTTCAAGTCCGTGGCGCCCCGGCGAGCAGGCCGAAACCCTTGGCCAGTGCCATCATCGCGACCGCCCCGAACGCGACCGCGATGATCGCATTCCCGATTCTCGCTCGCCGCGCCAAGAACCACACCGCCAGCCCAAGAAAGCAACCGAGCGCGAGGTAGTGCAGACGCGCCAGCCAAACAAAGCCCCAAGTCTCGGCAATGCGGGCTTCCAGCAACCTAGGCTGCACGATCTCGAGGGGCGTCAGCGCCGTCGGCGGTTCGACCAACATGAATGCCGCCCCCACCCAAATGTACGCGGCCATCGACCAGAACGACCGGCACAAGGCGGCGGCAATGGCGCGTGGGTCAGGCGCATCCCCGAGCCAGTTCAACATCCAGCCGCAGGTCAGGCCGAACAGTGCCACGAAGGCGATGGATAGCGTCGCCACCGTTCCGGCGGTCACGTAGGCGGTCAGCCGGGCGACGATGAATACCGGGTCTTGTGCGGCGAACAGGCTCTCCACCGTCGCAGCCGCGTATGCCACCAGGCCGCCGAACCAAGCGACCAAGGGCAGCAGGGATCCGGCTAGAGAGGGATTCGGACTTGCCATGCCTACCTCCGCAACGACTCAGCGAGTTCCGCCGTGACGAAGGCTTCGACCACCGCCGCCAGCGTCAGGGCACAGAGGCCGAAGCCCAGCACGAGTCCTGGACGCAACGCGACGAACCACTCCCGATTCAGCCGCGACAGGCCGGTCGCGAGACGAACGCCCTGAAATCCGACCGCGCCCGCGATACATAGCGCACCGAGTTCCAGAACGCCGTGCGGGGCGAGCAAGTCGACCACCGTGCTGCCAGACATGCCCGACAACCGCGCGAAACCGATGAGCTGGCCGATGGCGATCCCGTTGCCGAGCAAGACTACGAAAGTGACCAGTCCGACCGAAACCAGTCCGAACAGGAGCAGGACGTAGACCGACATGTTCCTGCGCAGAATGAAAGCGAACAGGTCCCAACCCATCCTGTCGTCGGTCTGACGCGCCGCCTCGAAGCCGCCAAGCTCCGGAAGAGGCACCGCAGGCAGCCCATGGATCCACTCGGCGAAAGCGTGGCCCATCACGGCCCCGAGCAGCAGCACGAGCCACGCGCAGGCGAAACTAGCGGTCCAGCCGACCTTGTTCATGCTTCACTTGTCCTGGCCCGCGCGGAGCTTCCTCCGGTCGAAGGAGACCGCGCGGGACGCAGGCAAAGATCCGTCAGCGGGATCAGTAGACCAGCGAAATCCCCATCAGCTCGTTCGGCAAGATCACCGGGACGACATTGGCGAATCGCTCCGCAAAACCGCCAACGCAGACGAACTCCACCAGCCTTCCGTCCTGGTACTCTTCACAGAAGACCGCCGTCGCCAACTTCGCGACATCCGATCGCCCATCGACATACCCAGGCGCGTCGAGTTGGCCCGGTTGGCCTTCGTTCGCGAAAACGAATGCGCCCAAACCAACCACGCTTGCCAGTGCCAGAAATTGCTTCTTCATTGCGTACCTCCTTCGATTGTTGAATCAGCACCGACGACACTACGTCGCCGAGACCCGAGCGCGGACGCGCGTGGGGCTTCTCCTACGCAACAAGAAGAAATTTCCTACGTTTGCCATCAGCCGGACATCCGCGAGCCGACAACGCCAGCGCCCGACGGCGCGTTCGAGAACTAGAATCCAGCGGCGATCAGATCCGGGCACCACTCCGGTCGGGCGGTCTCCGTCCAGAACGCGCGCCCTGCGGGCGCGTTTGAGAATGCTTGCGCATTCTCCCGGCCTCGTTCGAAATGCAACCCGAGTGTCAACATTCCGCGCTCAAGGACCCTAGAATCCGGCGGCGATCAGATCCTGCAGCCGCACCACTCCGGTCGGGCGGTCTCCGTCCAGAACGACGAGTTCGGTAATCTGGTTGGACTGCATTTGCCGCAAACATTCGGATGCCATGGTATCCGCGGTCGTCGACCCGTCCACGTCCGACGGTGCCGCGCTTTCGCTGCCCCGCCGGCTGCGTTCGAAGCACTCGGCCACGGTTAGACGATTGACGTTCTCGCCACGGAGCAGGAGCCGCCGGATGTCCGCGTCGGTGACGACGCCGACGTAGGCGCCCTGGTCGACGACCATGGTCATGCCAAGGCCCTTCGAAGAGATCTCGTAGACCAGGTCCGGCACATGCGCGGCCATGTCGATGGTCGGCAAGCCCTCGCCCTTGATCATCACGTCGTCCACGGACAGCAGCAGCCGTCTGCCGAGCGTGCCGCTGGGGTGAAACTTGGCGAAGTCGTGATCGGTGAGCCCCTTGGTCTGCTGCACCAGAATGGCCAGCACGTCGCAGACGGCCATGGCGGTGGCCGTGCTGGTCGTCGGCGCCAGGTCGAATTCGTCGATTTCCGGCAACGCGGGAATCTCCAAGGCAATGTCCGCGACGGCGGCAAGCCGGGAGTTGGGCTCGGTGAGCGAAACGACCTGCCCGGACGCGACGGCCTTGAACTGACGGGCGAAGGCGATGGTTTCTTCGTTGCCGCCGCTCTTGGACAATACCAGCAATGCCGAGCCCGGACGCACGATCCCTAGGTCGCCGTGAAGCGCCTCCACGGGATGAACGAACGCCGCCTGGGTTCCGGTGCTCGATAGCGTCGCGGCCGCCTTCTGCGCCACCAGACCGCTTTTGCCCAAACCCGTCACGATGAGGATGGAGTCCAGACTGGCGATCAGTTCGACCGCACGGGCAAACCGTTGGTCGAGCAGTCCCTTTGTTGCCGACATCGCCACCGCATAGCGGTCCAGCATCTCGCCGGCGCGTTCGATCAATGAGCGCGTCATTCCAAATGCCCTCTCAAGCGCTACCGATGTTGACAGATGAGCCCGGTCGGCGCACGGCAGCCGGGCATCGCCAGTCCGTTGACGCGCCCGCGGCATGCAGCACCTCGATGCCACGCTCGATGTTCGCGCCAACGGTGGCAACACCATGGGAGTCGTCGCCCGGCACCAAGGGGATCCCCAGTTCCACCGCGCGCACGAGCCACGGTTCCGATACGTAGGGCTCCGGCTGGCCCTTCAGGAGCGCGCGGACGTTGAAGTCCAGCACGAGGTCGAGTTCGGCAATCCGCTCGAGATTACGGTAGGCCCGCTCTCGAATCGCGGGAACCTGCCAGCGTCGGGCATAGTCCGGGTCGAACACGCGCGCAAGATCGAAGTGGCCAACGACGCTCGGGCGAAACGCTTCGATCAACTCCAGTTGTCGATCGAAGTAGGCGCAGTAGAACGCCACGATGCCGCCAGCCTTCTCCACCGCACGCCGGTAGTCGTCCTCGGAGTAGTCGAACGGCACATCCCCCACGTGGTGCACGGAACCAACGACCATATCCGGCTCGAACCGGTCGATCACGGCTCGCACGACCGGCCGATAGCCGCTGAACGCTTCGGTTTCGAAGCCCACGAAGATGTCGATTTCTCCCGCGCGCGCGGTCTGCAACCGGCGCGCCTCGGCAAAATAGCGCGCGAAGCGCTCGTTCATGGCCCCCACGTCGAGGGGTGCCTCATCCGCCGGGATCAAGTCCCGCCGATGCGCCGCCATGTGTTCGGTCAGGCAGACCCAGCGGAAACCCGCCTCGATGTAGGCCTGCACCACATCGCTCAACGCGTCCGTGGCGTGCCCGCAGAACTCGCCGCTGTGTCCGCCGTGTACCGAAACGAGATCGACCATGAAGAAACCTTGCGTCAAGCTCGTCCAAGCATCATAGCGCCCTTGAGGCGTCGAGCCGAGACAGTCGTCTGCATGGCCCGTGCATCTGCGAACGCCCGCTCGCGTGGATTGGAGATGACGATATGCGGCTTGTCGGCATCGACTGTCATCCATGACCGTGTCGGCATCTGGCGCCCCGACCAGGATTCGAACCTGGGACCTGCCGCTTAGGAGGCGGCCGCGCTATCCTGCTGTGCCACCGGGGCTCAAATGCGAAAGGGCGGCAACAATACCGCCGTTCTCCGGCAGCGTCACCCCCGCCGGTAGGTGCCCACGAGCCGGTTCATGCCGATCACGTGGGGTTCGATCCTCTCCAGAAGATCCCACATCCCCAGTCCCGCCTCGAGATCGAGATCGTGGTCGAGGGCCAAGAGCCAGAAGAAGTAGTGGTGCACGCCGTGCCCCTCCGGCGGCATCGGTCCGCCGTAGCCGGGTCTGCCGAAGTCGCTCACGCCCTGGGTGTGTTCGCCCGTGGCTTCGCCAAGTCCGTTCGCCGAACCGGGAATGTTGTAGAGCACCCAGTGCACATAGCCGTAGCGGCCGGGCGTCACCAGCGGGGCGTCCGGATCGTGGCAGACGACGGCAAACGACCGCGTCCCCGCCGGCGCGTCGCTCCAAGACAATTCGGGAGAGACGTCCACGCCCTCTCCGGTGTGTTTCGTCGGAATGGCGCCACCCGCTTCGAAGGCCGGGCTGGTGAGCTGCATCGACGACAGTGCGAATCCCATAGGTTGGATCCTCCCCCTCGGTTGACAACGGCGCAAAGCGTTACACGGACGTCTCGGGAAGTCCACGGCGAGGCGCGCTGCCCGGCGCTGCCCGGCGATTGCCGCCCCGCGAACGCTACTCGGCCCCTGCGGCGTCCCGACGCATGGCACGGAATCCAGCAGGTTCCCACTGACGCAGCGCCACCAGCAGGCAGCTTCCCATGGTCCTGGCCTCCTGGGCCGGCCTGATTTCGTCCCCGCGCGTCAGCTCGTCGAACGTTTCCATGAGTTCCGCCATCTTCGCGCGCAACACCGCTGCGGACTCGATGGACAACATGCCCCACGCGAAACGATGCAGGTCCTTGTCGGGCACGAACGTTCCCGCCAGGAAGGCGTTTTGGACATGCTCGACGAAGTAGCGATGGATCGGGCCATCGGGGATCCAGGCGAAATTGCGCGCGACGCGCAGCTTGATGCGGTTGCCTGGCAGCAATTCGATCAGCCCCATGCGATCCAGACGCACGAGTAGCTGAATCAACCGCGGTTCCGATATCTGGTAGTGATCAACGATGCGTTCGAACCGCCAGCGGTTCAGCACGCAGATGCCGACCAACAACAGCACCGGGTCGCCGATGAGTTCCCGCTCCTGCTCCGCCGTCAGGGATGCCACCCTCAGTTGCAGGGCTTCGGCCTGGCGCGCGAGTTCGAGGAGGTCCACGTCCGCCAGATCGCAAACCGCCTCCAGGCGCTGCAGGGTGAAACTACCGGTTGAGAACAAACGCTTGACGCTGCTCAGGGACAGGCCAAGGTGTCTGCTTACCTGCTCGTAGGACATGCGGCGTTCCTTGAGTACGCGCTTCAGCGCCTGGATCATGCGTTTCGATTGCACCATCAGGTATCACTTAAAGGAACTTATTGGCATCTGAGAATGACATTGTTACGATTGAGTTGCAAATTGCAGTCTCCCCAACTGCGATGCTTGGCGTCGAATCCAGAACATCGAAATACAACCCACGTGTCGACATTCGGAGCGCTCAAGGACTTCAGGGGAAACGACCGCCGAGGTGATGCGCCCCGTTTGCGCACCGAGTACCATTGCGCTTCCGTCAACCACCCGAGGTACGCCATGACCCTACGCATCAACAGCGAAGTGCCCGACTTCACTGCCCAGACCACCCAGGGCGAGATCAGCTTCCACGACTGGATCGGCGACGGCTGGGCGATACTCTTCTCCCATCCGAAGGACTTCACGCCGGTCTGCACAACCGAACTCGGCTACATGGCGGGCCTCGCCGACGACTTCGCCGAGAGAAGCTGCAAGATCATCGGCCTGTCGGTCGATCCGGTGACCAACCACGCCGAATGGATGAAGGACATCGAGGAGACCCAGGGCCACGCGGTCACCTACCCCTTGATCGGCGATCCCGGACTCAACGTCGCCAAGGCTTTCGACATGCTTCCCGACGACGCGGGCGACACCTCCGAAGGACGCACCCCGGTGGACAACGCCACGGTGCGCTCCGTCTTCGTCATCGGCCCGGACAAGCGCGTCAAGGCCATGCTCATCTACCCCATGAGCACCGGGCGCAACTTCGACGAGGTGCTGCGCCTGCTCGACAGTTGCCAACTCACCGCCGCCCACCAGGTCGCCACGCCGGTCAACTGGCAGCAAGGCGACGACGTCATCATCGTACCGGCGGTTTCGGACGAGGAAGCCAAGGCGAAGTACCCCGACGGCTGGCAGGCGCCGAAGCCCTACATCCGCATCGTGCCGCAGCCGCGGTAGCTTGGCGAACCGGGAGAACATCGCCCCATGGACCTCGAATACAGCCCGGAGCACCGAGCATTCCGCGACGAAGTGCGGTCCTTCCTCGAGGACAACAAGCACCGGACGCCGAACGTGGCGAGGGCCGTGCCCGGCCAGCCGAACTCCGCCAAGGAGTGGCAGCAGCTATTGATCGAGCACGGCTACGCCGCCCGCACCATCCCCAAGGAATACGGCGGCTACGGCACCGAGCCGGACATTCTGAAGACGCGCATCATCGCGGAGGAGTTCGCCCGGGCGCGGGTTCCACCGGGCCATTCGGGAGACAACCGCATCGTCCCCACCGTGTTGGAACTCGGCACGGAAGAACAAAAGCAGTGGCTAGTGCCGCCGTCCGTCCGGGGCGAGATGTCCTGGTGCCAAGGCTATTCGGAACCGGGCTCGGGCTCCGACCTGGCATCGCTGTCCACCAAGGCCGAGCTCGACGGCGACGAGTGGGTCGTCAACGGCCAGAAGATCTGGACCTCCGGCGCCCAGAACGCGGACATGATGTTCTGCCTGGTGCGCACGGAACCCAACGCGCCGAAGTACAACGGCATCACCTATCTCGTGTTTTCCATGGACACGCCCGGCATCGACGTTCGACCGCTCGTCACCATGACGGGGGACGCGTTCTTCAACGAGGTCTTCTTCACCGACGTGCGGGTGCCGAAGGACCAGATCATCGGCAAGCGGGGCGAGGGCTGGTTCGTCGCCAACACCACACTGCGCTACGAGCGCGACGGCCTCGGCGATCCCAACGAGGCCGAGAACCGTTTGAACCGCATCGTCGACATGATGCAGCGCGAGACCGTGGGCGGCGAACGACTGATGGACAACCCGATCTACCGCGACCGGCTGCTGAAGCTCCAAGGCCAGACTCTCGCGATGAAGTTCAACGGCATGCGGGTGCTGTCGCACAACATCAAGGGCGAGGAGCCGGGCATGCCGCGCTGGATCGTCAAGCTCAACGGCTGCGAGCTGAACCACCAGATGGCGGAACTCGCAATCGACATCCTGGGCGAACTCGGCCTCCTCTACGACGGCAGCGACTACCTGCGCGACGGCGGCTTCTGGCAGGCGCACTACATGCTGGACCTGGGGCTCATCATCGGCGGCGGTACGGCGCAGATTCAGAAGAACATCATCGGGGAACGGGCGTTGGGGCTGCCGAAAGAGCCGAAGGTCGATCAAGCCGCACACGCTTAGGACACCGGGCGCTACTGCCGCCAAAAGGAACACGAAGTGGATTTTGCATTGAGCGAAGAGCAGCGCATGCTGCAGGACAGCATCTCGCGCTATCTGGAGTCCGGGAGCCCATTGACCCGGGTGCGGGAGGTCGCCGAAGCCGGGGAAGCGCGTGCCGAGGACCTCTGGAACGAACTCACGAATCTAGGGGTTCACGGGGTACTGATCGACGAGGACTACGGCGGCGTCGGTTTGGGCCGACTCGAGGCGGCGCTGATCGCCGAAGCATTGGGCGCGGTGGTGGCACCGGTACCCTACGTCGCTTCCTCGATCATGGCACCGGTCGCCTTGGCCGCCGCCGGCAGCGACGGGCAGAAGGAAGCCTGGCTGCCGCGCATCGCCGCCGGCGAGGTCGTGTTCGGGGTGGGCGTTTCGGAACAGATCGGTCGCCGGGAGACCAACGGGGTATCGGCCGCAAACGGCAAGCTCACCGGCAAGGCGATGTTCGTGCTCGACGCCGGCGACGCCGACGCACTGATCATCGCCTCCGACGACGGTGCGTTGCACTTGGTCGCCCCCGCCGGAGCGGGCCTCACGCGCAACAGGCTCAAGACCATCGACCGTACGCGTACGGTTGCCGAAGTCGTCCTGGACGGGGCCGACGCACAGGTCTTGCCAGGGTCAATCGGCAATCGCGAACCTCTACTGACGACCATCGACGTCGGCCGCTTGATCTTGGCTGCGGATTCCCTTGGCGCCGCCCAGACCATGTTGGACAAGGCCGTGGAATACGCGAAGGAGCGTCGTCAATTCAATCGGGTGATCGGATCGTTTCAATCCGTCAAACACATGTGCTCGGAGATGGCCGCCGAGCTGGAACCCTGCCGGTCATTGCTGTGGTACGCGGCCCATGCCTACTCGGCGATCCCCGAGGAAGCACGCCTGATGGCTTGCCACGCCAAGGCGCATCTGTCGGAAGTGGGCAAATTCGTTGCCCGCAAGTCCACGGAAGTGCA
>JAKZRQ010000116.1:0-3921 GCA_047518105.1 Pseudomonadales bacterium | reverse complement strand
GCCGACTGAGCTAACGGCACGCGTCGGGGCCGCCCTGCGCAAGCGGGCAGAACCCGAGGCCTACCTCCTGGGCGACCTGGCGATCCACTACGAGCAGCGCCGGGTGAGCGTGGCCGGCCGCGAGTGAGGTGGTCCCACTTTCTTGGACAGCTCGCCAAGGTGTACTCCAGTGTCGAGAGGAGACACTGGCATGACTAGAAAAAGGCGCCGTTTCACGGCGGATTTCAAGAAGCGAGTGGCGCTGGAGGCGCTGCGGGAGCGCGACACGGTGCAGGCGATCGCGTCGCGCTACGAGGTGCACCCGAACCAGGTGAGCGCTTGGAAGCGCCAGGCCGTGGAGGGACTCGGCGAGGTGTTCTCGCTGCCCGGATCGAAGCGCGGCGGAGAGCACGAGGCGACGATTCGGGAGCTGCACGCGAAGATCGGCGAGCTGACGGTGGAGCGGGATTTTTTTCTGCGCGGGTTGGCGCGCTGAGCCGTCCGGAGCGCGCCGCGATGATCGACCGCTGCTGCGCACTGCCGTTGTCGCGGCAGTGCGGGCTGCTCGGCGTGAGCCGGTCGTCGCAGTACTACGAACCGCTGGGGGAGAGCGCGGCGAACCTGGCGCTGATGCGCCGGCTGGACGAGCTGCATCTGGAGCATCCGTTCTACGGCAGCCGGCAGATGGCGCGGCATCTGCGCCGCGAGGGCGTGGTCGCCGGGCGGCACCGGGTGCGGCGGTTGATGCGGCTGATGGACATGGAGGCGATCTACCGCAGGCCGCGCACCAGCACGGGCAACCAGGAGCACCGGGTGTATCCGTACCTGCTGCGCGACCTCGCGATCGACCGTCCGGACCAGGTGTGGTGCGCGGACATCACCTACATCCCTGTTTCGGGGGTTTTTTCTACTTGGTGGCCGTGATGGACTGGGCCAGCCGCCACGTCCTGTCTTGGCGGCTGTCGAACACGATGGACAGCGCCTTCTGCGTCGAGGCGCTCGACGCCGCGCTGCGGTTCGGCGCCCCGGAGATCTTCAACACGGACCAGGGCGCCCAGTTCACCAGCGTCGCGTTCACCGACCGGGTGCGCGCCGCCGGCGCGCGCTGCTCCATGGACGACCGCGGGCGCTACCTCGACAACATTTTCATCGAGCGGCTGTGGCGTTCGCTGAAGTACGAGGCGGTGTACCTGCGCGAGCTGTCGGACGGCCGCGAAGCGGAGCGCGTGATCGGTTCCTGGTTCGGCTTCTACGGCGAAGTGCGTCCGCACTCGAAGCTGGGCGGTCGGACGCCCGGCGAGGTCTACCGGGATGCTCAGGGAGAAGCCGCGTGAGACGTCCGGGATGGTTGTTCGCCGGGAACGCCACGGGGTTCGCCGTGTCAACCCGCTTCGCGGGTCCTCCGCTTCGCTGCGGCCCTTCGGGTGACACGGCGAACCCCGCGGCGAAGAGGTCAATGACGACCGGAAGGGTACTTCCGGTCGTCATTGACCGGCCTTTTGACTACGACGCCCCGGACGTTCCGGCGATGTCGTTGACATCGTGTCGATCCGGCGGCAAGTTGCGTTCATCGAGGATCCCAAACCAATCGGAGCACACCTTAATCCGACCCTCGGACTGTCCAACGAACCAGGACCACCTCACCCTACGAGTTCACGCCGTTCTCGTGGGACTACAAATACGAAGATCCAGACTTTGAGGAGGACACTCCGAATGCGTAAGCAGCTACTTTGGTCCGGCGCTGCTGGGCTCGCTGTGCTTGTCGGACTATCGGTCGCTGGCTTGTTTGCTATCTACCCTTCCAGGGTACCGCATTTGGAGCCTAACGAGCCTTTTGACACTTCCGGAGGCCCGCGTCTGCTGCACGTTGGCATTGATGGCCCAGTCAATCCACATGACAAACACCTTTCGTCGTTTGCTCGCGAATGGCAGCAAGGACTCCTAGCAAACGAAGCCGACCCCACCGAGATACTTTGGCACACCGCCAACCGGTGGATGGCACACAATGGTCGTGAAGTCATGGAAGCCGTCTTGGATGTGGACCACCACATCGATTGGAAGGGAAGCCTGCTCGCCCGTTGGATGGAACTCGATTCGCAAGCGGCATACGCTTGGGTGTTGTCGTTGCCCGAGGAGACACGTAGACACATAGTCGTTGCTGCACTCGGTGTATTCGCAACAGCAACGCCCCATGAGGCGCTGGCGCTGGCGAATGGGTTAGAGGACATCGAAGAACGGAGGGCCGCGCGCCTCGCCGTACTGGGTACTTGGTCGGGAAAGGACCCACGAACCGCGTGGCAGGAATCGCTGCGGACGCCTGCAGAAAATGAAAGACAGCGCAGGCTTCTGTCTCTCGCCGTCATGGAAGTCTGGATTGAGACCGACGTGTCAGCTGCCCTGGCCGAACTCTTGACGTCGTCCTTGAGCCAACACCGAATAGACTATCGCTGGCAACACCTGCGGATGGCACGCTGGGCACAAGACGAGCCGCAGATGGCATTGGATTGGTTGTGGTCGTTGCCTCGCTCGTCCGACCAGCGAACTATGGAACAGCAAGCCATGTTTGCTGCCGCCATGGCCTCGCTAGCGATTCACATGCCGCATGCTGCGCTGGCGACCATGGAGACTATCGGCGATGAACTTGATCCTGAAAGACAGAACCTGTACCACTCATTTGGCTACCGGAACGTCATCGAAGAAATCGCGAAGATGGATACGCAGCAACTGGTATCCTGGTTTGAATCCCAACCGGATCCCATGGTTCGAGTAGTGTACGCTGCCGATGTGGCTAGGTGGTATGCGTTGGCACACCCAAGTGAGGCGAGGGAATGGGTGCGGAACCTGCGCCACCACGAATTTGCGAGAGCGATGTGGGCCGTCGTCGATGTAATTGCTGGGAAGGATTCGGCGCACGCCGCCCGGCTGGTACAGGAGATCGACGATCCGATTAAGCTGGGCAACGTGATCGTTGATTTGCTGCCATCGTGGGCGGAGTCGGATCCTGAGGCAGCCAAACGTTGGATAGACATCCACTTGACCGATGACTGCTACGATAGACCAAGCAACGGACCATGCCTAACAGTTCGCGAACGCGGCTACGGGTACCTTTTCCATCGCTGGGCGAGCAAGGACATCGAGACCGCGGTCGACTACTTGGACCGAATCCCCGGCACCCCGGATCGCGAGGCCGCTACGCGTGGGATTACCCTAGGCATGTTCTCAGGGCGCAATGCCAGGCTCCGTGTTCTGTCGCAAGTTCCGCTACTGGAGCGGCTCTATGCGAGCTTGCCAACCGCCAGACGTCCACCGGACATCGCCTATTTTCTGTACCGACTTTATGAGAAAAGCGATCCAGTACGCGCTGCCCGTTATCGCGCTGAGTCCGGCGGTGACGAAGGCAACCCTTGGGACCTGGGTGGTTGAACTCGTCAGGGGTCTTTTTCGGATTGTCTCGAATGTTACCGATGGACCGTCCCTGTCTTCCGATCAAAGATGTCCGCCTTCCGGCGCTGGTTCTTTAGTTCGGCAGCATGGCCATGACCTCGCCCCGTCTTTTGGGACCGCCATCCGGTCCCCCTGCCGACGAATGGGAAATTGCCGCAGCGCCCGTGCGCCCGTGCGCCCCGAGGTTAGTCATTAACATATTGACAATATTGTACTAAATTAAAATGTTTGGACTGCTGGAATACTCCGAAACATTTTCTTGAGTTGCCGAAACGGCAAGGGTAGTGTATCGGCGAGGCACAGCCGTAAATTTGCCGGAGCGACCCGCCAGCAACGACCCGACGATGCCCTTGCGGCCTACGACAACGCGCTGCGCTACCGTGCTGAGAACCCGGTCAAGGTGCTGTACACGGTCGGCTTGATCGAAGGGTCGACCGGGCGGGAACACTGGCCGGAGGCGATTGAACGTTTCCAGCGGGCGGTGGCGATTGACGAGGC